>JBCDFF010000225.1:0-7268 GCA_039178415.1 Bacteroidota bacterium
CAGCGGTAGAGCGTACGCGTGGCGTAGACGTAGCACGTCTCCTCCGCGTGCGGATCTAGGGTGTCCCGCTGGCCGAGCGTCTCCACCTTGAACGTGGCGTCGATGGCAGCTTCCAGCGCTGCCGCGTAGTGCGCCGCGCGCTCCGCCTCACGGGCGGCCTGCTGTGCGGCGGCCCGCGGATCAGGCACCTGCGAATCAGGCACCTGCGGAGCGGGCGCGTCGGAGCGGGAGTCGGCGTCGCTCATGGCAACGAAGCGGGATGAGGCAAAGGGGACAGGGCGTGGTCGAACCAGCAGGCCGCCGCCAGGATTCCAGACCCGCGCAGGAAGGGGAGCACGGCGGAACTTTGCTCGTATTCCGCACGGGGCCATTGCCCGGAGGGGGACGCGCCCTATCCTGGTAAGCTTTCCTCACCGCCTCACCGCCTCACCGCCTCACCGCCTCACCGCCTCACCGCCTCACCGCCTCACCGCCTCACCGCCTCACCGCCTCACCGTGACCCTGCCCTACGAAGACGTACTCCGCCGCCTCGGTGCCGTGGCCGACCGCCTCGGCCTGGAGGCCTACTGCGTCGGCGGCGCGGTGCGGGACGCGCTGCTCGGGCGCGCCACGAGCGACCTCGACTTCGTGAGCGTGGGGTCGGGCAGCGGCATTCGCTGGGCACAGGCCGTCGCCAAGGAGGTTGGGGTGCGGACGGCGCACGTCTACGCCAGCTTCGGCACGGCGGGCGTGCACCTGCCGCCGGAGCAGTTCGGCGGTGCGCCCGACGAGGAGCCGCTCGTGCTGGAGTTCGTCGGCGCGCGGCGGGAGTCGTACGACCGCTCGTCGCGCAAGCCCGCCGTGGAGGACGGCACGCTCGACGACGATCAGCGGCGGCGCGACTTCACGATCAACGCGCTCGCGGTGTGCGTCAACGGCGCTCTGGATGAGGACGGGCGGTTTGGTGAGCTGGTGGACCCGTTTGGTGGTCTGAGCGACCTCGCCGCCGGGCTCCTCCGTACGCCGCTCGACCCGGCGGAGACGTTCAGCGACGACCCGCTGCGGATGCTGCGCGCGGCCCGCTTCGCCGCCCAGCTCGGCTTCCGCGTGGACGATGCCGCGCTCGCCGCCATGCGCCAGCACGCCGACCGCATCGCCATCGTGAGCCAGGAGCGGATCACGGACGAACTGCAGAAGCTCCTCGCCGCGCCGGTACCGTCGGTTGGCTTCAAGATCCTCTACGACACGGGCCTCCTCGACCGCATCCTGCCCGACCTCACCGCGCTCGCAGGCGTCGAAGAGATGCGCGGGCACAAGCACAAGGACAACTTTTTCCACACGCTCGAAGTCGTCGACAACCTCGCGCACCTGCAGCAGCAGCAAGGCCTCGCAGGGGACCGCGCCGAGGGCGCCGCGCTCTGGACGCGCTGGGCGGCGCTCTTCCACGACATCGCCAAGCCCGACACGAAGCGGTTCATCCGGGGCCGGGGCTGGACGTTCCACGGGCACGAGGACCGCGGCGCGCGGCGCATCCCAAAGCTCTTCCGCGCGCTGAAGCTGCCGATGGACGAGCGCCTGGAGCACGTCCGCGAACTCGTCCGGCTGCACCACCGCCCCGTTGCGCTCGTGGACGACGAGGTGACCGACTCCGCCGTGCGCCGCCTGCTCTTCGAAGCCGGGGACCGCATCGACGCGCTCATGCGGCTCGTCCGCGCCGACATCACGAGCAAGAACCCGCGTCGCGTCCGCCGCTACCTCAACGCGTTCGACCGCGTGGAGGCGAAGTTCGCCGAGGTTGAGGCCAAAGACCGCCTGCGGAATTTCCAGCCGCCCGTCGACGGCTACGAGATCATGGAGACGCTCGGCGTCACCGAAGGCGTAGCTGTCGGCATCGTGAAGGAGCACATCCGCGAGGCCATCCTCGACGGCGACATCCCCAACGAGCACGACGCGGCGTTTGCTTACATGATGGCGATGAAGGACGAGGCGCTCCGGCGCGGCGCGCTCTTCGAGACGCTCGTCCGCACGCTCCAAGGCCGCGAGAAGGCCGCCATCGGTGCCATCAAGGAAGAACTCTTCTGGGGCGACGTTCCCACGGACCCCGACGCCGCCCACGCCCACCTGATGCGCGTCAAAGACGAGGCGCTTGCGGAGCGGTTTGGGGAGGAGAAGGCAAAAGGATGAATGCAGAAGGCAAAAGAACAGGAACCTGCTCTTTCTTCTACTCACCGCTGTTTACAAGAACTCGCCCAGGGCGATAGTGATACACGCCGACGGCTGCCAACCTATCCCCTTGAAACCAAAGGGCGACCTCGGCCTTCCTTGTTGTGTCGGAGACGATCAATTGCGTCTCGTACTGGTCACCGTATTCGTTGAGGGTGAACTCCCTACACCGGTAGGACTGGGGATAGGCGCGCCTTGCATCCGATAGCGTAGTTCGCTTCGAAAAAACGCCTACCTCGGTAGCCAGGGTATCACTGGAGAGGTCCAGATAGGTCGGGTAGGCGAGGCTCTCAGCCAGTACGGTATACGTCGAGGTAGGCTGCTCATAGTAAAGCCACTGAATTTCCGGGGCAGGAGACTGTGCTTTGTCCGGCTCTCCTAAAACGGCTCGAACTGCTTTCGATGTTGTCAAAAATGGGAGTGGACCAACGCGCCAAGTAGCCACGGATACAACATCGTACACCGGTTCGTTGCGCTCGAACAGATCTACGCACTGACGGTAGCGCTCGGCTTCTGTAGGCTCACATCCCACCAACAGAAGCAAACCAGCCAAGCATAGGAGCCATTGCATCAACGCGCTCTCCCTTGGCGGATGATCGCCTCCATGTCGAGCGGCGTCGCGGGACCGCTCTCTAGCCCTTCACGCACCATCTCGCGGAGGCGCTCCAACTTTGTTAGGTAGGCATTGATTTGGTTGCCGATGCGGACCTGCTCGTCGGCGGGAAGGGCCTGGAGCCGGTGAACGGCGGCGCGCATTTCGTGCGTCATCGTATCAGGCATGGAAACCTCGTAATGCTTAGTAGTTGCGAAAACCTACGCGGCGTTCGGCGGGAGCGCAGGGCGGCGGCGCGGGGCCTCCTCGGCGTCGGAGCGGCGGCTCTGCGGCGGCGGGCCCGCGGGCGGCGCACCGGGCGGCTTCGGTGGACCAGGCGGACGGCCGGCCTTGCCGGTGGGCAGCCCGACCGGCTTGGGCAGCTTTGCACCGGTCAGCTTGACCCCGGGCGGCTTCGCGCTAGGCGGTCTCGCCGCAGGTGGCTTCGCGCCAGGTGGCTTCGCTACCGGCGGCTTCCCAACGGGACGACCCGCTGGCTTCCCCGGCTTCGTCGCCTTGCCTGCAGGCTTGCCGGGCGACTTCTTGGGCTTTTTCGCTTGCGCCTTGGCCTGCTGCTCGGCTTCCTCGGCCTTGGCGGCATCCGCCTCGAACGGCGCGAGCACCTCCTCCACGCTGCGCGCGTCCTCGAACCAGCCGAGCACCTTGCGGATCACGCCGTCGAGGAGCGCGTCGGGGCACGACGCTCCGGCGGCGAGTAGGATGTCGAGCGGGCGGCTTTCTGCCGTGCCCAGGTCGGTCGGGAGCCAACCGCGCGTGGTGTGGTACGTCTTCGTGGCGTAGTGGAAGTGCCCGATCTCGTCGCGGCCATGCAGTTCCTCGGGGCCCTTCACGAAGTAGGTCGGCATCGCCTCCTCGGCCAGCTCGGCGAGGTGGCTCGTGTTCGACGAGTTGTAGCCGCCTACCACGATCGCGAGGTCGGCCCCGGCGGCGATGAGCGTCTTCGTAGCATCCTGGTTCTCCTTCGTGGCGTAGCAGAGCGTGTCCGACGTGTCCGCAAAGTGGTCGTCGATGGCGTCGGCACCGTAGCGTGTGACCATCGCCTGCTTGAGGTAGTCGGCGATGGCCTGCGTCTCGGTGGCGAGCATCGTCGTCTGGTTGACCACGCCGATGCGCGTGAGGTCGCGCTCGGGGTCGAAGCCCTCGGAGTAGCGGTCGGGGAACTGGGCGAAGAAGAACGCGGCGTCCTGCTCGCCGCGGATGACCTGCGCGAGGCGTTCGGTCTCCTCCATGTTGCGGACGACCACGACCGGCGCGCCGGCCTCGGCGTGGCTGAACGTGGCACGCGTTTCCTCGTGGTAGCGCTTGCCGTGGACCACAATGGTATAGTCCTGGCGCGCAATCTGAGCGCTCTTCTTCCACACCTTCGTGACGAAGGGGCACGTCGTGTCGAAGGCCTTCGTGTCCACGCCGCGCTCGGCGAGGATCGCCTGGATCTCGCGCGTGGTGCCAAACGCCGGGATGATGACGAGGTCGTCGGGGCCGAGCGTCTCGAAGGGGATGAGTTGCTCGCCCGACGTGGTGCGGAGGAAGCGGATGCCGCGGCCCTGGAGGTCGTCGTTGACGTGCGGGTTGTGGATCATCTCCGAGAGGAGGTAGATCTGCCCGTTGGCGGCCTTGTCCGGGTGCTCGTTGATCGCGCGGTAGGCGATGTCGATGGCGTTCTCCACGCCGTAGCAGAAGCCGAAGTGGCGGCCGATCTTGAAGCGGACGGGGCCGAAGTCGAGGACCGACGGGGTGAGGTCGCGCTTGAGCGGGTCGGTGGCGCGGCGGGCGGCCTTGACCGGCCCGATGATCGCGCTGCGATAGAACTCGGGGACGTTGAACGTGCGGGCCATGAGGGTGGAGCGACCGAATCAGGGGCGGGGAAATGCGGAGCACGTACGCCGCAACGAGAAGGGGGTTGCCCGGGACGCTGCCCAGAATTCGGTGGGCGGCCGTAGTCATGCCGTCGGCGGCGCGGGTACCTCACGTGCTCGTCCTTATCGGCGTCACGGAACCGCTCGCGTGTCTCGTGGCGTCGCAAGGACCTCGACTCGGCTGCGGGCCATCGTCCTACCGCTCTTGCCCTCCACGGAGGTGCGGGGCGGTCCCCTCTGCGCGACGGTGTCTCCGGGTCATCGCCCTTCTCTTCTCACATCCGCCCTTCTCTTCCATGACTTCCGCTACGTCCGGGAGCGGCCTCCAACGGCTTGCTTCCATCCTCGCGCTCGCCGCGCTGGTCGCCTTCGCGCCCGCTGCGCTCGCCCAGACCTTCGACTACAACGCCATCCTATCGGGCAGCAACGAGGTCCCCGCTGTCGAGTCGGGTGCCACCGGAAGCGTCGACCTCCGGCTCAACGGCACCACCCTCGTGGTGACGGGCAGCTTCCGGAACCTCGAAAGCGCCTACAATACCGAAATCGGTGCCCACCTCCACATCGGTGGGCCGACGGAAAACGGCCCGGTGGACATCGTCCTCAACCCGACGCTCGGTGCCCAGCAGCGCAGCGGCCAGTTCCAGGCTGGCAGCAACACCTTCGAACTCACCCAGGAGCAGATTGACCGTCTCAATGCAGGCGGCTACTACGTTAACGTCCACAGCGTCGATAACCCGACGGGCGAAGTGCGCGGGCAGGTCCTACCCCTGGCCAACGTCATCCCGATTGCTGACGCCCGCGCGATGGGCACCGGCATGGAGGTGACCATCGAGGGCACCGTGAGCCGGGCACTCGGCCAGTTTGCCTACCTCCAGGATGGCACCGCCGGCATCACGGTCCGCCAGCCGAGCGGTGACTTCTTCGACGACATCGCCGACGGCGACATCGGGCCTGGCACCGTCGTTCGCATCACCGGCACCACGAGCGAGTTCCGCCAGCTCTTCCAGATCAACGACGGAGACCTCACCGCCTACGAGGTGCGAGGCCAGTCGACCGCGCCACAGCCACAGCCGGCCACGCTCGCCGACCTCGCCGCGAGCGGCGAAGACTTTGAAGGCGAACTCGTACGCGTCACCGGTGCCACCATCGACGGTGGCGTGGGCGGCACCTTCGCCGCGGCCACCAACTACAGCGCCGACGACGGCACCGGGGCGCTCACCCTGCGCATCGGCAACGCCGACAACACCGACCGGGATGGCACCGGCATCCCGACGGGTGCGGTCACCGTCACGGCCGTGGTGGCCCAGTTCGACTTCAGCGACCCAGCCGCCGGCTACCAGCTTCTGCCGATCCAGATCGGCGACCTGAGTGCCCCGACCCAGGTGATCCACAATAGCCCAGACCCCGCCGCGGCCGTCGTGGACATCTACATCAACGCCGGTCCAGACGATGCGCCTGCGCTCGCCGACGTGCCCTTCCGCCGCGCGACGGGCTTCCTCAACCTCCCTGCGGGCGTCGACCTGACCGTCTCCATCGCGCCGGGCGACTCCGAAAGCGTGGACGAATTCGTCTTCCAGAACACCTACGTCCTCAACGGCGGCAACACGCAGCTGATCGCGACGGGCGTCCTCGGCGATGACCTTCCCGGCAACCCGGAGAGCATCAGCACCGACTTCACGCTGCTGGTCGCGGCAGACGCCCAGATCACGTCGGGCGACCCGATGCAGGTCGACTTCAACGTCGTCCATGGCTCGCCGAACGCGCCCTCGGTAGACGTGAACGCACGCGGTGTGGGGACCCTCTTCCCGAACGCACCCTACACCGGCATCACGGGCTACCTCGGCGTCGCGCCGGACACCTACATCATCGACGTCACGGGAGCCGGCTCTCCAGACGTGGTGTTCTCGGCGGTCGCCCCGCTGTCTGGCGCTGCAGGCGGTGCCCTCACGGTGCTGGCTTCGGGCTTCCTCGGCGATAACCCGGGACTGCCCGGCTTTGGGCTGCTGGCGGTCTTCCCCGACGGCACAAGCACGCTGCTGCCCGCAGCCACGGCCAACGTGCAGGTGATCCACAACAGCCCCGATCCAGCCGCGGCCACCGTAGACATCTACATCAACGGCCAGGAAGGAGACGACCCAACGCTTCCGGGCGTGCCTTTCCGCGGCGCGACGGGCTTCCTCCCGCTTCCGGCAGGTGAGGAGATCATCGTGACGGTGGTGCCCGAAGGTGGCGCGATTGCCGACGGTGCCGCGTTCCCGTTCACCCTCGATCCGCTGGTCAACTACCAGCTCATCGCCACGGGCGTACTCTCGGACGGGCTTCCCGAGAACCCGGAGAATATCAGCACCGACTTCACGCTGCTGCCTCGGGAAGGGGCCCTCATCCAGACCGGCTCGATGAACGAGGTGGGCGTGAGCGTGGTGCACGGCTCGCCGAACGCACCCACCGTCGACGCACTCGTGCGCGGCACCAAGATCGCCCTCGCTGACGATGCTCCCTACCAAGGCATCACGGACTACACGATCGTCCCGCCGGGTGAGTACATCGTCGACATCACGCTCGCCGACGGCACGACGAATGTCGCGGCGTTCACGGCG
>JBCDFF010000226.1:0-7142 GCA_039178415.1 Bacteroidota bacterium
CACGCCCACACGCCCACACGCCCACACGCCCACACGCCCACACGCCCACACGCCCACACGCCCACACGCCCACACGCCCACACGCCCACACGCCGCCCCGGCGATTCTCACACGCCCACACGCCGCCCCGGCGATTCTCACACGCCCACACGCAAGCCCCGCATGCCCGAGCCGCCGCCGGTCCCGATCCACGTCCTCGTCGTCGATGACGAGCCGGACCTGGAGCTGCTCATGCGGCACAAGTTCCGGCGGCAGGTGCGCGACGGGCGGCTCGCGCTCACCTTCGCGGGCGACGGCGTCGAGGCGCTCGCGGCCGTCGAGGCCGACCCCCGGATCGAGCTCGTCCTCTCGGACATCAACATGCCGCGCATGGACGGGCTGACGCTCCTCGGCAAGCTCCGCGAGCTCGACCGCGCGCTCAAGGTCGTCATCGTCTCGGCCTACGGCGACATGGCCAACATCCGCACGGCGATGAACCGCGGCGCGTTCGACTTCGTCACGAAGCCGATCAACTTCGAGGACCTTGCGCTCATCGTCAACAAGGCGCACGAGGAGCTCGACAAGCTGCGCCAGGCCGACCAGCTCCGGCGGCAACTGAGCGTCCTCCACCGCGAACTCGAGATCGCGAGCCGCATTCAGCTCTCGATGCTCCCAGCCGCCACCCCAGCGTTCCCGGCGCGCGACGAGTTCGACCTCTACGCGACCATGCTCCCCGCCCAGGAGGTCGGCGGCGACTTCTACGACTGCTTCCTCATCGACGCCGACGACGCCGAGCAGCAGCGCCTCGGCTTCGTCATCGGCGACGTGTCGGGCAAGGGCGTCGGCGCGGCGCTCTTCATGGCGATCACCCGCACGATGCTCCGCGCGACGGCGCTCCAGGGGCTCCCCCCGCACGAGGTGATCCGCCACGCCAACCGCGTGCTCTACCCCGAGAGCATGAAGCACATGTTCGTCACGCTCGTCTACGGCGTGCTTGACCTGCACTCGGGCGAGGTAGCGCTCTCCAACGCTGGGCACCACCACCCCGTCGTGCTGCGCCAGAACGGCACGCAGGAGTCGTGCCACTGCGCGCGCGGCCTCGGGCTGTGTCTCACGGGCGACTTCGCCTACGCGTCGAGCAGCGTCACGCTTGAGCCCGGCGACACGCTGCTGCTCTACACCGACGGCCTCACCGAAGCCGTGGACACGAGCGGCACGCAGTTCGAGGAGACGCGCCTCACCGACAGCCTCGACGCGCTGCCCGACCGCTCGCCCGCCGAGGTCATCCGGCACCTGCTCCGCGCCGTGGAGTCGTTCTCCAGCGGGGCTCCCCAGGCCGACGACCTCACCCTGCTCGCCGTGCAATACAACAGTCCCCCAGGCGACACGCCGAGCAGCACGCCGAGCGCGGCGTCTGCATAATTCGTGAGACTGCCAGCCGGGACCTTGCCGCCGGACAAACCGGGCGTATACTGCCTGGCACTCACTCACTCGTTGGCACCGCGGCCTTCTCACCACGCCACCCTCCGCGATGACATCCGAGTTAACGGACGTTCTCCCACTTCTCGCTCCTGAGCTCCTCTACGCGACCTGCGCGCCCGACGGAACCCGCCTCCACTGCAACACCGCGTGGGGGTCGATCCTCGGCACGGACGAGCTGTGGGCCGCCATGAACGACGAAGACGCGCGCTTCGCCAAGGAGTACCTCAGCGAAGCCGCGTCGGGCGGCCTCGTCACCAACCAGGTCTTCCTCGTCGACAAGCACAAGCGCGACCTCCCGGTCCCGGTGCTGCTCAACTTCCTGCCGATCTTCCTGCCGGATCAGCAGGCAGGCAACCTCTCGGTCATGGTCACGGGCGAGGTGCTGCAGGAGCCGGTCAGCTGGGCGACCGAGCAGACGCGCCGCCGCCGCATGGAGATGCTCGGCCAGATGGCGATGGGCATCGCGCACGACTTCAACAACCTGCTCACGTCGATCCTCGGCCACACAGAGCTGCTGCGCGGCGACCTGACAAACCTCTTCGGCGGCCACGGCTCCCTCGCCGCCGACGCCGTCGGCCAGCTCAAGACCATCGAGCGCGCCGCCCTCGACGGGGCCGTGCTCGTCAAGAAGATCCAGCAGTACATCCGCCACGAGAAGCAGGAGCGCTTCGAGCAGATCGACCTCTCCGAGCTTATCGAGGAGGTGCTCGCGCTCACGCGGCCCTACTGGTACAACGAGCCGCGCCGCCAGGGCATCCTCATCCGCACACGGAAGCAGCTCGCCGAATTGCCCGTGATTGCGGGCTCGGGCACGGAGCTGCGCGAGGTGTTCGCCAACCTCGTGCTCAACGCCGTCCAAGCGATGCCGCAGGGCGGAACGATCACCGTGCGGACCTACGTGGACGAGGCGCGCGGCGTCGTGGCCGAGGTGCGCGACAACGGCAACGGCATGCCCGAGGACGTGCGGTCGCGCATCTTCGAGCCGCTCTTCACCACGAAGGGCGACAAGGGCACCGGCATGGGGCTCACCGTCTCCTACGGCATCGTGCAGGAGCACGAGGGCACCATCGAGGTGACGAGCGCGGCGGGCGAGGGCACTCGGTTCACGCTCACCTTCCCTGTCGCCACGGAGCGCACCGCGCCGATCCCGGCCGCGCCGCCCGAGCCCACGTTCCACCCAACCGAAGCGAAGGCGGGCCGCCTGCTCGTCGTGGACGACGAGGAGATGGTGCGCTCCGTCACCGGCCGCCTCCTCCGCCTCAAGGGCCACGAGGTCGACGAGGCCGAGGACGGCGAGAAGGCGCTCTCGCTCATCGCCGACCAGCCCTACGACCTCGTGCTCACCGACCTCTCGATGCCCGAGATGAGCGGGCGCGAACTGGCCTTCCGCATCCGCCAGCACCACCCGCGCCAGCCGATTATCCTCCTCACGGGCGACACCGACGCCGAAGACCGCTCCGAGCACGTCGACGTGGTGGTCAAGAAGCCCTTCAAACTCGACGACCTCGAAGCCGTCGTCCAGCGGCTGCTCACGAGCTAGGACGGGGCGATCGGCATGATGGGCGAGCTTGGAATGCGGGTAGTCTACGGCGCGAACATCGTGGTCGCAGGCCTCGTCGGTACGTCTGCGCTGTTCAGACCCAGTGCCGCTGTCCGCTCCGTGTTCGAGGGCACCTCCTCGCCGGGCTCGGCGATGGGCGTCACGGGCGCGTTCTGGTGCACGGTCGCGCTGCTCTCAGTCGCAGGCCTCGTTTGGCCGACCCGGATGGCCCCGGTGCTCCTGGTGCAGCTCTGCTACAAGGCGCTGTGGCTGGCCTTCTTCGCGGCCCCCGCATGGCAGGCTGGGCGCCCGGTCCCGAGCGGCATCGCTTCGTTCTTCGCGGTCTGGGTTGTGGTGCTCCCGTTTGTGATCCCCTGGCGCTCGGTGTTCGGCGCGGCGCACTGATCGCGCGCGCGGCCTGGGCGTGCCCGCTGGGAGGGAGTGCAACCCCGCACGCCTGGACTCGTCTGCGGAGGTACGTTCCATTTGATCCGGCTCCGATGTATCACTTCCCTGCGTCCTGGGGCACCAAACTCAAGGTGCTCACGACGGTCTTCGTCGCTATCCTCGTCGGCGTCTCGATCACAGCAGGCACCATCGGCACGATCATCGCCCTGGTCATCTTGCTCCTCTCGCTCGGCCTGGGCGTGCGCGGCTACAGCCTCTCCGACGACACGCTCTACGTGCACCGCTTCGGCTGGGCTACCCGCTACCAGCTTGCGGATCTCACGTCCGCGGACCTCGCCCCTTACGCCACGCTCGGCTCGGTCCGCACCTTCGGCATCGGCGGCCTCTTTGGTTTCGTCGGCTACTTCCGCAACGAGACGCTGGGCTCCTACCTGGCCTACGTCACCGACGCCGAGAACACGGTCGTGTTGAAGTTTGGCGACAAGCCCATCGTGATCTCCCCCGCCGACCCCGCCGCCTTCGTGTCACGCCTCAACGCGACAGCGTCACCTTGAATCGGCCCGCCTCCCCCAGCGACCGCCGTGGAGATTGAGTGGGTGTCCTCCCGGCTGCGTGCCCACGTTCATACCTGCACACCCTCACACCCCGTAGCGCTCGGCGAAGTCGAGGAAGCGGCGGCTGAGCGCCTGCGCCAGCTTGGGCGAGTTGCCCCAAGCGCGGTTGTTGGCGATAGTGAACAGCGTCACGCCCTGCTCAATGGCCTTGTAGGCGAGCGCGGTGGCCTCGTTGATCATCGTGCGCGCCTGCGCCGTCTGTGCGAGCGCAGGCACCGCGTCGGTGAATGGGTAGGCGTGCGCGAACGCGGCGGCGTACTTCATCTCGCGCGGGTTCAGGAGCCTCAGGATCGCCTCGCCGTCGCCGGAGGTGAAGCGCTCGCCGACGAGCCGCCACTGCGCCTGGATCGACGGGAGCCAGGTCCAATGGCTAAACACGAAGCCGAGGCCATTCGCAGCCAGCCAGTCGGCATAGAGCGGCGTGAGCAGGTGCGGCGAGCGCACTTCGAGGTGGTAGGGCAGCGGCGGCACCTCGGCGAAGAAGCGGTCCAGCTCGGCCACGAACGCCTCGGGCTCGGGCGACTCGCGCACGCGGGCGTACTCCTGCTCGAAGATGATGCCCGCGAGCCGCTCGCCAAGCAGGTCGAACGCAGGCTCGGCGAACTGGTGCTCGAAGCCGGCCGGGTGGAGGTAGGTCTCGTTCTCGACGAAGCCACCCTTGCGCCGGAGCACACGCGCGGCGAACTGCTGCGGGGCCTTGAGCAAGAAAAGCGCGTCATCGGGCGCGTGCTCGGCGTACTGCCGGAGGACGTGGTAGTTGGGCGACGGCTCGCCGTCGGGGGTGACGAGCGGGCGGTAGAACGTGAAGTCGAGTTCGAGGACGCCAAAATGCTGGAAGTAGTCCACCACCGACGAGATCGGCAGCAGGCGCTCCTCGAACGACGCGCCGCCGAGCTTCTTCGCCCGCGTCGCCACCTCAGCCTCCCATGTCTCCGGATAGACTTGCCCGATCCACGCGGCGTAGCGGTCCGACGCCGTCCCGTAGGCGAGGCGCGGGTGCAGCGCGCGGAAGTCGTAGCGCTCGACCGCGTCGAGTCGGTGGGCAATGGAAGGCGGGGCGAGGTCAGACATGGCGGGAGGTGGTGGCTGCTCCCAAACCTACGCCGAGCCTACCGCGCGAGCACGAGGCGTCGTGTGTCCATCCGGTCGCCGTGCACCAACTGGGCGACGTAGACCCCACTCGGCAGCGCTCCCCCGTCGAAGCGCAGCGTATGCGAGCCTGCTGCGTGCGGACCGTCGGCGAGCACCGCGACCTCGCGACCGAGCGCGTCGTACACAACCAGCCGCACCACTCCGGCGTCGGGCACGTCGAAGGTCAGCGTGGTGGTGCGGGCAAAGGGATTCGGGTAGGCGGCGTCGAGGGCACGTTCCAGGGTTGGGGGGGCGACTTCCTCGGCTACCGTGCGCACACTCCCGAACACGTACGCGCCGTCGAACGAGCCGACGATCACCTCGTCAAGCCCATCGCCGTTGAGGTCACCCGCCGAGGCCACCCCGATTCCGAAGGCGGGGCCTGCGTCGTCCGGTGCCGCGAAGGTGGCAAGCATGGCTCCATCGCTCCCACGGAACACATAGCCTTCGCCGATGCCCCGTCCGGCTCCGTTCGGCGTGCTCACGAGCACGTCAGGACTTCCATCCCCATCCGCATCTGCGATGGGAGCGAGCGCGTAGCCAAACCCGTCTACGCCCTCGCTGTCGTTCGGCGGCGCGATGGTGTAGAGGCGCGTTCCGGTCAGTCCGCTGAACACGTGGACCGTCCCCACGGCGTCCTCGCGGTTCACCGCCTGGACATACGGCGTGCCGATGGCGATGTCCTCGTGCCCGTCGCCGTTGACATCGCCGAGGCCTTCCACGGTCATGATCATGCTCCAAGCACCAGGCCATACCAGTGGAAATTGCCGCACGAGCGAGCAGTCCCGCCCGTCGAAGGCGTAGGCCATCCCGGTGGCGCTCTCCGTCAGGACCCCGCGGGTCTGGCTGTCTCCGACGATGAGGTCGGGCGTGCCGTCGGCGTTCACATCGGCGGTCGAGATCGACGAGGCAAAGCTGGCAGTTCGCGTCGGAGACTGGGCTGTGCAGATCGTGCTTCCGTCTTCGCCGCGCAGCACGTGGACGCGCCCAACACTGAACTGCGGCTCTCGGTTCACCTCAAACCGCGCGCTGATGGCGAGATCGGGCGTGCCGCCGCCGTCGAGGTCGCCCAGCGTGGCGACGGCCTCGCCGAAGCGCCCGTCTTCTTGCGCGGTGGGCGATACATAGCGCCGCAGCACCGCGCCGGACGCACCGCTGAACGCCACGGCGGTGCCGACCTCCGCGCCATCTTGTCGAAACGTGGGATCACCCTGGATGACATCGGGCATACCGTCCCCGTCGAGGTCACCCGCTGGTGCCAGGCCCTGACCGTGGGGCTCGTAGTAGGACTGGCGATCAAAGCCAGCGGGATCGGGCTGCAGGGTGTGGAGCACCCGTCCGTCCGCACCGCTGACGACGTAGGACCGTAGCGCAAGCCGCTCTTCGGCGTTTTCTGCGGCGGTGCCGTAGGCTGCACCCACCAGCAGATCGGGCAGCTCGTCTCCATCGACATCACCGATGCCCTTCACGGGAATCCCGACGTAGCGCTGCACGTCCTCGGCGGACGGCATGCCGTCCACAGGCGCAAGCGAATAGAGCAGCGGGAGCTGCGGCACAGCGGGTTGGGCCGCCGCGGACGGGGCGAACAGAGCGACGAGTAGTAGTGCTAACAGGCAGGCAGGCATGGCGAGGGGCGACAGCGGAAGGCAGAGAAAATGTCTCCTGCAGCCTCCGAAACGACTCCGTCTGTGCCTCCGCGGAGCCATGAGGCTGTGCGCGCCCTACACGCTCAAGAAGCACGCCGTTTTTCTTCGCTGTCGCGTTACGCCCCCATCGGCTCAGGCACGTTGTCCACCGGCTGGCCCACGATGCGCAGGATGACCACGAGCAGCACCGCGCTGATCGGCAGCATCACCCACCACGGCACGCCGAAGCCGACGGGCAGCGCGCACAGCAACCACGCCGCACCGCCGACGAGCAGCGCATACGGCAGCTGCGTCCGGACGTGGTCCACGTGGTCGCACTGCGAGGCGAGGCTCGACAGGATC
>JBCDFF010000227.1:0-7120 GCA_039178415.1 Bacteroidota bacterium
CAGACCGAGCGTTTTCCAGAGCACGGACTACCTCGGCGGCCTCGTCGGGCTGACGATCTTCATGGCCGTCCTCGCCGACCTCGTTCTGCTCCCGGCGCTGGTGCACATCCTGAAGCCGAAGCTCGCGGGCGCTCGGTCTGAACGTGTGGACGTGTGAAGGTGTGGACGTGGTGGAGCGGACCGCACCCGACGCACCCTCTGTTTCCCTCCCCGTGAAGGGTCGGAAAACTGTCCCCCTCGATTTCGAGGGGGACAGATCGAGCGGAGCGAGATCAGGGGGTGGCGCGTTGGCGAGGTCCACCACGCTCCGAATCGATGACACAGAACGCCTCTTCCTCGCTTCTGCGCCGCGCCGCACGCACACTGTGGCGGCTGCCGCGGTTGCTATTGATGGGCGTGGTGCGGTTCTACCAGGTCGCGATCTCGCCGCTCACGCCGCCATCGTGCCGGTACACGCCGACGTGCTCCGAGTATGCCCTGATCGCGCTGCGGGAGTACGGCTTTGTGCGGGGCACCATCCTCGCCGTATGGCGCATCCTGCGCTGCGCGCCGTGGGGCGGGCACGGGCACGACCCGCCGCGCTGGTTCGGCGAGCCCAAGCCGCCGCAGCCCGTCACGGCGTCGGGCGTCACAGCGTCGCGGGTGCAGACCGAGGAGACGGCTGCACCTCGGCCAGCCACGCCTCCGCCGTCGCCGAGTCCTTGAATGCCCGATCGGTTCGGGTGCTCGGAAGGCCAGCGGCCTCCACTTGTCGCGTGAGTTGGACGAGGTAGAGCGCCGCGATCTCGTAGTCCTCCTCCCGGACAAGGAGCGCCGTGCGGCCCGCGCCGAGGCGGTTGGCGAGCCGGTGGGCCGAGGCCAGCATCCCGGCCGCGCTTGGAACCGGTCCGCGCTCAGATGGGGGAAGGGGCAGCATCCAGCCCCAGCCAGGCACGCGCATCGTTGAGGTGCAGGAACACCCGCACGTCGCGCTTGACGCCGGGGGGGAGGTCGCGCTTGACGAGCGTCGCATAGAGCACGGCGATCTCCTCGTCGACGGGACGCATGACGAGCGCCGTGCGGGCGGAGCTTCGGGCGTCATGGAGCGCGCGCCTTCGTGCCCGCATCTGGTTCATGTCCTCCGGCGTGATGATAAGCGCCCGGATCGCACGCATGTCGATGAGCCAGTCGAAGCCGAGTTGCCACGCGGGGTCGGCGAGGACCGTCTCGATGCCGCGCTCGTGTTCGGCGCCGTCTACCGTATCGGAGTAACGAAGAAAGACCGCGCGTTTTTCCGGGTCAATCTGATAGGTGAAAGCCATGTGTTGGAGTAGGGCAGATGATCTTTCACTGAAAACGTAATGGTCTATAGTGTTAGTGCATAGGATTGAGTGCTAATGATTGCTTGAGGTAGAGAATTGGTTGGCGTAATGAAAGTTAAGGCGAATGGGTTTTCTGGGACGAATAGGAGTCTAGAAAAAGCAAGAACCGAAAAAACGCCGCGCCGGGAGGGGTCCGGCGCGGCGCTTCGCGGGTCGCCTTACGGGGCGCCCGATGTGTGGGGATGGGCTCAGCCGCCCTGCTGCTGCTGGACCTGCTGGACGTAGTTGGGGTTGGGGTAGAGCGAGATCTCGACGCGGCGGTTCTCCGGGCTCTCGCCAGGGATGCCCGCGAGCGGCTGGTCCTCACCTAGCCCGAAGGCTTCGAGGCGGTTGACGGAGACGCCCTGGCTGCGCAGGAAGCCCTGCACGGCAGCAGCGCGGTCTTCGGAGAGACGCTGGTTGAGGTCGTCCGAGCCATCGGTGGAGGCGTGGCCGACGATCACCGCGTCGTGGTCGGCGTACTGCTGCATCGAGGCGGCGAGGTCGCGCAGGTCGGCCTGCACCGAGGGGCGCAGCGTCGACCGGCCGACGTCGAACAGGAGCGCGTTGTCGAAGACCAGCTGGATGCCGGCCGCGTTGCCCTCAGCGTCGTAGACCGGCTCGACGGAGGCGCTTTCGAGCTCTTCGTCGAGCTCCTCGGCCTGCTCCTCGATGCGGCTGCCGATGACGGCGCCAGCGGTGCCGCCGACAGCCGCGCCAATGATGGCCCCCTTGGCAGGCGAGCCGCCTAGGATCTCGCCGAGGATGGCCCCGGCAACGGCCCCGCCGCCGGCGCCGATGGTAGCGCCTTTGCCGGTGTTGCTCAGCGACTCGCAGCCGGTCAGCGCGAAGGGGAGCGCCACCAGGAGCGCCAGAAGCGGGAGGAGTCGGAGGTTCGTAGTCATGGTCGTTCTCGGAACGTCAGAGAGGTGGGGAAAGCGGGGGCGGGTCCGTCTGGAGGCCCCTGCGTGGATGGAGCGTTCAACCGGGAAGCAAGCCGAGCGAGTTCCGGGCCGGGTAACGCGCCCGACGCCCTCGTGACGAATTCGGGACAACTCCGCGCGCAGCCGCCCGAAGATCCGACCTGGATGCAGGACAGCGCCGAGGCGAATGGTGGGCGCTCCGCAGCATTACGGGAGCGTAACGACCTCAGGCGGCTGATGACCGTACCTTTTTCGCTGTTCGACCGCCACCGAACGGCCACACCTCCTCCGCACACTTGACACGCACCCCATGAAGCTCATCATCCCGATGGCCGGTCGCGGGACCCGCCTCCGCCCGCACACCCACGTCACGCCCAAGCCGCTGCTCCCGGTCGCGGGCACCACGATGGTCGAACGCATCGTCGACACGTTCGCCGCGACGCTCCCGACGCCAATCACCGAGGCGGTCTTCATCCTCGGCCCCGACTTCGGCGACGCCGTCCGCGCGCAGCTCGCCGATATCTCGGAGCGCCACGGCATCGTCCCGCACTTCGGCGTGCAAGCGAAGGCTCTCGGCACCGCCCACGCCGTCGCGATGGCCGAGGAGCACCTCGCGGGCGAGTGCATCATCGTCTTCGCCGACACGCTCTTCTACATGGACGAGTCGCCCAGCCTCGACGCGGACGCCGTCCTCTGGGTCAAGCACGTCGAGGACCCGAGCCGCTTCGGCGTGGTCGTCAAAAACGACGCGGGCGAGATCACCGACTTCGTCGAGAAGCCCTCCGAGCCGATCTCGAACGACGCCATCATCGGCATCTACTACATCAAGGAGGGCGACGCGCTCAAGCGCGAGATCGACTATATCATCGACCAGAACATCACCGGCCACGGCAGCGAGTACCAGCTCACGGACGCTCTCGACCGGATGCTCAAGAACGGCCAGGTCTTTAAGACAGCCTCCGTCTCCGAGTGGCTCGACTGCGGCACCATCCCGGCGATCAAGGACACCTCGAAGGTGATCCTCGACAAGGAGCGGCGCGCCGAGAAGGCGGGCACCGTCGAGGACTGCGTGCTCATCGAGCCGGTCTACATCGGCCCTGATGCTGTCGTGCGCGGCTCGACCGTCGGGCCGTATGCGGCCATCCACGGCGGCGCGGTCGTCGAGGGCTCCGTCGTCAAGAACACCATCGTCTTCGGCCACGCCCACGTCGCAGGCTCTTCGCTCGACGACTCGGTCGTGGGGCACTACGCCCACGTGCACGGCTTCGCGGGTGCCGCCAACATCGGCGACCACAGCACCATCGGGTAGGTCGATGCGCCAGTGGACAGTGTGTCAGTGGACGGTGTGTCCGTAGGTCCGTAGGCGGATGGAACGGCTGCGCGATGCCTTGCTGCGATGGTGGCCAGCCTACATCCAGGCGCGCCACGTCGCTGCGTGGCGGCGCGACGATACCGCGCGGATGCTGGCGTTCGCGGCGCAATCGTCACGGTGTCGCGTCCGGATGCTGGCCCTGCGTGGATTGGCAAGCGCGCGTGGCCCCGACGTGTTGCCTGCTCTCCGGCGTGTGCTCCGCGACCGATCAGCGCTGCTTGCGCTCACGGCCGCCGAACTGCTCCGTCAGCGCCATCCCGACGAAGCGTTGTTGCGCGAGATCGAGCGCGTGGAAGCGCACTGGCGGCAGGTGGCCTCGGAACGCGACGAGCGGTGGCGCACCTCCGGGGTGGAGCGCGGGTGGTTCGACAAAGACGACTTGGTCCGGCTCCAAGAACTGAAGGCGACGCTGCGCCGTCAGGGAGCCAACTCATCCATGCTCTGGGGGTGATCGCAACCCAGCACGTGCTTCGCGGGTTGACAAGGGCTATTCACCTTCACCCCCTGCTTGACGCGCCTGAACGGCGGCCAAGCTGTCCCCCTCGCTCGCGAGGGGGACAGATCGAGCAGCGCGAGATCAGGGGGTGAGCCACGTTTCACCACCGCACCGTGCAACTGTACCCCCCCGACGCTGCCGACCGGCTTGGGTTCGACATGCTCCGCGCCCGCCTCGACGGCTACGCGCAGTCGGAGCTAGGCCGCGCCGTGCTCGCTGACCTCGCGCCGTCGTCGGACCGCACCTGGGTGGAGCAGGAACTGACACGCGTCGGACAGATGCGGGACGTGCTCGGCTTCGACGACCCGCTGCCGATGGCGGGCGTGGCCGACCTGCGCCCGCTGCTCAAGCGCATCGCGCCGAAGGGGGCGGTCGTGGACGCCGAGGACCTGTCGCTCGCGCTCAACGCGCTCGTCACGCTGCGGCGGTTGCACGGGTATCTGCGGACGCGGAAGGCGAAGTACCCTGACCTCTGGGGGGTCGCCGAGGCCATCGTGCCGCAGAGCGAGTTGGAAAAGCACCTCAGCCGAATCGTCGACGAGCGCGGGCAGCTCCGCGACGACGCCTCAGCCGAGTTGCAGAAGCTCACGCGGCAGATCAACGCGCGCAGCGAGCAACTCCGCAACAGCGTGCTCAGGGCGCTCCGCGACGCCGTCGCGAAAGGCTACGCGACCGAAGACCAGCCGACGATCCGCGGCGGGCGCGCCGTGATCCCCGTCCGCGCCGAGGCCAAGCGCAAGGTGCAGGGCTTCGTCCACGACGTCTCGGCGTCCGGGCAGACGGTCTACATCGAGCCTGCTGCGGCGCTTGACCTCAACAACGAGGTCCGCGAGCTCGAAGCCGCGCGCCGCCGCGAGATCGAGCGCATCCTCCGCGAGGCGACCGCCCACCTCCGCAGCCGCCGAGAGGATCTCGCCCCGAGCCTCGACGCCTACGCGCAGTTGGACGCCTACGCCGCACGCGGGCGGCTTGCAGGCGACCTCGGTGCGCTCGTCCCGGCGCTCAACGACGACGGCCACCTTCGCATCGTGCGCGGGCGCAACCCCGTGCTGCTCCTGCACTTCCAGAACGAGGCCGCACGGAAGCGCCAGAACGCGGAGACCGCCGCCGAGAAAGCGGCGATCCAACTGCGCGCGGTCGTCCCGCTCGATCTTAACCTCGGCGACCCAATGGACGAGGACGACGCGTATCACACGCTCGTCATCACCGGTCCCAACGCGGGCGGCAAGTCGGTGGCGATGAAGACCGTCGGCGTGCTCGCGCTCATGGTGGCGCACGGCCTGCCCGTCCCGTGCGACGCCGGCAGCAGCTTCCCGCTCCTCGACCGGCTCTATGTCGATATCGGCGACCAGCAGTCGATGGAGGAGGACCTCTCGACGTTCACCTCGCACCTCACCAACATCCGCACGATGCTCGCGGACGCCGGGCCGCGCTCGCTCGTCCTCATCGACGAGGCGGGGACCGGCACCGACCCGGCCGAGGGCGGCGCGCTCGCACAGGCGGTGCTCGAAGGGCTCCACGAACGCGGTGCCCGCACCATCGCGACCACGCACCACGGCACGCTCAAGGCGTTCGCGCACAACACACCGGGCGTCGAGAACGGCTCGATGCAGTTCGACCGCGCCACGCTCGCCCCGACGTATCGCTTCCAGGCAGGCATCCCGGGGTCGTCCTACGCCTTCGACATCGCCGCGCGGGTCGGGCTCGACGGCGCTACGATCGGGCGGGCGCGGGCGCTCGTCGGCGAGGGCAAGGCCTCGCTCGAAGAACTCATCGCGACGTTCGAGGCGCGGGCGCAGGAGGCCGAGTCACGCGTCGAGGAAGCCGAAACGCGCGCGAAGGAGGCCGAGTCGGTGCGCAAGAAGTACGACGACCTCCTCGAACAACTCCGCGCGCGCAAGGACGCCTACCGCGCCGAGGCGATCGCGCAGGCCGACCAGATCGTCAAGGACGCCAACGCGCGCATCGAGCGGGCCGTGCGCGAGATCAAAGAGGCCGAAGCCGCGAAGGCGACCACGAAGGAGGTCCGCGCCGACATCGAGAAGCTCAAGCGCACCGTCCGCAAGAAGCAGCAGCAGGTCGAGCAGCGGCAGCGCACGCGCAGGAAGCGCGCTCAGAAGGAGACCGCGCTGCCTGCCGTCGCCGGGCCGATTCGCGAGGGCGACCAGGTGCGCATCGACGGGGCGGGAGCCGTCGGCGAGGTGCTGGAGTTAGGCGACCGCGAAGCGCTCGTGGCGCTCGGGGCGCTCAAGACGCGCGTGAAGACAAAGCGGCTCACGAAGGTCGGCGGTCCCCGCGAGCAGCGCGTCGAGGTCCGCACGCCGAAGTCGGACCGCAACGGTGGCGCTGGCGCCGACCTCCCCGCCATCCACGCCCGCACCCGCATCGACCTGCGCGGGCAACGCGTCGAGGAGGCGCTGCCCGAGGTCGACCGGCTCGTGGACGAGGCGCTCGCGGCCGGGCTGCCGAGCGTGGAGGTCCTGCACGGCAAGGGCACAGGCGCGCTACGGATCGCCATCCAGCGTCACCTCCAGCAGCGCCGCGACGTGGCCGGCGTCAGCGAGGCGGCGTGGAACCAAGGCGGCGCGGGCGTCACGGTCGTCGAACTCGGGTAGGCCGCGTCGGGGCACCAGCCGTGGGTGCGGGTGCGCTCGGTGTGCAGCCCCGAGGATAGCGGCGTCCGCTGTGGTGCACAGCCGAAGGGCTGCAACTGCGTGCCAAATGGGTGGGATGCCCCTGTACGCGACCTGTCGAAATAGGCGTGCTTTTTGTCACGCGTCTGAACGTTTCCCCTCCACCGTGCCGCCGTCCATGTCCTTTGCCCCGCCGATCCGTCCGTCCATGCGTTTGACGGGCCTCTGGTGTGCTCTCGTGGCGGCGGTGGTGGTGCTTGGAAGCGCGATGGGCCTCGGCGGCACGGCCGCCGCGGGCGAGTCGACGGTCGCGCGAGGTGCGACGCTCGCTGGGACGGACACGCTGCTGGTGCCGC
>JBCDFF010000228.1:0-7114 GCA_039178415.1 Bacteroidota bacterium
AAAAAACCTCGGAGCCTACGGCGACGGCGGCGCGCTCCTCACGCGCAGCGACGCCCTCCACGAACGGATGCGCCAGACCGCCAACCACGGAGCCGCGCGGAAGTATTTCCACACGACCATTGGCGTCAACAGCCGCCTCGATGGCATCCAGGCCGCGATCCTCGGCGTCCATCTTCGCCATCTGCCCGCCTGGACACGTGCTCGCCAATTGGCTGCTGCGTGCTACGACGCTGCCTTCGCACCAAGCGCCTTCGTGACGCGACCAGCGCGGGCCGACTACAGCACGCACGTCTTCCACCAATACGTCATCCGCGTGCCCGGCGACGTTCGCGACCAACTCCGCGACGCGCTCAAGGCACAGGGCATCCCGTCGATGGTGTACTATCCGACGCCGCTCCACGAGATGCCGGCCTTTTCGGATGCACGCGTGGCGGGCAGCCTTGCCGAGACGGAGCGGGCCTGCCAAGAAGTCCTCGCTCTGCCAATGCACCCCTGGCTTTCGGTGGCTGACGTAGAGCGCGTTGCTGACGCCGTGCTAGCGTTTTTCGGTGAACGCTCCGTCGATGTCACGGCTGTGCCGCACGAGCTTGTCGCATGAGTGGCACGCCCGCGGCCTGGGTGCTTGCGCGTCGTCGGCTGTGTGCGCTCGCGATCGTGTCGGTTCCAAAAGAGATCTAGCCGAGGCTCATCGCTAGCAACTCGTGGGTGGCTACAGCTAGACGGCATGCAATGAGTGTCCCCGTTGATGCACGTATGAACGTATGGCTGTGACAAGAAGGTGTCGCTGTTGTATGGCTACGTAGAGGGCCACGCGTACCTCCACTAAACCTTAGTCTGAAAAGCCATGAGCACTCCGACCAACACCGACGCCATGAGCGTCGTCGCCGCAATGTTCGAGGCCTTCAACCGGCACGACCTGGATGCCCTGGCGGCGCTCTACGCCGAGGACGCGGTCATTGAGTCGCCCGACTTTGAGGAGCCACGTCGCGGGCCCGCCGGTATCCGCGAGACGTACGCGCCCTACTTCGAAGCGTCGCCTGACATTCAAGACGACGTGACCCGCATGTTCGGCAGCGGCAACCTCGTGGCCGTCGAGTTTGTCTCGCACGGGACGATGACGAACCTCGGCCCCGATGACCCGGAGGTCATGCAGGACAAGGCGTTCGCGATGAACATTGCTGCCGTGTTGGAAGTCCGCGACGGCAAGATCGTGCGCGACGTGACCTACTTCGACCAGCTAGCGCTCCTGCACCAGCTTGGGCTTGCGGACGAGTAAGCGAAGGCTCTACTCGGCACGCAGCACGTCCGCCGGGTTCGCGGTCACGATGCGGCGGACCTGCGTGGCCAGCGTCGCGGCCGCAGCTACCGCAACGACGCTGAACGCCAATGCAAACGGGACCACGTTGAGCGGCATGCGGTATTCGAAAATCGAGTCGAGGAGGGCACCCAGCAGGAGGTAGGCGAACGGCGAGGCAAGCACGAATGCCACGAGCAGCATCACGAGGAAGCCTCGGTTGACGTGCGTAGTCACGCTCGCGACGGTGGCACCGAGCACCTTGCGGACACCGATCTCACGCATCCGCCGGCCCACGTTTTGCGCCGCAATGCCGAAGAGGCCCATCGAGGCGAGCAGCAGCGCCATGGCCGCTGTGAAGACGAAGATGCGGTTGATGCCCGCGTTCTCCGCAAAGGCCTCGTCGAAGACCGTGTCCTGGAAGTAGCCTCGGAACTCGACATCCGGGTAGAGGCGCTGCCAGGCTGCTTCCATGTTGGCGAACGTTTCCGTGGCGCGGCCGTCCTGAACCCGAAGCGCGATGGCCCGAAAATTCGCCTCGTCAGCAATCGTCACAAACGTGGGGTTGATGGGGTCGAAGAAGTCGTCGTAGTGGAAGTCTTCGACGACACCCGCGACGGTGTACGTGCCGGTGATCACGCTGTCGCGGCGCACCGAGAAGCTCTGGCCCAACGGCTCGTCCCAGCCCCGCTGCGCCACGAACGACGCATTGACGATGGCCGCAGTCCTATTGGCGTCGAGCACCTCATCGAAGTAGCGGCCTTCGCGCAATCGAAGGTCGAGCGTAGCGGGATAGTCGGCACCGACTTCGAGCCGGACCGCCTCCATCTGCGTCCCGTCGACGTCGAGCACGGCGTAGCTCTGCGACCGGCCGATCGAGTGCTGCGTCCCGGCGTACTGGACGACGTCCGGAAGCTGGGTGACCTCGGCCTCAACGGCGGCGAACTGGGTCGGCGTGTCAAGCGGCACCACGAGCGTCTGCGCCTCATCATAGCCCCAGTCGAGTTGCTCTTGGTATTGCGCGTTCTGGACGAACACGACGCCCGCGATCATCGTGAAGAACGCCAGCGTGAACTGCAACGTGAGCAGGCTGCTCTGCACCCACCGATGGCGCGACACAGTCTGGGTGCCGCGCAGGATCGAGGCGGGGCGGAGGCCCGAGATGTAGAACGCTGGGTAGGCCCCCGCGACGAACGCGGTGACCGTGAGCATGGCGCCGAGGAAGATCCACAGTGCGCCGCTGCCGAAGTAGTCAGCTTCGATGCCCAGGTTGGAGATGTCGTTGAAACCCGGCGTTGTCACAAAGTGCGCAACGAAGACGCCCAGGCCCAGCGCGAGCATGCACAGCAGTACGTTTTCGGCGAGGAACTGCGCGATGAGCTGCCCGCGTTGCCCGCCAAGTGTCTTGCGAACGCCGATTTCCTTGAGCCGCTGCACGGCGGTGGCGAGCGTCACGTTGACGTAGTTGAAGCACGCCAGCAGCAGCAGCGAGATGCCGATGAAGCCCATCACCATCACCGCTTCGGTGGGGGGGCCGCCGCCGAGGTCGCCGCGGATCTCCTGAGAGCGTTTCGCCATCTCCCTGAGCGGCGTCAGCGGCAGTGAGGCCACGGCCCAGTCGTGGCTGGCCGCGTTCTGGAGCGCGACATACGGGCCCATTGCCGCGGCGACCTCAGGGAGATCGTCCATGTCGCGGAGCAGGAGGAACGTCGCATCGGTGTACGACGCCCAGTCGTCCATGCCATCGCCGTGTGTGTCGCCGAGGAGGCGCAGCGTTTCGTAGGGAAAAATGGCGCGGAAGCCGAAGCTCGTCTCCTCGTCCAGCGGATCCACGATGGCGCGCACCGTGAAGGCCATCGGCTCTTCGCCGTTAAACTCGACGGTGAAGCTCTGGCCGAGGGGTTCGATGTCGTCGCCGAAGTACTTCTCCACCATGCGTGGCGAGAGGGCAACCGCGCCCGGCTCGGTGAGGAAGTCGGCCTCACCGTCGAGCACCGGGTAGTCGAAGACCTCGAAAAAGCTCGGCTCGGCGAGCATGACCCACTCGCTATGTTCCTTCTCGACGCCCGACTCGGTCATGTAGCGGAACGTCGCGCCTCGTTGCTCAATGCGCAGCGCACGCTCGACCTGCGGCAGGTTCGCCTCCAGAGCAGGGCCGAGCGGCATCGGCGAGTCGCCCCAGATCTGCCGCTCGCCGTCGCGCTCCACGATGTTGTGGACGAGGACCGTCCGGTCGCTGTGCTCGTGGATGTAGTTGACCGTCATCCACTGGTGGATGAACAGGAACACCGTGATCGCCGTCCCGATGGCGATCGACAACCCAACGAGGTTGATCGCGGAGGCGACTTTGTTTTTGAGGAGCGTGCGGTAGGCGAGGCGGACGTAGCTACGGAGCATCAGGCGGGGTGGGGCAGCGGCTCGCTGAGCAGGGGCTCACGGCCCGCGACGAGTGGGCCAAGCACAACCGCGCCCTACGGGACGATTTGCCGGGAAGTTGCTGGGCAACGTCAAGCCCCGCTGGAGGGTCTTAAACTAACTGCCTGTTGTGAGCGCTGTCAAAAACAAAACTGGGTTCATGGAGGAAATCAAGGAATACTGGCCTCATGCACTCTGGGTAGGAGCCGGCATGCTCGCGTATTACTTGGCGGACCGTATCCCAGGTGACCCCCTACTCATCTATGCGGTTGTCGCGGTACTCGGTGCCGTGGTGGCTTTAGCCGGGTTGGTATGGAGCGGAGTTGCTCGCCTTCGTCGTAAACGCAAGGTTGCGACCAATCCATTAGACCCCAACCTCCGAGCACTCGTTGCTTCGGATTTGTCGTGGGAGAATTGCGCTCAGCATCCAGACTATGCAAAGACAATCCTCACGAACTTTCGCTTCTTGGTCGAAGAGGATGGCTTCAGCCCAGCTCGGTTCGTACCGCCGCGTCAGTTCTCATTTCGACGGGGTAGGCACGGTGTATACGTAGCCGAGCGCATCACAGAGTTGCCTACAAGAGTCAAGTTCACAGCCGGTACCGTCTGTTTGTATCGTTCCGATGGAGGGATGATGCTTGAGGACGCCTGCACGCTTCACGTCGACGGTCACAATGAGCGCGGATTGGCCTTCACTCTGCGAAGCCAACTCGATGCGATCGTTCGAGGATTGGAATCTGGCGGGGAGTTACCCGAGGGCGTGGACCGGATCGAAAAAGACTGAGGGGACTATTCCCCGATCAGCCGCTTCAACTCCTTAACGCGGCGGACAACCTGCTCGCGGTCCATCTCGCGGTACTGCTCTGGCAGCATGTCGCGCGACGTGCATTCGAGCACGGCGGCGAGCGACTGGAGCTCCACTTCAAGGGGATATGTCGGCGGGATGAAGTCCTCCACGACCTCGGCGAGGATCTCGGGCGGCACCTTCATATTGCCGCTACGTGTCTTTTTCGTCTTACCGCCTTTGCCGTTCGTGCTGTGCGCAACCGTGCGGAACTTGGCGCGGGTCAAGAGCGCCTCCATGTCGGCCCCGGAGTAGGTCCGCACGCCGTCCAGCAGCGCCTCGGGGGCCTGCTCGATGTCGATGGCCGTGTCGGTCTTCTTCATCATCACGCGCAGCAGTTCCTCGCGCGAGTCGCGGGTGGACGGGTAGAACAGGGCGAGGTGTTCCTCGGCGCGGCCCTGGCGCTTGAGGTCGACCGGCATGAGGTCGGGGCGGGCGGTGAGGAGGAACCAGATGATCTTGCCGCGATAGCGCGTGTCGCTCATGGCCTGCGCGATCTGGCTGAAGACGCGGTTCGAGACGCCGGAGTCGCCCGAAGACGAGCGGTCGCCGAGCGCGGCGTCGGCCTCATCGATCATCACCGCGACGGGGTTCATCGCGCGGAGCAGGCCCAGGATCTTCTCCAGGTTGCCCTCCGTGACGCCCTGCCACTGGCTGCGGAAGTTCTTCAGCTTCACCATCGGGATGCCGATCTCGCCCGCGAAGCACGTCGTCATGAACGTCTTCCCAGTGCCGACGGGCCCGTTGATGAGGTAGCCCATCGGCAGCACGTCGTGGCGGCCCTGCTTGAGCGCCGAGGCCGCGTCTCGAAGGTGTTGCTTGGCTTCGTCGTGGCCCGCGACGAAGTCGAGGGTGTAGTTGGTCTCCACGAACTCCAGCAGCCCGTATGCCTCCGCTTCGATAAGGTCCTTCTTCTGCTCGGAGAGCCGTTCGAACGTCAGCTTCCGGTTGTTTTCGAGCGTGTCGGCGAGGATGGTGCGGAGCTGCACATAGCCCAGGCCCGCCGTGTTCTGCGCGAGCACGGCCGGCGAGACGTCGGAGAGCTTCTTGAACGTCCGGGCCTTCTCCTTGCGCCCGTCGCCGAGGTACCAGTCCACATAGGCCTCGCGCTGCGCCTTCTCGGGCAGTTCGATGGCGATTTCGGCGGTGTAGGGGCTCTGGATGAGTTGCCTGTTGAGGTCGGTGAGGTTCTCCGTGAGCAGGACGAGGGTGAAGTCGTGGCGGAGGAACTGCGGGTCGTGGCTCCAGCGGCGCAGCGTCACGAGCGAGGCGCGGTCTTCGGCGGAGTAGGTGCTGGCCTCCGCCATCGGCACGATGGTCTCGGCAAAGTCGACCACGACGGCCATCCGCTTGCCCTCGGCGAGCCGGATGCGGAAGTAGTTGTCGAGCAGCGCAAAGACGCGGGCGGGGTCCTTGGGCAGCTTCCGGGCGTACTCCGTGCCGAAGATGGTGTCGTAGCCCGAGAGCGCGCGGTTGAAGTCGCCCTGGCTCTCGCGGTCCTGGAAGTGGATGCCCGCCGAGCGGTCGTAGAACACGATCAGGTCGCGCCCGGCGAAGAGGTCCTCGGCGAGGAAGTCGCGCAGCGGGATGAAGTCGGGGTCTCCCGCATCGTCCTCGGTCGGCACGAGGTCGCGGATGTTGCCGTAGAGGATGAACTGGTTGAGCGTCTTCGTGAAGTAGCGCCGGGCGAGTTCTTGCGCCCAGGCGGGGTAGTGGGCGATGTAGGCGTCGAGGGGGGAGGCGTCGGCCATCGGAAGGGCGGGCTGCGAAGGGAGGACGAAGGCGGAACGAGAAGATAGTGGCGCGCGTGGCGGTTGGCGTTCAAAGCCAGGCAAAGCGTTCCCAGCCAGGCGAATCCGTATCCTCTCGCCTGCCTACCCTCGCTTCGTACCCATGTCCACCGCGCTCGCCTTCGAGTCCCTCGTCGCCCAATGCCAAGCTCGCGTGGCCGTGGTGGGCCTCGGCTACGTCGGCTTGCCGCTCGCCATTGAGGTAGCCGAAGAGGGCTTCGAGACGGTGGGCTTCGACGTGAGCGCGGCTACCGTCGCGCACGTCAACGGAGGGACGAGCCATGTGAAGGACGTCGCCTCGTCGCGGCTCGCGCCGCTGATCGAGTCCGGGCTCCTCCGCGCCACCTCCGATCCTGAGGCGCTCGCCGACTGCGACGCGATCCTTGTCTGCGTGCCGACGCCGCTCAACAAGGTCAAGGACCCGGACCTGTCGTTCGTCGTGGCGGCGAGCAAGGCGATCCGCGACGTGCTGCGGCCGGGGCACCTCGTCGTCCTGGAAAGCACGACGTTTCCGGGGACGACCCGCGAGGTAGTGCTCCCACTGCTCGCCGAGAGTGGGCTGGAAGTCGGGACTGACTTCTTCGTCTGCCACGTCGCGTTGCCCGGATCGACGCGCTCGGGCGAGTAGCACAGGAAGAAGTCGGTCCCGACTTCCAGCCCACTCTCGGCGAGCAGCGGGAGCACTACCTCGCGGGTCGTCCCCGGAAACGTCGTGCTCTCCAGGACGACGAGGTGCCCCGGTCGCAGCACGTCGCGGATTGCCTTGCTCGC
>JBCDFF010000229.1:0-7039 GCA_039178415.1 Bacteroidota bacterium
GGCGGGAACGGATAGGTTGGAGAACGTGCAGTTCGGGCGATTGGGGAAAGGCCAACGACCGAGTGCCGCCCGTGTTGCGCCGCGGTGCTCGTATGGTTTCCCCACCGCTACCCCACGGTGCCCAAACACCAGCGCACCAGCACCGACACACCAGCACCGACACACCAGCACCGGCGCGGCGACGTCCATGCGCTGCCATCCATGCATCGGGGCCGACCCCGCGTGGAGTCGGCCCCGTGAGACTTGCTCGGAGCGGTGCGTGAGGCGCTACTTGACGACCGTCACGCGCTGGGTGGCCGCGAAGTCGGTCCCCGCAGCCCGGACGACGTAGACGCCGCTAGCCAGCCTCGCGGCGTCGATCTCGACGCGGAAGGCGCTACCGGATTCGATCCAGCCGTCGTGCAGGGTCGCCACGGCGCGGCCAAGCGCGTCGTAGAGTGTCACGGCCACCTCTTGACTCTCGCGCACGTACAGCGAGAAGGTCGCGGCTTGAAGGCCGAAGGGGTTTGGGAATGCGCTGCTGAGCTCGAACGCGTCCTGCAGTTCAACGAGCGCCTCCACCTCGGCGCTGTAGGCGAACGCGCCGTCGAAGTCGACCTGCTTGAGGCGGAACGTGTACGTGCCCGGCGCAAGGGCATCCGTGGCGAACCGGTAAGCCTGCGCCTCAGTCGTGGTCCCGTTGCCCTCCACGAACGCCACCCCATCGAACTCGGCAGCCTCGGGTCCGCGCATCTGGACTTCGAAGCCGCTGTTGTTGGTCTCCGACAGCGTGGTCCAGGCGAGTTGGGCCGCACGCCCGTCGAGGTGCACGTTGAAGGTGGAGAGTTCAACGGGGATGTTGATGCTCACCGTCGTCGGGTCGCCGAAGATGACCGTCGTCGGGTCGTCGGAGTCGAGCGACTCGCCGAGGAAAACGCCCAGGTCAGAGAGGGTGGCCTGGTTGTCGAACGTGACCGCCGGGGCCGCGGCCGGAATTAGTACGTCCACCGAGATCGTCGAGGCCGTGTTGGCCGGGAGCGTCATGTCGGTGATGGTGAGCGTGTTCGTCCCGCCGAACGCGTTGGCCGTGCCGCCGAGCGTGGTCGTGAGCGTACCGTCCACGAACGTGAGTTGGGCGTTCGGCAGCACGTCAGAGAAGTCGATGCCGGTCAGCTCAGCGCCGTTGTTAAAGAGCGTGAACGTGTACGTGAAGGTGTCGCCCGGGTCGACGGTGGTGGGCGTAGCCTCCTTGGTGAAGCCGACGGCGTAGGGGCACGATGCGGCGTCGTTGAAGCGCGAGACCGTGCCGGTCGAGACCACCGTCGCCGCCCCCGAGACGAGGTCAAACTGGTAGTAGCTCCCGTCGACGGTGCCGCGGCGGCCGAAGAGTTCGCCGTAGCTGTTGAACCACAAGCCCCCGATCGTCCCGAGCGAGCTGGTGGAGGGGAGGGCCACGATCGATCCGTCGGTCGGGTCGATCTGGACCACCTGGTTGGTGTTGCGGGTGAAGCCGTAGAGGAAGCTGTCGTCGTTGGTGAGCGCGATGTCCGAGACGCGCGCGCCAGTCGTCCCGCCGATCAGGCCAATCGGAATGGTGGCGTCGAGCGACGGCATGCCCGTGTTGAGTCCAGAGATCACGTAGAGGTTGCGCGGGGTGATGGTCGGATCCCCGCCATTGATGAGGTAGAGCGTCCCATCACGGGCGATGGTCCCGGAGAAGTAGCTCTGCGCGGGCAAGCCCACGACCGTCCCGATGGAGGTCGGCGTACCCGTGTTGTCGATGCGGTACATCGTGTTGGGGGAAGTCGGCTTGATCCCGTAGATGAACCCGTCGAGGTAGTTGAAGCCCAGCGCGTTGTATTCGGTCGTCGTCGTTCCAATCGAGTTCAGCACGTAGGGAAACACGGACTGGTCGAGGCGGCTCAACTGGAAGGTTGTCCCGTCGTCGAAGGACTGGGAGATGAAGATGTCGTTTTCGCAGGTGAACTGCGCTCGGAGGGGGAGGCTGGTGCTGAGGAATAGGAGGGCGCCGAGGAGCCCAGCCACAGTGCGGGGGGTAGCGAGCTTCATGATGCGAGAGAGGTAGATGAAGGAGGGACCGGACTCGGGAGAGAGCAACAGACCGAGACCCGGCACGTGTGGCGGCAACATACGCATCCCCCCGCACACGGCCGTAAACTCTGCGCGTCTTCCTGAACGCGCTCCCGTCCGTCGTTTCATTTTGTGCACACGGCCCCTATGCCCTTTACTGGTTTTACGTTGCGGCTCGTAGAGGACGGGGCCACGCGCACGAGAAGAGCCGCCGCCAACGTTGTGCGTGGTATGACCCACTTCTACGCTTTTCAGGTGCTCGTCGCGGGGCTCTGCGTCGGGGTTGGCGCTCTCTGCTCCGCTCCTACGGCTTCCGCAGGACTGCCAGGTGCGCTGCTGCTACCCACTGAGCCACTGATCGCCGCGCCGCTGGCCGCCGCGCCGCAGCTAGCGCCGCCCGCGCGGACCGAGCCGGCATGGGGGGGCCAGGCTTCTGGGGCCACTGACCCGGTCATGCTGGTCACGACCGACGAAGGGACAGCCCTGCTGGAGGTAGGCCGTACGCATCTGCTCCATTTCGAGTTGGACGAGGCGGAGGCGCGCTTTCACCGCCTCGCGGAGCTCGAACCCGACGGCCCGGCGGCCTACCATCACCTCGCCACCATCGCGCTGTGGCGGGGCCTCGTCACCGAAGACGCTCGGCACTTCGATGCCTTCTTCGCATGGAGCGACCGCACGGAGGAGGCGCTCGATACCGCGCCTGCCTCGCCATGGCGCGGGCTCCTGGCTGCGGAGCGGGAGCTGTCCCGGGCGACGGCGCACCTCAAGCTGGCGCAGTACACCCGCGCGGCCATCGCGGGCCGCGCGGCCTTTCGCGGCTTCGAGCGCGTGGCGCGCGACCACCCCGACTTCCACGACGTCTACAAAGGCCTTGGCCTGTGCCACGTCGCCGTCGGGTCGGTCCCGAAAGGCTACCGCTGGCTCGTCAAGCTCGCGGGCTTCAGCGGCACCGTGCAGCAAGGCATGGACGAACTCGAGCGGGCCGCCTCCCGCAGCGTGACGCAGCAGGAGGAGGCGCTCGTGGCGCTCGCCATCACCGACCTCACGCTCAACAACAACCGCCGCGGCGGCCTCCGCTACATGGAGCGGCTGCACCGGCTCCACCCGGAGAGCGCCCTCGTCAACCACCTCTACGGCTACGCCCTCCTCAAGCGCCGCAGGGCCGCTGACGCCGAACGGCACTTCCGTATCGGCCTCCGTGCGCAGCAGGGGGGAACCGTGTTCCCGCTCGCCTACACGCGCTACTATCTCGGCGACGCGCTCTACCGCCAGAATCGCTTCGCCGATGCCGCGGCGGCCTTCGAGCGCTACCTCTCCGACTTCGGCGGCGAAGCGCTGCGCGCGCGCGCCCACCTCGTGGCCGGGCTGGCACGCGAGATGAATGGCCAGCGTGACCGTGCGCTTACCCACTACCGCCGCGTCCGCTCCGAGCGCGACTTCGACACCGATGCGGCGGCGCTCCGGGAGGCGCAACGCCGCATCGACGCGCCCCTCTCTACCGCCGAGCGTCTGCTTCTGCGCGGCGGCAACGCCTTCGACGGCGGGCGCTACGACGAGGCCGTCACCACGCTACAGCCGCTGCTCGCACCGGACGCAGCGACGCCGGTTCAGTACGCCGAGGCCGCCTACAGAAGCGGACGCGCCTTTCACGAGGATGGGAGCCCGCGCGAGGCCTTGCGGCACTACGCCATCGCCATCGCCAATCCGGGCGACCCGCTGGCCCGCTGGGGCCCCTGGTCCCAGTTTTACGCTGGCGGGGTCCACGAGCAGCAAGGCCGTGGGGCCGAGGCCCGGGCTGCCTACGAGGCCGTCCTCCGCTACGACGAACCTTTCGACTACCACCGCGCCCTCGAACAGCGCGCACGTGCCGCCCTCGACCGCCTCGACCGGTAACCAGGCCGGAGCGGACGATGTGGCACCGGCGGCGTGTGCCTTTACCCTAGCACACGCTTTGTCCGGCACCGAACTTGCCCCGAACGCTGCTCACGTTTCTCTCCGTCCCTGCTTCGCTCCGATGGTCTCGCACTTCCGTCTCCTCGCTCCGGTTCTCGCTCTGCTCCTGACCGTGCCGGTGAACCCGGCTTGGGGACAGTATTCACCCACCCTCACGGGGCCGGTCCTTCACCACCCGCATGGTGATGGTACGGTCCATGCCCACCCACATACCGAGCGGCATTCACACCGTGAGTCGCGTCGTTCTACGGAGCTCACGGGTCCGCCTGTGGTAGTGGAGGCCCGTGGTGCCACCGCCGTCTTCCTGGTCACCTACGTCGGCTTCCCCCGCGAGGCGCCCGAGGTCCAGGAAGCGTTCCAGCGCGCTGTGGATCTCTGGGCTGATCTCGTGGTCTCGGACGAGCCGATCCGTGTCAACGCCAACTGGGTGGCCTTCGACAACGAGAACACACTAGGCGCAGCGGGGCCATTCATCGCGAAGTTTAACCCGGGCGAAAGCCGACCGGACGGCTTTGAGGCTGACGTGTGGTATCCGCTGGCGTTGGTGAACGCGCGCCTCGGCCGCGACCTCGCCCCGGGCAGCCCCGACATCGAGGCCGAGTTCAATTCAGCCTTCGAGCGCTGGCACTTCGGACTCGGCCCCCCAGGCGACAATCAGTTCGACTTCACGACCGTCGTCCTCCATGAACTGGCGCATGGCCTCGGCTTTATCGGGGCTCTGACGGCGGAGGATGGTGTGGGCACCCTCGTTCCCACGCAGGGCAATCGCGAGCCGTTCGCCTTCGACTTGCTCGCGCAAGACTGCGAGGGCAACAGCGCCCTGGACGAATCGCGCTACCCCCGCCCCTCCAACACGCTAGGCTCGCTGCTCACAGGACGAGCGCTCTACCTTGGCGGGCCCACGCTCGACACGACGACAGGGCTAAACCCAGCCCCACTCTACGCCCCCGCCGACTGGAACCCGGGCTCGTCGTATTCGCACCTCAACGAGAGCACCTTCGAACCATCGACGCAGCAGTCCCTCATGACTCCCTTCTTCTCGTCGGGCGAACGCATCCTGTCGCCCGGCGCGCTCACGTGCGCGGTCTTGGCCGACATGGGCTGGGCGCTGGGTGGTGAGTGCAATCGCCTCCTCAACGTGCAAAGCCCCGTCGTCATTGACATCGGGGGCGATGCCTGCGCCGGGGTCACGCCGCCCAATCCCAACCCGACCCAGCCCACGCCCACAACCGATTCGTTCCGGCTCGACGACTTCTGGCCAACCGTCGTCTCGCTGTCGGCTCCGTTTGTGCCCCGAACGGGACGCTCGGCCCCGGCCGGGGTGTTCTATTTCGATCTCTACTTTGGCACCGTCACCGACATCCGGGTCGATGTCTACAATCTGCAGGGACGTCTTGTGACAGCGCGGCTCTTCACCGCCCCCGAGGACACCGAGCAGGAGGTCGAGTTCGACTTACGCAGCCTGAACCTCTCGGCGGGCCCCTACTTTGTCGCCTTCACGGCACGAGACCGTCGCGTCACGGAGAAGCTGATCGTGATCCGATGACGCGGTGTCTCGGCATCGGGTCTCGCCACCGCTGCACGGTGCCGCCTTGCCGGGCTCTCACGGATGCGGGCAATCAAGACTAGGCATATTCACCCGGCGCGTCGAACACGGGGGGGCTCGTCCCGTTCGACTTTGCTGACGCGTACGCCCCCATTCCTGCAACCTTCGGTCATGCCACGCACGGCGTTTCTGTTTCTCCTCGCCACGTGCCTTCTCGCGCCCGCCGCTGCGGCTCAGGGCATACTCCTAGACGGATCCCTCCCTGCTCCGGACGATTCGAGCCCGCACTCGGAGGCAACGCTTGTAAGCGAGGTAGCCCAGATCGCGCCAGGCAAGCCGTTTATGGTCGCGCTGCGGCTCACGATGGATCCGCGGTGGCACAGCTACTGGATCAACCCGGGCGACTCCGGGCTGCCCACCACGGTGGCCTGGCGCCTGCCCGCTGGCTTCGAAGCCGGGCCCATCCAGTGGCCCTACCCGGAACAGGTGCCCGTGGCACCGTTCATGACCTATGCCTACTACGACGAGGTGCTGCACCTGGTCGAGATCACACCGCCAGACGATCTACCAGTTGGGTCGACCGTGACGCTGGGGGGCACGGCGGACTGGCTCATCTGCGAGATTGAGTGCCTCACCGCCGCCCAAGACGTCTCGCTCACCGTAGCCGTCGCGGACACGGCCACCCCGGACCCGACGTGGGCCTCTCGCATCGACGAGGCACGTACGAAGCTCCCGCACGACCTGGACGGACTCACAGCCACAGCCTCGCGCTCGGGCAACACCTTCGGGCTCACCCTGTCCGGCCTCGACGCGGACCCGGCGATGCTCGCCGACGCCTACTTCTTCCCGACCGAGCAGCGCGTCATCCAGCACCACACGCCGCAGGCGATCGTCCGGGCGGACGATGGCACCATCCAGATCGCCCTCACCCGCTCGGCCTATGCCCAGGCCGACCCCGCCTCCATCACGGGTGTCCTCGTGGCGAGCGAGGGCACCACGTTCAACGGGACCCACCGCGCCCTGCAGATCGATGCCCCGCTTGGCGAGGCGACGGCGGCTGGCTCCGTTGGCATGGACACCGCCGCGCCTGGCATCACGGGCGGTCTCTTCGGCGCACTCGTCCTGGCGCTCCTCGGCGGGATGCTGCTCAACCTGATGCCGTGCGTCTTTCCGATCATCGGGATCAAGATTCTCGGCTTTGCCCAATCGGCGCAGCACAACCCCGGCCAGTTGAGGCGGCACGGCTGGCTGTTCGCGGCGGGTGTGGTGGTGTCGTTCTGGGTACTCGCCGGGCTCCTGCTGGGGCTTCGAGCGGGGGGCGAGGCGCTCGGCTGGGGCTTCCAGCTACAAAGCCCTCTCTTCGTGGCGGCGATGGCGTTGCTCTTCTTGGCCCTCGCGCTCAACCTGCTGGGCGTGTTCGAGATCGGCCTGGCGGTGCAGGCCCGGGCGGGGTATTTGGACCAGGGCGAC
>JBCDFF010000230.1:0-6991 GCA_039178415.1 Bacteroidota bacterium
AGGTCGGGCAGGCTCCCGTTGTTGATGAGGAGCGAGTCCCCGTCGATGTCGAGGTAACGCTGGTCGAAGAACGTGGTTGGTAGGACCTGGACCGGCGTTCGCTGGGCTTGGCTGGGTGTGGCAAGCAGCAGCGCGAGGCCGAGCATCAGGGCACGTCGCATGGGACCGGAGGTAGAAGAACACGGTGGTACGAGTCCCCTAGCATAGCAAACCGCACCCACTTCGCAAAGTTATTCCGTACGCTTTCCACCGCTGCCGATGTGGAACGCTATCGCGACATATCGGCTCACTGAACAGACGTGGGTCCCTCTTCGTCACAGAACCCAGCCAGGCTGGCGACGGTGCCACCCTGCCACCCTGGCAGCACGAGCCGTGCTGGCACGAGGTTGGCGCTGGCTCAGACGCTCCACATCCGTGAGGCTCGCAGCGCGGGTCCTGCCCTCCTGACAGTCAGAACAGACGCTGACACGGTCGAGGCTCGACGGCCCGGCGCACCCTCCCCCCTTTTTCTGCCAGTACGCACCAGCAACCACCCATGGGTAAGATCATCGGAATCGACCTCGGCACGACCAACTCCGTCGTGGCCGTGATGGAAGGCGGCGAGCCCGTCGTCATCCCCAACGCCGAGGGCGGGCGCACCACGCCGTCCGTCGTCGCGTTCAAGAAAGACGGCGAGCGCCTCGTGGGCGCCCCGGCCAAGCGCCAGGCCGTCACCAACCCGGACAAGACCATCGCATCGGTCAAGCGCTTCATGGGCCGTCAGTTCGACGAGGTCCAGGGCGAGATCAAGACTGTCCCCTACACCGTCGAGCGCGGCGACGGCGGCGTCGCCCGCGTCAACATCGACGGCAAGCAGTTCACCCCGCAGGAGATCTCCGCGATGGTGCTGCAGAAGCTCAAGCAGACCGCCGAAGACTACCTCGGCGAGCGCGTCACCGAGGCCGTCGTGACGGTCCCGGCCTACTTCAACGATGCGCAGCGCAAGGCCACCAAGGAGGCTGGCACCATCGCCGGACTTGAGATCAAGCGCATCCTAAACGAGCCGACCGCCGCAGCGCTCGCCTACGGCCTCGACAAGAAGGACGCCGAGCAGACCGTGGCCGTCTACGACCTCGGCGGCGGTACCTACGACATCTCGATCCTCGAACTCGGCGACGGCGTCTTCGAGGTGAAGTCGACCAACGGCGACACGCACCTCGGCGGCGACGACTTCGACCAGCGCCTGATCGACTTCTTCGCGGACACGTTCAAGGCCGACGAAGGCATCGACCTGCGCACCGACGCTATGGCCTTGCAGCGGCTGAAGGAGGCCGCCGAGAAGGCGAAGATCGAGCTCTCGTCGAGCGCCTCCACGACCGTCAACCTGCCGTTCATCACCGCCACGCAGGAGGGGCCGAAGCACCTCAACCTCGACCTCACGCGTGCCAAGTTCGAGCAACTCGTGGACGACCTCGTCCAGCGCACCATCCCGCCGATGCAGAAGGCGCTCCAGGATGCCGGGCTCTCGAAGACTGACATCGACGAGGTGATCCTCGTGGGCGGCTCGACGCGCATCCCGAAGATCCAGGAGGTCGTCGAGCAGTTCTTTGGCAAGAAGCCGAACCGCTCCGTGAACCCCGACGAGGTCGTGGCGATCGGTGCCGCGATCCAGGGCGGCGTCCTCTCGGGCGACGTGACCGACGTGCTCCTCCTCGACGTGACGCCGCTCAACCTCGGCATCGAGACGCTCGGCGGCGTGATGACGGCGCTCATCACCTCGAACACGACCATCCCGACCCGGAAGTCGGAGGTCTTCTCGACGGCGAGCGACAACCAGCCCTCGGTGGAGATCCACGTCCTCCAGGGCGACCGCTCGATGGCCGTCGACAACCGCACCATCGGCAAGTTCCACCTCGACGGCATCCCGCCCGCCCCGCGCGGCCTCCCGCAGATCGAGGTCACCTTCGACATCGACGCGGACGGCATCCTGAACGTCTCGGCCAAGGACAAGGCCACGGGCAAGGAGCAGTCGATCCGCATCGAGGCGTCGAGTGGGCTCACCGACCAGGAGATCGAGGCCATGCGCCGCGCCGCCCGCGAGCACGCCGCGGAGGACAAGCAGCGCAAGGAGCAGGTCGACAAGCTCAACAGCGCCGACTCGCTCATCTTCTCCTCGGAGAAGAACCTCACTGAGTACGGCGACAAGATCCCCGACGAGAAGAAGGCCAAGATCGAGGCCGCGCTCGGCCGCCTCAAGGAGGTGCACGGCGCGCAGAACGTCGAGGAGGTCGACTCCGCCGTGGAGCAGCTCAACGCCGCGTGGGCCGAGGCCTCCGAGGACCTCTACAACGCGCAGCAGGCCGACGCCGACGCCGCCCAGGGCGACGGGGCCGCCGGCGACCCGGCCGAGCCGGCCGCCGAGCCCGTCCAGGACGCCGACTTCGAGGTCGTCGACGGCGACGAGACGAAGTAGCTCTGTAGACGACACCTCGCCGTTCCATTCGGCTGACGTAACCGCCCCGGTGGCCTCGTGCTGCCGGGGCGGTCGCGTTTTGCGGCGCGCGGGCACAGGATTTGGTCCCTGGGGAATCGGGCACGCACCACCACCGAGCGACGCCCGCTTTCACCACGCCCCCTTTCTCATCTCCCGACATGGGCCAGCAGCAACTCCTCCTCCTCGTTCTGGGCATCGTCATCGTCGGGCTTGCCGTGGTGACCGGCATCGAGGCGTTCGAGGAAAACACCCGCAAGAGCACGCAGGACCGCGTCTACGCCCTGGCGGCTCAGACCATGGCCGACGTGGTCGCGTGGAAGGCCAAGCCGGGCGCGCTCTCCGGCGGTCAGGACCAATCGTTCCTGCGAGGCTTCACGTGGCAGGGCGTGGGCTACGGGGAGACGTACGACTCGGTCAACCAGATCCGCCTCGACCCCGAAGGCATCTGGCTGTATTACCCGCCCTTCAACCTAGGAGCCAACGGCGCGCCCATGCGTGTGCTGCACCCCGAATACGGCGTCGGCGTCGAGTTGCGGTTCTACGGCGCGTCGACGGACTGCATCCAGCTCATTCCGATGTCGGCCCCGCCGGGGCAAGGGACAACGTACGGGCGAGGCTGGACGGCACTGGAATCGACGTGGGCCGACGAAGGCACCGTTCCGGCGTCGTGCCCGGCGGCGTGGTAGTCGTGGCCAATTGCTCGCCCAGGTAGGTCGGCCCCTCGTTCCATTTCAGGCGCGAGACGGCCCCGATAGCCCTCGTGCCGTCGGGGCCGTCTGCTTTTTCGGGGCGGCGGCATGGGAATTGACTCGTCCTTGATCCTGCACACGATTCCCCCGATTCGGCTCCGCCCCTACCCTGCCCGCTTCGTTTTCACCCTGTTCCCATGGGTCAGCAACAACTCCTGCTTCTCGTCCTGAGCATCGTCATCGTCGGGCTCTCCGTCGTGAATGGCATCCAGGCGTTCACTGAGAACGACCGCAAGGCGCGCATCGACCGCTACTTTACTAACGTGAACCGGATTGCAGCGGACGCCCTCGCGTGGAAGGCCAAGCCGCGCGCCCTCGGCGGCGGTACGGGGGCCAACTACATGACGGGCCTCTCGTTCGAAGACCTTGGCTTCTCGGGCATCACCGAGTTCTCGTGCGGGACGGCCCGCTGCCAGGAGGTCGAATACATCGACGGCTACCTGCTGATGTGGGGCCTCGACTCGGAGAACACGCACTTCGTGCAGCGCAACGAGGACAACACGCTGCAGGTGGCGGTCTACTTCTACGGCAACGCCCCATCGTGCATCCGCTACCGCATCGGCTGGCGCGATGACACGAGCACCCCCTTCACGTTCGTCTACACGCCGGATTCCAACGTGAGCAGCCCGCCCGCCACGTGCGACAAACCGTGGCCCGAGTTCAGCACCCCCTAGCTCCACCCCTGTCCCATGGGCCAGCAACAGCTCCTGCTTCTCGTCCTCGGCATCGTCATCGTCGGTCTCGCCGTGGCGAGCGGCATTGAGGCCTTCGCGGAGAACGACCGCAAGGCCAAGCAAGACCGATTCATCAGCGAGGCTGTTGGGATTGCCGCTGAGATCGTCACGTGGCAGCAGAAACCCACCGCGATGGGCGGCAACGGCGAAGGAAACGACCTGTCTGCGATCTCGCTTCAGGCCCTCGGCCGTGCAGAGACCCGCTCGGCTGCCAACTACTCGCGGCACGACAGCGATGAACGACGCCTGATCATCAATCGCAGCAACAGCGCCCGACCGCTCGTCCAGGTTCATGATTTTCCGGTCTCTACCGGTGCCCTCCTCGTGGAGATTGCCATGTGGGGGCCGAAGCAGGCCTGTTGGACGATGCGCTGGCGCGCGCGGGAGAGCTCGTGGGTGGTAAAGGCCGGCAGCCTCTCGAACCCAGACTCGGGCACCTGCTCCTGGTAGCCCTCCCTGTAGTCCTCCGACTTCGATACACCCATGGGCCAGCAACAACTCTTGCTCCTCGTCCTCGGCCTCGTCATCGTCGGCCTCGCCGTGGTGACCGGCATCGAGGCGTTCGACGACGGCTACCGCAAGGCGCGCCAGGACGACGCCATCGTGGCCGCCATGCAGTATTCCTCAGCGATCCAGGCGTGGATCGATACGCCGACAGCACTCGGCGGCGGCGGCGGCTCGATGGGGCGCTTCACCCTCGAAAACCTGGGTTTCCAAGCAGACGGTGCCTGCTCGTTCAGCGGCAGGCAGTTTGTCCGGCTTGCTGACGGCTCCCAGCTGTCCATCGGCTCGGACGGGCAGCCCTTCATCGCGTGGTTTCCCAACGGCGACTGCGAGACTAACTGGTCAGGGGCGTGGGTCTTTCACCTCATGATTTTACCCGACAGCCAAGTCGACTTTGTCCCGTGCGGGACTTCGACGAGCTACAGTTGGTCTGCGCAGGCCTGCCCCGACTGGTAGGCACACCCCGTCTGCAGGCCAGGCGCTAGTTTGCAGCGGTCCACCTGCTGCCTGATGCGTCTCCCCGTTCTTGCTCTGTTCGCGCTCCTCCTCGCGCCCACTGCGCTTGTGCCCACGGCGGCGGCGCAGCGGGCCGTGGCCGTGGTCTATGACGACTCCGGCTCGATGCTGCACCGCGACGAGGGCGACAACGGCGGGCCGTGGGCCTACGCGAACTACGCGCTCCAGACGCTCGCGGCGCTCCTCCGCGACACCGACGCGCTCCACGTGGTGACCATGCACGCGCCGGACGCGCCCCTGCGCTTCCCGCTCGACGGCGGCTCAGCGGGGCGCCAGGCGCTCGTCGACTCGCTCAACGGCCAGCCCGTCTACAACTTCGCGGGCAACACGCCCTACCAGTCGCTCGCCACGGCGCAGGACGTGCTCGCCCGCGCGCCGCAGCCCGAGAAATGGCTCGTGGTGCTCACCGACGGCGCGTTCGAGGACACCCCCGACGCCGCCGCGATGCAGGCCCAGGCCGAGGCGTTCGTCCGAGCGACGGGCGCGCGCGTGATCTTTCTGCTCATCGGCGAGGACCCGCAAGAGGTCGAGACGCTCGCGGCGCAGCCCGCCGTGGCCGTCTGGACCGACGTGCAAGGGCAGGTCTACCGCGCTCTCTCGTCGGCGGACGTCGCCGACCGCATGAACGAGATCGCCGCGCTCATCACCGCGCGCACGCTCGGCGGCCAGCCCGACGTGCGCCTCGCCGGCGACCAGCTCGTCTTCGACTCGGAGTTTCCGCTGCGCCGCCTCACGGTCGTGCAGCAAGACGCCAGCCGCGCCGCGCTCGCCGCGCTCCGCCGCGCCACCCACGACCGCGACGCGCTCCCCTTCGACTCGACGCTCACAACGCGCATCCCGCGCCTAGCGCCGTATGCCCTCTTCGGCAACGTCACGCAGGTGCGACCCGCAGACGGCGATGACGAGGCAGGCGGGCTGATCGCGCCCGGCGAGATCCAGCTCGCCTTCGACCGCGCCGTGCAGCCGGGCGAGGTGCTGCTGCTACCCGAGGCGGCCGTGGACCTTGCCGTGGAAGTCGTGAGCGCCAAGGGCTACCCCGTGGAGACGGACGGCGCGGTGCTGCGGCCCTGCGTCGGCGACACGATGCGGGTGCGCGCGACGCTCCTCGGCCCGCCCGACGACCGAGGCCGCCGCGACACGCTCGTGGCCAACATCCGCCGCCCCGACCGCATCGCGATGCAGGCGCGCTTCGGCAGCGCCGCCGAGGCCATGCGCGTCAACCCGCAGCGCTCGGCGTTTTTCTTCGACTTCGCCGCGCCCGACACCGCGCTCGCCATCTCCGTCGCGGCGACGTATCCGGGCTACTTTGACCTCCGCTCGCCCGTCTACACCGTCGAGGCCGCGCCGTGCCTCCCGCGCACGCTCTCCCTGGGAGACGACGGCCCGTGGCGCTCGCCCGTGACCGACATCGACGACCGCGCGCCGCTCACCGTGTGGCCCATCGCCGACGGCGTGCGCGTGGACGCGTTCGAGTTCGCCGACTGGACGCTGCGCGTAGTCGACGCTGACGAGCTCACGCTGGAACTGGATACAGGCGACGAGGCCTGGACGCTCCGCCCGCGTCCGCGCTACGGGCTGGCTGCGTTTACGCCGCAGCGAACGTATGAGGTGGTCGTGGAAGCGCAGTCGCCGGGGCGCGGCGAGGCGGCGTTCCGCGAGACACTGCGCTTCGAGGTGGAGGCGGTGCCGTGGTGGACGCTCTGGGGGCCATACGTGATCGCGCTCGGCGTGCTGCTCTTCCTGCTGTGGTACCTGTGGGGCATCATCAAGAAACCACGCTTCTGCCGGGGTGCACGGATCGTGTTCCAGGAGCGCAGCGCCCTCGTGACAGGCAAGGAGCGGACGTACAGCCTGCCGACGGGCTGGGCCAACCGCTGGCTCGTCCCCTACCGCGCCGAGCGCAAAACGGTGCGCGGCGTGCTCTTTCAGGCGGGCAGCCGCTGCAACCATGTGGTGCTCCCCGAGGACGCCCAGAGCGACGCGATGGTGATCGAGGGCGCGCGCGTGGACGATCC
>JBCDFF010000231.1:0-6983 GCA_039178415.1 Bacteroidota bacterium
GCGAGATCGCGATCGTGAACGCTGAGATCGCGCATTGTGAACACCCGGTGGCGTCGGGGTCGTGACCATGGCCGCCTGCTGGCCCGAAGGAGGCTGGTGATGGCGAGGAAGCGACTACCGATGCGAAAAACGAGAGAGATACTGAGGCTGTGCTGGAGCCACGGCCGGTCGGTTCGAGAGGCGTCCCGCAGCCTTGGGGTGAGCGTGGGCGTGGTCTCGAAGTCCACGAGCCGGGCGAAGTGCGCGGGGCTGACCTGGGCCGCCGTGGAGGCCCTGTCGGACGAGGAACTCGAGCGGCGACTCTACGGCGAGAAGCCGGTACCGCGGGTACCCCGCCCCGAGCCGGACATGCACGCGATCCACGTGGGCCTCCGCGGAGTGGGCGTGACGTTGGAGTTGCTGCACCTCGATTACTTGGAGGAGCACCCGACGGGGTACCGATACACGGCGTTCTGCGACCGCTACCGGCGCTGGCTGAAGAAACGCGGGCTGGTGATGCGCCAGAACCACAAGGCGGGCGCCAAGCTCTTCGTCGACTACTCGGGCAAGAAGCCGCTCCTGACGGATCGAGAGACGGGTGAGGTCCGTGAGGTGGAGCTCTTCGTAGCGACCCTCGGCGCCTCCAGTTTGACGTACGCAGAGGCCACGCTGACCCAGCAGCTCCCCGACTGGATCGAGGCCCACATCAACGCTTTGAGGTGGTTTGGAGGCGCGGCCGAGATGCTCGTCCCCGACCAGCTCCGCAGCGCGGTGTGCGACCCCGACCGCCACGAGCCCGTGATCCAGCGGACGTACCGCGACCTGGCTCGCCATTACGGCTGCGCGGTGGTGCCGGCGCGCCCCGGGCGCGCGCGGGACAAGGCGAAGGTCGAGGTCGCGGTGCAGGTCGCTCAGCGATGGATCGTCCGTCAGCTACGTCGCGAGACGTTTTTCGAGATGGCGGCGATGAACGCGCGGATCCTGGAGCTGCTGGAGGCGCTGAACGGGAACCCGATGCGGCACTTTGGCGGTCTCAGCCGGCGGGAGCTCTTCGAGCGCGTCGAACGCCGCGCCCTGCAACCGCTGCCGGCGCAGCGCTTCGTCTACAGCGAATGGTGCGAGGTCCGCGTCCGCAACGATTACCACGTGAACGTGGGCGGCCACTTCTACTCGGTCCCCTACGCCCTCGCCTTCGAGGTGGTCGAGGCTCGGGTCAGTGCGTCGGTGGTGGAGGTGTTTCATCGCGGCCGCCGGGTCGCCGCTCATGCCCTCAGCGATGTGCCCGGTGGCACGACGACGGACCCTGCACACATGCTCCCGCGGCATCGCAGCTGGGCCGAGCGCGATGAGGGGGCCCTGCGCGACTGGGCTCGCAGCGTGGGCACCTTCGCCGAGCTGATGATGGACCGTCTCCTGACATCCAACCCGTGCCGAGAGCAGGCATGGCGGTCGGCATGGGGCATGCGCCGGCTCAGCGACGATTATCCCGCCGAGCGAATCGAAGCGGCGAGCGAGCAGGCCGTGTGCTTCGGTGCGCGGTCCTATCGTCCCCTCGCGCGCATCCTGAAGCTGGGTCGCGATCGCCTCCCGCTTCTCGAGACTTCCGAGGACACGTCTCCGAACGGGATCGACCACGAGAACGTACGGGGCCCGGCCTACTACCACTGACCCGCCCGCCGCGTGCGACGCGCCAGAGCCCGTCATGAAGCTCGGTGCGCCGTGATCGGCGCGTGGCTCGCCCGAGGGTCCGGCCTGCGGCCCCACCCTCAATCGAGCTCATTCAACCCAAACAAGGAACGACATGCTGAACCAACCCACCCTCGAGAAACTGCACGCCATGAGGCTCGGCGCCATGGCGCTGGCCTGGCAGGAGCAACAAGCGGACGCCAAGCTCGCAACCGTCGACTTCGACGCCCGCTTCGGGCTGATCGTCGAAGCCGAGCACCTCGCCCGCGACAACCGCCGTCTCAAGCGGCTGCTGAAGAACGCGCAGCTCCGTTTCCCCGATGCCTGCGTCGAAGACATCGACGCGAGCAAGCCACGCGGTCTCGAAGCCGCGACCGTCCGCCAGCTCTCCACATGCGCCTGGATCGGCGAGCACCTCAACGTGCTGGTGACGGGCGCCACCGGCGTGGGCAAAAGCTATGTCGCGTGTGCCCTGGGACAGCTCGCCTGTCGCCGTGGCAAACGGGTCCTGTACCGACGCATGCCACGGCTCTTCGACGAACTCAGTCTCGCCAAAGCGGAAGGGACGTACGCCAAGCTCCTTCGCAAACTGGCGACGCTCGACCTCCTCGTCATCGACGACCTCGGACTCGGCGTCATCACCCCCGCTCAGCGCCACGACCTGCTCGAGGTCCTGGAGGACCGCTACGCCCTCAGGTCCACCATCGTCACCAGCCAACTCCCCCCCGACAAGTGGCACACCTGGATCGGCGACCCGACCCTCGCCGACGCGATTCTCGACCGCCTCGTCCACAACGCCTACAAGGTCACCCTCAAAGGAGGCTCACGCCGCAAGACCAAGAAGTGAACCCATCGACCCCGCGCCACTGATCACAATGCGCGATCCAGCTGTCCACGATGGCCCGATCCAGCCGTTCACTTTCAGCGAAATACGCACAGGGCCTTCCCACGCGGGAGATCCCCCCACTGGACATCCCCCCGCTGGACATTCCCCTGCTGGGCATCCTCCCGCTCGGCTGGCCCTCGAGCAGTACGCCTCGCTCATGGCCGAGCTGACGGTGCTCGCGCGTCCGCGTGACCAAACTCTTCTTCGTTATGGCCTCGATGAGGCGGAACTCGTCGCCACCAAGGGGAGCTTCAACCGGCGCTTTGCCGACGACCCGGCGCTTTATGGTCGCTATCGACGCGCCTACGACGCCTACCTCCAGTGGCTGAGCCAAACGCCCCCTCGCTAGCCCCCTCTGCGTCGCCCACCGTCTCACCGCACCGCGCTCGGAGCATGCCGACCCCGAAAGCCCGTCCGGAGGAGCCCCGACGAAACCCGCTTCGGTGGTGAACCTTCCCCAGCGACGTAACCGTAGCCAGCGTCGCTTTTACGACCCAATGTCGCCCTTCGGGCAGAGTCGCCGTCAGGACAGGGACGCGAGGGCGGCGGCGGGGTCGACGCGGCCGGCGCGGCGGGCGGGGCCGAGGGCACCGAGGAGGGCGAACATCGACGCGAAGGCGAGCGCACCGAGCACGAGCCAGAGGGGGAAGGCGAAGAACGTGTCGGGCTTGAAGGGAAAGTCCGGGAGGCGGGTTTCGCCGAGGCGATCGGCGCCCAGGCTCGCGAGCCAGGCCACCAGGACCCCGGCCGCGCCGCCCGCGACGCCCACGGTGAGGGCGAGCGCGAGCAGCCAGGCCATCATGTCGCCGCGGGTGGCGCCGAGGGCGCGGTAGAGCGCGATCTCGCGACGGCGGTCGTTGACGAGGACGCGAAAGGTGTAGGCGATGTTCGAGGCGGAGACGACGAGGATGATGCCGGCGACGAGGGCCAGCAACGCCATCACCCCGCTCAACAGCACGCTCACGTCGCGGGCGCGTGTGTCGCGAGGTTTGAGCCCGAGCTCGTCGGCGAGGGCCACCACCTGACCGACGCGGTCGTTGGCGGCGACCTTCACCATCACGCTGGAGTAGGCGTCGCCCGCGCCTTCGCCGCTGAACTCGACGTTCCAACGGCGCACGGTGTCGATGGGGAGGGTGAGGCCGAGGTCGATGGCGCGGTCGCTGATGCCGACCACCCGGGCGTGAACCCAACGCGGGGTGCCGGTCTTGGCTTGGCCGAGGTACGACTCACCGATCCACATGCGAAAGATCATGCCCTCGGCGCGCTCGAGGAGCTTTTCGCCGATCTGCGGGTAGCCGTGGGCGGGGGCGACGCTCTTATCGAAGAGCTCGATGATGTAGCGACTGATCACCGCCGGCACGGGGTCGACGCAGAAGCCTCGCTCGTCCTGCTTCGCCTCGCAGTACTGCGGCGCGGTGCACTCCTTGGTCGTCGCGCACGGCGTACAGGGTCGCTTGGGGTCGTCTCCCGTGCAGACCGACAGCGGGTCGCGAAACGGAATGTCGCCCACGTCGCCCACGAGCTCGGGATCGATGCCGTCGGCGATCATCTCCCCGGTATTGAGGTCGCGGCCGAGCAGCTCTTTGCCGCCGCGGGCAGAGGCGGGAAAACTGAACTGGAGTTTGGGGTAGACCGCGGCGACGTCGGGCGACGCCTCGAGCGCCGCGATGTCGGCGGGCTCGATTCGAGGCGCCTTGGCTTTGCCTCCGAAGGCGAAGCTCGCGATCTGCCCGAAGCTCGATCCCTTGGGCGGCTCGAGCTCGACCTGGTCGATGGGAAACACCTCACCGAGAAGCACGTCGCGGACCCCGAGCCCGAGGGCGAGAAAGAACACCAGCGCCGCCGTACCGGCCATGATGCCGAAGCCGCTCGTTACGAGCGCGCCCCGCACGCGCACCAAGTCGCGCACCACGAGCTTGTGCAGCGCGCCGAGGCGCATCTCAGCCGCCCTCCCCGCCCGCCGCCGCCGCACCGACGTCGTCCGCGACGCTCCCCGCGCCCGCCTCGCCGTCGGCAGCCGTCGCGCCATCCCCGACCGCCACCTCAGCCTCCACCGTTGTGTTCGCCTCGACCACCCGGCCCGCCGACAGCCGTACGATCGACGTCGCCGCCTCGGCGAGCTGCTCCTCGTGGGTGACCGCGACCAACGTCAGTCCGCGCTCGCGGTGCAGACGGCCGAAGAGCTCCGTCACACTCCGCCCCGTCGCGAGGTCGAGGTTGCCGGTGGGCTCGTCGCACAGCAACAGCTCCGGCTCGAGGAGCAGCGCCCGGGCCACCGCGAGTCGCTGGCGCTCTCCCCCCGACAGCGTCGAAGGCATCTCGTCGCCGCGTCCTCCGAGCCCGACCTCGGCAAGCAGGTCGTCGGCCCGCTTCCGCATGCGCGCGGCGTCGCTGGCCTCGCGGAGAAACAAAAGAGGCGCGAGCACGTTGTCGCGCGCGTTCACGTGGCCGAGCAGGTGAAAGGCCTGGAACACGAAGCCGATTTTTCCCCCGCGAAGACCGGCGAGGTCGGCGTCCCGCATCGCGCGAACATCTGCCCCGAACAGCGACAAGCGACCCTCGAAGCTGCGGTCGAGGCAGCCGAGAATGCCGAGGAGCGTCGACTTGCCGCATCCGCTCGGGCCCACGATGGCGAGAAAGTCCCCGCGCGCGACCTGCAACGACACCCCGTCGACGGCGACCTTGGTCGCTTTGCCGTCGCCGTAGCGTTTGGTGATGTCGCGGGCGTCGATGATGGGGGTCGACGCCGCAGAAATCGGGGCTTCGGGGGTGACCGCGGTGGCCTGCACGCGGGCGGTATAGCCTGACCCCGCAGTTCGGACGAATCGAACGCCGATGGCGGGTGCCCGCGCGCACCCGGCCCGTCCGCCCACCTCAATCCTCCCGTCGGATGTCGCGACGCCGCACGTCCGACCCCGAGCGACGCCCCGCACGTCCGACCCCGAGCGCCGGCCCTCAGATGTCGGCCCTCAGAGGTCGGCGCAGCAGCGAAAGCCGGTCGAGTAGTCGTGGTAGCGCGGCGCGTGGGCGGTGGTCTTGTAGTCGCAGCCATCGCCGTGTTGGTGCACGTCGAGGTAGTAGCCGCCGCGAAAGGTCCCGCTGGGGGTGGCCGTCCACTCGTGGAGGTTGCCCACCATGTCGTAGAGCCCGTAGGAGTTGCGGCAGCGCCGAAACTTCCCGGCCGCGGCACACGTTCCTTTCGCGCGGTTGAGCCGTGGATCGTTGAGGTTCTCGAACGTGTAGGCCGACTGCGGCGCCGCTTCGCCGCCTTCCCCGAACAGCTCGTTGAAGTGGCTGCGGCCGCGATCGTTGCACCGCCGCGCCTTGTGCTCGTCGCCGTAGGGCCACGTGGTGGGCTTCTTTCCTTTGCAGGCCCGCACCCACTCCGAATCGGTGCACAGGCGCTTCCCGCTGTTGCGACACGCGCGCTCGGCCTGGTTTCGGCTGATGTACCCCTGCGGCATGCGGCCCTTGCGCACGAGCGCCCGGAGGTTGGGCTTGTCGCCCACCGGCGCGTAGGGCGACAGCCGCCGCAGCTTGCCCGAGGGGAGCACCTCGGCGACGTAGGCCTCGTAGCGGTCGATGCAGAAGGCGCCCCCGACCTTGGCCATGTTCTTGAAACACGTGCCCTTCTTCTTGCGCGGGATGCGGAACGACCGCGATGGTGCCGGGGAGGGGGTCGCCGCCCGCTTGGGGCTTTTCGGGTCGGGTGCCCCCCGCCCGGCGCGACGGATGTCGCGTCGCGACCGCCGCTTCGACTTGCGCTTTTTGCTCGGGCCGCGGCCCGGCGCGTACTTCTTCGTACCCTCGCCATCATGAGCTTTGGCCCAGGCGACCTCGACCCCCACCTCCGGCGTCGGTCCCAGGGCGACCCCGAGCAGCACCCCGGCCGCAACCGCGACCCCTCGCGTCACCCGACGAGTGCCCATCACCGGAGTTGACGCGGCCGCGGGCGGCGCCGCAAGTCGCGTCCGTGCCCTCCTCGCCGCCTCCGCCGCCTTCGTCCTCACCCGCCGCCCCCCTCGCGACGGCCGTGATCCGAACCGAGCCCGAGGACTTCGTCGTCGACGAAGTTCCCGCCTATGCGCCCTGCGGCACGGGCCCTCACGCCTACCTTCGCGTCGAAAAGCGAGGCCTCACCACCTTCGACCTCGTACGTCGTCTCGCCGCGGCCACGGGCGTGCCCCGCGACGCGATCGGCACCGCCGGCCTGAAGGACCGACACGCGGTGACGACCCAGTGGGTGTCGGTGCCGCTCGATCCCATGCCCTCCGACCTCGACCTCGGACCCGAGACCCGCATCCTCGAGGTCAGCCGGCACACCAACAAGCTCAAGACCGGACACCTTCGGGGCAACCGTTTTCGACTTCGCCTCCGCGAGGTCTCCGCCGCCGCGGCCGAGATCATCGCCGCGGGCCTGACGCGCCTGAGC
>JBCDFF010000232.1:0-6983 GCA_039178415.1 Bacteroidota bacterium
AACGTCTTCCCGCTCCTCGCCGACGGGTTCGACCAGCCGGTCCAGACCAACGACTTCTGGAGCAGCCTCCTCTTTCCCTTCTTCGAGAACCCGTTCTCGGGGCCGATTCTCGCGCACCCGCTCGCGGCGCAGGCGCTCTCTCAGGGTCTGCAAATGGGCTACGAGCCCAACGCCGTGCTCGCTGCCACCGACTACTTCGTTCCCTACAACCCGCAACTCCTCGTCGGCGTGGAGGGCCTCGCGGCGAGCGAAACGACGGTGAAGGGCTACGGCGACTGGACGGTGACCGCCCAGTGGGACGACGGCACCAACACGCTGGAGGCCACGCTCGGGCACGGGCTGCCGTTCGTCTTCTTCGAGCGCACCGGCGGCGACGCGCGCATCGCCTTCGCGGGCACGCCGACTGTGTGGCTGGACGCTGGGAATGTGCTCGGTGTCACGGTGAACGGTCGCCACTACGGCATCTTCGGCCCGACCGGCTCCGAGTGGGAAGGGACGGGGGTGCTCACGTCTGACCTCAACGGCGAGAACTATTTCTCTGTAGCGCTGCTGCCGGACGCGACGCAAGGCACCTTCACGCGCTTTCGGATCCGCGCCTATGCCTTCGTCACCGACAGCCGCGTCGCGTGGGTCTACGACGAGGCGACGGCCCGCCTGCGGACGACCTACACGACCACCACCGAGCCGAAGGAGAGCAACCCAGGCCTGCGCAACGAGACGCTAACGGCGCTCTACCGCCACCAGTGGCTCCACACCGAGACGCCGACCACCGGCCTCACCTACGCCTCGCCGCGCGGCACGATGCGCCTGCTCGAAGGCAACACGTTCGTCACCGACCTCCCGTTCGACGGCGTGCTGCCCTCGCTGCCGGACCGCGGAGCGTACGACCGCGCCACGCTGCGCGGCTTCGTCGAGCAGACGGCCCGCGAGGCGCTGCCGATCATCGACACGTATTTCGGCGGCAAGGCGCTGGGCCGCTTTGCCCGCCTCGTCCACATCGCCGATCAACTCGGCATGGCGACCGAACGTGACTATTTCCTCGCCCAGATCAAGACGCGGCTCCAGGATTGGTTCACCGCGGGCGGGGCGCAGCAATACTTCTACAACGCGACGTGGGACGTGCTCACAGGCTACCCGGCGAGCTTCGGGTCGGACACGCAGATCAACGACCACCACTTCCACTGGGGCTACTCGATCATGGCCGCCGCGACGGTCGCGCAATACGACCCCGATTGGGCGGCTCAGGAGAACTGGGGTGGGATGGTCAACCTGCTCATCCGCGACGCCGCCAACTGGGACCGCAGCGACACGCAGTTCCCGTTCCTGCGCTCGTTCGATGCCTACGCGGGCCACGCCTGGGCGTCCGGCCACGGCGATTTCCCCGACGGCAACAACCAAGAGTCGAGCTCCGAGTCGATGCAGTTCGCTGCGGCAACCGTGCTGTGGGGCGCGCTGACCGGCCAGCCAGACATCCGCGACCTCGGCATCTACCTCTACGCCACCGAGGCATCGGCCATCGAGGAGTACTGGTTCGACGTCAACGACGCGGTCTTCCCCGAGGCGTATTCCCGCGTCGCGCTCGGCATCGTGTGGGGTGGCAAGGGCGCGCACACGACGTTCTTCGGCACCGAGCCCGAGTTCATCCACGGCATCAACATCCTGCCGCTCACCGGCGGGTCGCTCTACCTCGGCCGCCACCCCGACTTCGTCACGCGCAACTACGACGCCGTCGTGGCGGCGCGCGGCGGCCAGCCCGTGATCTGGAAGGACATCCTCTGGGAATACCTCGCGTTCAGCGAGCCCAGCCGCGCGCTCGACTTCTACCTTGCCGACCCCAACTATGAGCCGGAAGGCGGCGAGTCTCGTGCGCACACGCTGCACTGGCTCTACAACCTCGACGCAATGGGCCGTGTCGACACGACCGTCACCGCCGACACGCCCACCGCCGCCGTCTTCCGCGACGACGAGGGCACACCCACCTACGTCGCCTTCAACCCCAACGGCGAGCCTGCGACCGTCGCCTTCTCCGACGGCTTCACGCTCGATGTGCCCGCCCGCGAACTTGTCTCCGAGCGCGGTACGGGCGTTGCCACCGAAGGCCCCGCTAGCGTCCCGGAGCGGTTCGAGGTGCTGCCCAACGCACCGAACCCGTTCGCGTCGCGCACCACGATCCGGTACACGCTTCCCGCGCCGAGCACTGTCACGCTGCGGGTCTACGACCTCCTTGGTCGCACGGTCTACGAGACGACACGTGTGACCACCCAGGCAGGGACCCACGCCGTCGAGATCGACGCGCGTGGCTGGCCTAGCGGAGTCTACGTCGCGCAGGTCGAGACAGAGCGCGCGCAGCAGACGATCCGGATGATGCTGGTGCGGTGAAGGGGTGAGCCTGCGGAGCATATCCTCGGGGAGCCATTGCAGTTGTGCATGCGGGCGGTTGTGCATTAGCGCCCCTGGTTGCATACCATGCAGCGCCGACTCATTAGCTCAGGCTGTTAACCTGGGCCCTGCCTCGAACCCGGACGCGTCGCTGTGGAAAAACCTCTCTACACCTGCATGACGAAAGGGAGCGACCGAGAAGCTGGTCCTCCTCGCTATTCACCGAATTGGGTTACGTCAAGGCGGGGGACCTTCAAGGTCTTTCAGGATCGCATCGAGGTCGGTGACTGGCGGATCCCGTTTTCCGACATGGAGAACGCCGTCGTATATCGGGTGCAGGCTTTGCCTTTTGTGAAGGGGAGCGTCCTTCAGGTGACAGCAAACAAGCGCACCTACCAGTTTGGCTTTAACCCGTGGGCCCACCCCGTCAAGCATTTCCCGTTCTCCATCGAGGAGCGAGAAGAGACGATGCGCTACTCGACGTTCAGCATCGTGATCCGAGTGGCAGCGGTCGCCTATGCCCTCTATCTCCTCGTGGATTGGCTTCGGTAGGTGCGTGAGAGGCTGGGCTGCGCCATGGCTTCGCCTTAGGGTCGCAGTGCTAAAGCTCGCTGAGAGTTTGGCGGAGGGCGTCGGCGCGTTCGGTGCCGAGCCGGGCGTGCAGGTCGGCCTCCCAGGCGCGGAGGCGGGCGCGAGTCTGGTCGAGCACGGCGCGGCCCTCGGGGGTGAGCGCGGCCCGTGTTACGCGGCGGTCTGAGGCGTCGGGTTCGCGGCGCACCCAGCCCTCGGTCTCCAGGACATCCATCTGCTTTGTGACGTTGCTGCGCCCGCAGCACAGGAGCGTAGCGAGTTCGCTCAGCGGGCGCGGCTGCTCCGAGAGCGCGTGGAGCAGCCCGGCGCGCAGGAGCGTGAGCCGGTCGTCGCCGAGGGCAGCCTCCACCGCGTTTTGCATAGCGGTTCCTTTGCGGATCAGGAGGTCGGTCAGCGGGGCAGGGTGGTCCATGCCTGCAAACTACCGCAACACGGCCTCCTGACTCACACCGCAGCCGCCGCGCCTAGGCCGAGGATGACGAGTCCGTGGCGCTGACGCCGGTCAGGCTCTCACAGAGGGCGAGGAGCGCCGCCTTGTTTTCCGTCGTCCCGCCGCCGTTCGGGAGGGCCCGCACCTTGCCCCCCGAGATTAAGAGGCCTGACCTGCCACTGTAGGCCGCGTCGAGCGGGATCAGCAGGTTGGCCGCGCCTTTCTCCGGGCCGGGGAGAAACCGCTGGATCAGCCGGATGATGAACGGCGCCGCGTCGCTGGCCGTCATCGACGTGCGCGTCCCGCCTGGGTCCGCCGCGTAGAGGTCGATGCGGTCGCGGGCGTAGTCGGGCGCGAGCGCCTCGGCGAGCGAGGCTACGGCGAGCTTCGACTGCGCATACGCGCCGAAGAGGCCCTGCTTCTCCGGGGTGTCGAGCGCAGCCGGATCGAACGGGTCGGTCTTGAACACGGCGCTGGACGACGGCGTGACGACGACGGCGCGCCCGCCCTCGACCGCCCCAGCCGCGAGGGCCGGCCGCAGCAGCACGGTGAGGAGATACGGGGCGAGGACGTTGACGGCGAGGTGCACCTCGCGCCCGTCGGCCGTCCGGCGCGTCTCGCTCAGCAAGACGCCCGCGTTGTTGAACAGGGCATGGACCGAAGGGTGCGCGGCGCGAATTTCGCCTGCAACGGCCTGGATCCGGGCCTGGTCGGTGAGGTCGGCCTCGTACACCGTGACGGTGGCGCTTGGGGCAGCCTGCTTGATCTGGTCCACGACCGGCTGGGTCCGCTCGGCGCTCCGGTTGACGAGGGCGAGGTCGTAGCCCCGGCGGGCGAGGGCAAGGGCGAGTTCTACACCGATTCCGGAGGTGGTCCCGGTGACGACGGATAGAGGCATGGGGCGAACCGATGAAGTTTAAAAGTGAAAAGTACGCTGGTGTACTAAATGAAGATAGCACGGCGCGCCGACATGGGTTGGCACACATGGCTCAGGCCCACGGATCGGGCTTGAGCACGGCCATGAAGCGCTCCGGAAAGGGAACGCGCTCGAAGCCGACCTGCTCGTAGAAGGCGTGCGCGTCCTGCGTGGTGAGCAGCCACCGCGTCACGTCCTGCAAGCCCGGGTGATCGAGGATGCAGCCCATCAGCCACTGCCCAAGGCCGCGCCCGCGATAGGCGTCAAGAACGTACACGTCAGCGAGGTAGGCGAAGGTCGCCGTGTCGGTCACGCAGCGGGCCCCCCCAATCTGTTGCCCGCCGTTGCGCTCGTCGTACAGGCCGAAGCACAGGGAGGCCTCCGCAGCGCGTTGCACGATGCGGAGTGGGACGCCGCGCTTCCAGTAGGATTCCGCCGCCAGAAACGCCTGCAGGGCCGCCACGTCGAAGCGTGCGGGGTCTGTCGAGACGCAAAAGCGGTCGCGCGTCCAAGAAACGGATGGGAGCGCCATCGGGACCCGCGCTAGAGGTTGGCGGCGATCGTCTCCATGTCTTTATCGCCACGACCGGAGCAGTTGACGACCACGATATCGTCTGGGCCGAGGTCCGCGCATACGTCGGAGAGGACGGCGAAGGCGTGGGCGGTTTCGAGCGCGGGGATGATGCCCTCGGTCTCCGAGAGCAGGGTGACGCCGTCGAGCGCTTCGCGGTCGGTGACGGGGCGGTAGTCGACGCGGCCCGACGTCTTGAGGTAGGCGTGCTCGGGCCCCACGCCAGGGTAGTCGAGGCCGGCGGAGACGCTGTGGGCGAGCTGTACCTGCCCAGCGTCGTCTTGGAGCAGCAGGCTCATTGCCCCGTGGAGGATGCCCGGCTCGCCGAGCGTGAGTGTGGCCGCGTGCTTGCCGTCGAGGCCTTCGCCGGCCGCTTCGGCTCCGACGAGGCGCACGTCGTCGTGGAGGTACGGGTAGAAGATGCCCATGGCGTTCGAGCCGCCGCCCACACATGCGACCACGGCGTCCGGGACCTCGCGGCCTTCCTTCGCCTGGAGCTGCGCGCGCGTCTCCTCGCCGATCACGCAGTGGAAGTCGCGCACCATCATCGGGTAGGGGTGCGGGCCGACGACCGAGCCGATGATGTAGAACGTGTTCTCGGGGTCCTGCACCCAGTCGCGGATGGCCTCGTTGGTGGCGTCCTTGAGCGTCTGCGAGCCGCTCGTGGCCGGGCGCACCTCCGCGCCGAGCAACTGCATCCGCAGCACGTTAAGCCGCTGCCGCTCGATGTCCTCCGCGCCCATGTAGACGATGCACGGCATCCCAAACTTGGCGCAGACGGTGGCCGTCGCCACGCCGTGCTGCCCGGCGCCCGTCTCAGCGATGATGCGGCGTTTGCCCATCCGCCGCGCGAGCAGGATCTGCCCGATCGTGTTGTTGATCTTGTGCGCGCCGGTGTGGCAGAGGTCCTCGCGCTTGAGGTAGATCTTCGGCGCGCCCTTCGGTCCAGCGACGCGCTCGGCCAGGCGCGGGGCCAGCGTCAGGGCCGTCGGGCGGCCGACATACTCCCGCAGCAGCGCGTGGTACTCCGCCTGGAACGCTGGATCGGCCTGCGCTTCGGCATAGGCGGCCTTCAGTGCTTCGAGGGCGGGGACGAGGATTTCCGGGACGAAGGCGCCGCCGAAGGCACCGAAGCGCCCGCGCTCGTCGGGCAGGGTGGCGGGCGCGGCAGGGATGGGCTGAACGAACGACATGGACGGGATCGTATCGGGGAAAACAGGGGCACGAAAGGTACGGTCTCCCAACGCGCGCGGACAGCCCACGTTGCAGTCCCCCCCGCCGCCTCGTGCGCCCGGAATGCCTCCGCCCGCGCGTTCATGAATGCGACCTCCCTCACCAACCCGTTCCACCCATGAACGACGCCCTCACCGAACTCGTCTGCGTCATTGATCGCTCCGGCTCGATGCAGTCCATCCGCGACGACGCCATCGGCGGCTTCAACGCCTTTCTCGACGCCCAGAAACAGGTCGAAGGCGAAGCTCGCCTTACGCTCGTCCTGTTCGACCACCAGTACGACCGCCGTCTTGACGCGGTCCCCCTCGCCGAGGTGGACCCGCTCACCACTGAGACGTTCGTCCCGCGCGGCAACACGGCGCTCCTCGACGCGGTCGGGCGCACCATCGACGATGTCGGCGCGCGCCTGGCAAAGACGCCCGAGGCCGAGCGGCCCGGCACCGTGCTCGTCTGCATCCTCACCGACGGCATGGAGAACGCGTCGAGCGACTACACGCGCGACCGCGTCAAGTCGATGATCGAGCACCAGCAGGCGAAATACGGCTGGGAGTTTCAGTTCCTCGCGGCCAACCAGGACGCCTTCGCCGAGGCGAGCCGCATCGGCATCGGCCGCCCCAACGCGATGCCGTTCGTGGCCGACGCGGCCGGGACGAAAGCGGCCTTTGCTGCCGTGTCGGCGCGGGCAACGAAGGCGCGCTCAAAGAAGTAGCAAGACCGCCGAGGCGCAGGACATGAGACGGGCGGGTGCGGTAGCTTGCCCGCAGCCATCCCGCCTAGTCTCACCTGCGCAGTTTCATGTCCGACCTCCTCCTCACCGGCGGCACGCTCCTCGACCCGACGACCGGCGAGACGCGCCGCGCCGA
>JBCDFF010000233.1:0-6968 GCA_039178415.1 Bacteroidota bacterium
ATCTGGTCGACGAGCGCGGCGATCGTGCGCTGCTGGGCCTCGTCGAGCGTGGCGTAGGTGTAGCGCGCCGCCTCCTCGCCGGAGGGCGGGGTGCAGCCAGCGAGCACACTGGAGACCAGCGGGGCCGTGGCGATGCCGCCGAGGAGGCCCGAGAGCCGCCGGAGCGCCGCACGGCGGCCGATCGTGGGATTCACGAGGTCGTGCATGATGGGGTCAGGTTGGGGTCAGGAGGCGTTCTGAGTCAGGAAACGACGGGGACGCCGACCTCCTCTGGGGGCGTGGACGCCGTGTCCGTCGGTTCTGGTTCCTCGTCCACCTTGTCGTTGAAGAGCGCGATGAAGAGGACGAGGATCACCGCGGCGAGGCCCGCCGGGAGCCACCAGAAGTCGGGCCACTCGGCGAGCGGCAGCGTCTCGCGTCCGTCTAGGAAGCGGTTGTAGAGCAGTCCTGCCACCTGCGCACCGATGAGCATGCCGACGCCGTAGGTCACGAGCACGAGCAGCCCCTGCGCCTGGCCGCGCACCTTCGGGGTGGACTTCTTCTCGACGTAGATCTGGCCCGTCACGAAGAAGAAGTCGTAGCAGATGCCGTGGAGGAAGACGCCCGCGACGATCATCCACATCACGGCGTCCGGCGCAGCGAGGGCGAAGAGCGCGTAGCGCAGCACCCACGCGGCCATGCCGGCGGCGAGCATCCACTTCACGCCCCAGCGGACGAAGAGCATCGGCATGAGCAGCATGAACAGGATCTCCGACACCTGCCCGAGCGACTGCGTCGCGGCGATGTTCTCGAAGCCCGTGGCCGAGAGGAAGAGCTGCGTGAAGTTGTAGTAGGCCGCCAGCGGGATGCAGAGCAGGAAGCTCGCCGCGAGGAAGATGTAGAACGGCTTGCTGCCGAGTTGCTTGAAGGCGTCGACGCCCGCGATGCTACGCACCGAGACCGGCTCGCCCGCTGCCGCCGGGGGCGTGTTGGGCAACGTGAAAGCGAAGAAGCCGAGCACGATCGAGAAGATGCCCGTGAGGTAGAGCGGCCAGGCCGTCGCCTCAGCGGTCACGCCGAGGATCGGGCTCATCACGAACGAGATCGCGAGGCCGGCCACGATCCAGCCAATCGTCCCGAACACGCGGATGATGGGGAACTGCCGCTCCTGGTCGTCGAGGTGCTCAAACGCAATCGTGTTCGAGAGCCCGAGCGTGGGCATGTAGCACAGGTTGTAGGCCAGCAGCAGCAGGATGAAGAGCGTCGGGTTCTGGATCGTGCTCGGCGCGGCGAGGATGAACACCCCGCCGAGGATGTGGAGCACGCCGAAGACGTTCTGCGCGGCGAAGTAGCGGTCGGCGATCAGCCCCAGGAAGAACGGCGCGACGATGGCCGCGACGGGGTTGACCGTGTAGGGCCAGTGCGTGAGGTCGCCCAGGCCCTCGGCGGCCATGTAGACCGCGACGGTGGTGTACCACGCGCCCCAGACGAAGAACTCCAGGAACATCATCGCGCTCAGGCGCGCGCTCAAGCCTCGCTGCATCGGAGGAAGTAGTTGGTGGGAGGTTGGAACGAGGGAGTGAGGTGTCGGGGGTGGAGCGTTTCAGATCGAGGTCGCCCCACGCCCTATCCCTCCACACATCAGAGGGAGCGGATGCGGATGTCGCGGAACCAGACGGGGTCGCCGTGATCCTGCAGGCCGATCACGCCGGACATGAGGGTGCCGTAGGCGGGCATCTGGCGAAACTTGCTCGCGGCGACGCGGGCGGCCCACGCCTCGCTGCCCTGCTCGTAGGCCACGACCTGCTCGCCGTTGAGCCAGTGCTCCACCGCCCCGCCGCGCGCGACGATGCGGACGGCGTTCCATTCGCCTGCGGGCTTGACCACGCCGGGCGTCGCCATGTAGAGGTCGTAGTTGGCCCCGGCGCGGTGCGAGGGGTACTTCGCGTCGGGATGGCAAGCGTCGTCGAGGACCTGCATCTCGGGGGCAGTCTGCCAGATATAGCTGAAGTCGCCGTCGTCGCCGAGCGCGCCTCGGTAGAAGAGGCCGCTGTTGCCGCACTCGGAGATCTTCCAGGCGAGCTCGAGCTCGAAGTCGGCGTAGGCTTCGCGCGTCACGAGGTCGCCGCCGCCCTCGGGCGCGGGGTCGAAGTAGAGCAGGCTGTCGCCCTCGATCTGCCAGCCGGGCGGGATCGCCTCGTCGGCGAAGCCGCGCCATGCGTCGAGGCTGGTGCCGTCGAAGAGCGTGACCCAGGCTCCCGCGTCCGCATCGGTGGCGGCGGCGACGACGGGGTCTCCGTCGAGATCGGGCGTGGGAGCGTCGCCGCAGGCCGCCGCCGCGAGGCTGACAGCCAGGGCGAGCGCGCAGCGGAGCGTGGGGGTCGGGCGCACGGGGGAGACGAGCGGTTTACGGGGCCTTCACAATCGCGCGCAATATATCGAGCAGCACGGCGCGATGAAAGCGGTTTCAGTGCAGCCCAACCATCCCAGCCTGCCCGTTGCGCGCGCTGCGTGCACCCGGTATACTCTGGCCCTGTCTCCCCTGCCCTTCATGACTCGCACCCAGGTCCTCACGGCCGGCATCGTCGGCTGCCTCGTCCTCGCCGTCGCGCTCGTCGTGGGCTGCGGCGGCGGATCCATGGACGAGGCCGCAGACGGCGCGGCGCATCCGTTTCTAGCCGTCGCCAACGGGGTCGAATACGTCGGCGACGCGGCCTGCGCGACGTGCCACGAGGACCTCTACGCGAGCTACCAGAGCCACGGTATGGCGAACTCGTTCTACGCGTGGTCGCCTGACGTGAAGGTGGAGCGCACCCTGACAACGCCGATCCGCGACGTGAACGCGGGCTACGAATACGTCGTCCTGGAGGTCGACGGGCAGCTCGTCCAGGAGGAGCGGCTGCGCGATGCATCGGGGACTATCGTCCACACGCTGCGCCGCCCGATGGACTTCGTGATGGGCAGCGGCTCGGCGGCGCGGTCCTATTTCTACGAGGAGAACGACCGCCTCTACCAGCTCCCGCTGACGTGGTATACGCAGGCCAACGACGGCGCGGGGACATGGGACTTCTCGCCCGGCTACGAGGTCACGAACGGCCGCTTCGACCGGCTCATCCCGGACCGCTGCACGGCGTGCCACAACGGCCAGCCCGAGACGGTGCCGTTCGTCGAGGGGAAGTACCCGGCCATGCCGATGGGCATCGGCTGCGAGTCGTGCCACGGCCCCGGCGCGACCCACGTGGCCGCCCGCCTCGAAGACCCGGAGCCCTCCGGCGGCGACCCGGACTGGGTGGACCCGACCATCGTCAACACGGGCCACCTCGACCTGGAGCGGCGGCTCGACACGTGCCAGCAGTGCCACCTCCACGCTACGACGGCGGTGCTGCGCGAAGACGAGGACGCGTTCAGCTACGTCCCCGGCCGCCTCGTCGCGGCGCACCGCTCGTTCTTCGCGCTGCCGGAGGAGATGTCGGGCGACCAGATCCCCGTCGTCTCCCACGCCGACCGCATGCGGCAGAGCGCGTGCTTCACGGAGACGCTCAACACGGCAGCGCCGATGGAGTGCACAACCTGCCACAACCCGCACGAGGGCTTCCGGGAGGCCGGGCCGGGCTACTTCAACCAGACGTGCCAGTCGTGCCATGCCCCCGAAGCGCTGCAAGCCTCGATGCCGACGCCCGCGCTGCAGGCGCAGCACGCCGACGGGGCGAACTGCTTCAGCTGCCACATGCCAAAGGTTGAGGCCGACGACGCGCCGCACTCGTCGTTCACGGACCACCTCATCCGCGTTGTGGACGCGGGCCAGCCGACTTCTTCAGAGCCGCTCCCGCTGGGCGAGGCGGGCGTGCTCGCGCCCTACTACGAGCGCGACGCCGGCACCGAGTCGGGCGCGGTCTACGAGGGCATGGCGACGTCCATCTTCGGCACGCAGATCGGCGACCCGCAGACGATGGCCGAGGGCGCGGCGCTGCTGACGAACGCGCTGCGTGCCGCCGACGACGGCGCAGAGCGCGGGGAGGCGCAGTTCCTCCTCGGCGTGGTGGCCCACCAGCTCGGCAAGCTGGAGTTCGCCCTCCCCGCCTACGAGGCCGCTGTCGAGGCCGAGGCCATCCCGCAGCGCCTCGAAGCGCTCGCCCGCGCCCGCCACGACGCGCTCCTCGCCGAGGGCACCGGCGATGCCCGCGACATCGATGCCCTGTACGTGCAGGCGCTCGACCTCCAGCCCGCGCTCGCGACCGTGCGGACGAGCCGGGCCGCGTTCCTCCACAGCCAAGGCCGCCGCTCGGAGGCCCTGGACGAGGCCCGTGCCGCCCGCGCCGAGCGCCCCTCGTGGCACCCGGCCGCGTTCCTCGAAGGTGTCGTTCACCTGGAGCAGGGCGACGCCGAGGCGACCCGCGACGCCTTCCGCGAGGCCGTCCGCCTCGACCCTGCCAACACGGCGCTCCTCGCCGACCTCGTGGTGCGTGCCCCCAACGGCGCGCTCCGCCTGGGCTGGACCGACGCCACCGTGTTCGGGCTCCCGCTCGCGCGCAGCATCGTGCCACAGGGTCCCCGCCTCGGCATCGCAGGCACGACGCCCGGCTCCACGCTCTCGGTGTTCACCCCCGGCGGCGTCCCGCTCCGCACGGTGCGCGGCACGGGCCTCGGCGTGCCCACGTGGGACCTCCGCACAGAACGGGGCGCGGTGGTACCCCCCGGCTCGTACCTCGTCCACGTGCGAACGCCGAACCAGCCGGTGCGCATCGTGCGCGTGACCCTGGCGGAGGAGCCCTAGGCGAAGGCGCGCCGTGGACTAGCGGGGGCCGTGGCTAGATTGCCCTACGCCTCGCGTTCTCTCCCGCCTCTCAAGCCTCTCCCCGCTATGGCTGCACATCCCTGGTGGCACGCCGCCGTCGTCTATCAGATCTACCCCCGCTCGTTCCAGGACGCCAACGGCGACGGCGTCGGCGACCTCCCCGGCATCACCGAGCGCCTCGACTACCTCGCGCACACGCTCGGCATCGACACGGTCTGGCTCTCGCCGTTCTACCGCTCGCCGATGGCCGACTTCGGCTACGACGTGGCCGACTACACCGACGTGGACCCCATTTTCGGCACGCTCGACGACTTCGACCGGATGGTGGCCCGCGCCAAAGAGCTCGGCCTCAAGCTGATCGTCGATTTCGTCCCGAACCACTCCTCCGAGGAGCACGCGTGGTTCCAGGCGGCGCGGTCGTCCCGGGACGATCCGAAGCGCGACTGGTATGTCTGGCGTGATCCCGCCCCCGATGGCAGCCCGCCGAACAACTGGCTGAGCATCTTCGGCGGCTCCGCGTGGGAGCTCGACGAGGCCACGGGGCAGTACTACCTCCACAGCTTCCTGCGCGAGCAGCCCGACCTCAACTGGCGCAACCCGGACCTCAAGGCAGCCATGTTCGACGCGCTGCGCTTCTGGATGGACCGCGGCGTGGACGGCTTCCGCATCGACGTGGCGCACTTCATCATGAAGGACCCCGCGATGCGCGACAACCCACTCGCGACGGAGGCCGCCGACTACCACAAGTCGCTCGGGGAGTATGACTCGCAGGTCCACATCCACGACAAGGGCCACGAGGACGTGCACGGCGTCTTCCGCGAGATCCGCACGCTAGTCGACACCCATGGTGAGGCCGCACGCGTGACGATTGGCGAGATCCACGAGTATGACCGCGCCGCGTGGGTGCGCTACTTCGGCGGCAACGCCACGCCGGGCGTGCTCGACGAGCTGCACATGCCGTTCAACTTCGCCCTGCTCAACGCCGACTGGACCGCCGCGAGCATCCGCGCCTCGGTCGATGAACTGGAAGCGGCGCTGCCCGAGGGCGCGTGGCCGAACTACGTCGTCAGCAACCACGACGAGAAGCGCATTCGATCACGCGTGGGTGCCGCACAGGCCCGCATCGCGGCGATGCTGCTGCTCACCCTGCGCGGCTCGCCGACGCTCTACTACGGCGACGAACTCGGCATGCCCGAAGTCGACGTGCCCGAGGACAAGCTGCAGGACCCCTGGGGCTTCCGCAGCCTCCCCGAGCTGAGCCGCGACGGTTGCCGCACGCCGATGGCCTGGGACGCCTCGCCCTCCGCCGGATTCTCCGACGCCGCCCCCGACGATCTCTGGCTCCCACTCCACGACGACCACGCCGCCATCAATGTGAGCACCGAGTTGGACGACCCCAACTCGATGCTCCACCTCTACCGCCGCCTCCTCGCGCTGCGCAAAGAGACACACGCGCTGCAGGTCGGCAGCTACACGCCCAGCGACGACGTGCCGGACGCCGTGTTCGCCTACGTCCGCGAGCACGACGGCGCGCAGGTCTTCGTCGCGCTCAACTTCTCGCCCGCGATGCAGGAAGTCGCCGTCCCCGACGGCTTCGCCGGGCACGTCCTCGCCTCCACGCAGCGCGAGCGCGAAGGCCGCACGTTCACCGGCACGCTCCACCTCGGTGCCAACGAGGGCGTGGTGGTTGGATAATCCTTGATCTGTTATCTCTTATGGCCCTTGACCTTGGTTGATCGATGCTATGCCAGGAACCATTGATATGCCACCGAATGAGTTCTCCCCCTGGACAGGGGGAGACAGAGGGGGTAGACCGATGAGGCGAGATGCTGCGATCGAGCACGCTCGAGCGACCCCCCCAGCCCCCTCCTGTCCAGGAGGGGAACTGCCTACCACGATCTGAGCACTTCTATTCCCCATGCCCTATTCCCCAGTCGCTGGTCGCTCCCCCCTGCTCGCCCTCCTCACCCTCCTCCTCGTTGCACCGTCCTTCGCGCAGGTGCCTCGCTTCGAGATGCCCGAGAGCGGGCTGATGCTGGAGCGCCAGACCGAGGCGGGTACGTTCGGCTTCTTCAGCGTGCTCGGCCGCCGCGCGGGGGCGTTCGGCTACGAGGGCCAGCCGTTCGAGGTGTGGACCTACCCGCAGCAGATCGTCAGCGAGGTGCAGTTCGACGTCGCCATTGACGACTACCCG
>JBCDFF010000234.1:0-6956 GCA_039178415.1 Bacteroidota bacterium
CCGGCTTCCAACGGCACCGCGCCTGGTGGCTAGCAGCGTCCGCCTCACGTTCGAGGGCGGCGCGGGCCCCCCCGACGGTCCGCCGCCGGGCGGTCGTCCGCCTCGAGGTGGCCCTCCTGGAGGGGGGCCTCCTGGTGGCGGTCCCCCCGGCGGTCGCCCCCCACGCGGTGCGCCGTCCCGCTCCGGTCCTGACGTGCGGGCTCCCGACGTCCGCGCACGCCTCGACATCGTCACGGACTATGTCCGCACAAGCGGCCTCGACCTCCCCGGCGCGCAGGCGCTCAACCTCGTCGCCCAGCAGCGCCGCCGCATCCGCACGTTCACCCTGCTGGTGGAACAGTCGTTGCAGCTCCGCGACGTGCGGTTGCTGGAGTAAGGCCGTGCGGCCGTGATATAGCGCGGCCGTTTCCTCACCGTGTTGTCCCCGTATCCCTCCTGACTCGCCTTCCCTCTATGCGTGTCGCTGTTCTCCTGCTCGCCTTTGTCGCGGTGCCTGCGTGTGCGCAGCCGTCGGAGCAGGCGCGGGTGCCGATGTCAACGCCGATCTCCGCGCCGATCTCCACGGCCGCGTCGGTCGCCGACCTGCAAGCGTCACGGATGCCGTACGTCGAGGCCGGGCTGACCGAGCACGAGGCGGCGGCGCACCTGCTCAACCGCTTCGCCTACGGCCCGCGCCCTGGCGACGTAGAGGATCTCGTCCAGCAGGGCCTCGACGCGTGGTTCGGCGCGCAGCTCAGCCCCGGTCCCGATCCGTCGGAGTTGACGCGGCACCTGGAGCGCTTTCCGTCACTCTCGGGCACGCCGGAGGACCTCGCGGCGACCTACCGGCGCAACGGCGAGATCCTCCAGGAGGCGCGGTCTCGCGGCCTCATCGGGCGCCAGGTGACGGCCAACTCGGAGGAGGGGCGCGCCATCATCGAGCAACTCCGCGAGGAGCGCGGCTACCGGAACGGCGCGGAGGTCATCCGCGACCTCATGCACTACAAGCTCGCCCGCGCGGTCTACAGCCCGTACCAGCTGCAGGAGGTTCTGACCGACTTCTGGTACAACCACTTCAACGTCGAACTGCTGCCCGACGTAGCGCTCTTCGTGCGCGACTTCGAGGCGTCAGCGATCCGCCCGCATGTCACCGGGCGCTTCGAGGCCATGCTCCGCGCGACGGCCCGGCACCCGGCGATGCTCATCTATCTCGACAATGCACTGTCGGTCGCGCCTGAGGGTACACGCACGGAAGCACCGCGCCCGCGCCGGATTCCCGGCGGGCTCTCGGGCGTCAACGAGAACTATGCCCGCGAGTTGATGGAACTGCACACGCTCGGCGTGGACGGCGGCTACGCGCAGGCCGACGTCGAGGAGGTCGCGCGGGCGTTTACCGGCTGGACCGTCCTGCCTGTGCGCCGCTACCAAGCCGCGATGGTCGACGCGCGGGGGCGGCAGCAACTCGACCGGCTCGTCAACCGCCCGGGCATCGTCCGCGACGGGTTTTTCCTCTACGTTCCTCACTACCACGACGCCGAGCCCAAGAACATCCTCGGCGAGCGCTTCCCGGCGGGGGGCGGCATCGACGAGGGCGAGCGCATCCTCGGGATGCTGGCGGCGCATCCGTCCACGGCGCGCCACCTCGCGCGCAAGCTGGCTGTCAAGTTTGTCCAGGACGACCCTGACGCCGTGCTCGTGGAGCGCCTCGCGGAGGTGTTCACCGCGACAGGCGGCGACCTCGGCGCGATGCTGTGGGCGATCGTGGAGGCCCCGGAGTTCTGGGCGCTGCCGTCGATGGAGGGCAAGGTCAAGACGCCGATGGAGTACGTGGCGAGTGCGCTGCGCGCCACCGAGGCGGAGATCCTCCGCGCCGGGCCGCTCGCGACCGCGCTCCGCACGATGGGCGAGGCCCCCTACCGCGCGCCCGCCCCGACGGGCTACGACGAGGCCGGGGAGGCCTGGATCAACACCGGCTCGCTCCTCGCGCGCATGGACTTCGGCCTCCGCCTCGCGCAGGGCACCATCAACGGGGTCCGCCTCGACCTCGCCGCGCTCAACCAGAATCGCGAGCCTGAGTCCGCCGAGGCCGCGCTGGAGACGTACGCCCGCCTGCTCCTCCCCGGCCGCGACCTCGACGAGACGCTCGCGCGCCTCACGCCGCTCATCGCCCGCCCCGACTTCGCCGAGCGCGTCCGCAACGCCGCCCCCGAGGCCCGCCCCGACGTCATCGACGGCGACCGCCTCGACGAGCCCGACCGCCCCCGCCGTCGCTCATCGCAAGCCATGCGCGCCAACGACCGGTCGGGGGACGACACCCTCGCGCTCGTCGTCGGCGTCATCCTCGGCTCGCCCGAGTTTCAACGACAGTGAATGAGTGGAGCGGTGAAGCAGTGGGGCGGTGCGGCCGTGGAGTTCGCAAGCCCCACCGCAACACCGCTACACCGCAACACCGCATCACTATGATTGACCGTCGCGCCTTCCTCAAGTCCTCGGGCCTCGCGTTGCTCGCGAGCGGCCTCGGCGGCTGCCCGCTGTTTCTCGGACGCACCGCGCAGGCGAGTGCCGGGCCGGGCCTGTTCCAGCGCCGTAAGACGCTCGTGTGCCTCTTCCAGCGGGGGGCGATGGACGGCCTGGCCGCCGTGCAGCCGCTCGCGGACTCGCAGTTGCAGCGCGTACGCCCGTCGCTGACGCTCTCGGCAGCCCGCAACGCGGAGACGCAGCTGCGCGACCTCGACGGGACCTACGGGCTGCACCCGGCGCTGGACCCGCTCGCGCGCTTCTTCGACGAGCAGCGTCTCGCCATCGTTCACGGCGTGGGCTCGCCCGTAGCCACGCGCTCCCACTTCGACGCGCAGGACTACATGGAGACGGGCACGCCGGGCGTCCGCGGGCGCAGCGGCTGGCTCAACCGCGCCGTTGGGCTGGCCGGGCACGAGGCGACGCCGTTCCAGGCCGTCGCGCTCACGCCTGCGCTGCCGCGCTCGCTCTTCGGCCCCGAGAACGCGCTCTCGATCGCCAAGCTCGAAGACTTCGGCCTGCACGTGCGCGGAGCCGACCTCGCCCAGACGGCCGGGCAGAGCCTCGAAGCGCTCTACGAGCAGACGACGCGCAACCTCCTGGGGGAGGATGACGCCCTGAGCCAGGCGGGCCGCGAGGGCCTCGACGCTGCGCGCCTCCTCCAGGAGTCGGACCTCCGGAACTACCGCCCCGAGCACGGCGCGGAGTATCCCCGCACGAAGCTTGGCCAGAGCCTCCGCCAGATCGCCCAGCTCATCAAGCTCGACGTCGGCCTCGAAGTGGCCTTCGCCGAGCAGGGCGGCTGGGACACGCACGTCCGGCAGGGCGGCCCCAACGGCTCGTTCGCCCGCCAGGCCCGGGACCTCGCCGAGAGCCTCGCCGCCTTCTGGATCGACCTTGAGCGCCACCACGACGACGTGACCGTGATGACGATGACCGAGTTTGGGCGGACCGTCGCCGAGAACGGCGCGCGTGGCACCGATCACGGCCGCGCCTCGGCGATGTTCGTACTCGGCAACGGCGTCGCGGGCGGGCAGGTCCACGGACGGCCCCTCGTCCTCGACCCCGACGCGCTCGAAGACGGCCGCGACCTTCCCGTTACCACCGACTTCCGCGCAGTCTTTGCCGGTGTTGCCGGACCCACACTCGGCATCGCCGACGACCGCACGCTCTTCCCCGACTGGACCGGCGAGCGCATGCGGCTCGTGGGATAACCGAGGGAGGTGTGGTCACCCTCGCGTGCGCTCCGACCAATAGCCCGGCCGACGCCGTTCGTGAGCGACGGCCAGAATAAAGAGTCGATTGGCTTGCACGTGGTAGATCACGTAATACGGAAAACGGCGGAGGCGCCAGCGGCGTAAACGTGGCTGGCTTTCCAATGCAGCGCCCAAGCTAGGTGACTCGACGAGGAGGTCTACCACCCGATGCACCTCATCGATAAACTGCCCGCCTAGCTCGTCGGCTTGCTCTTCGTAGTAGGTCGCCGCGTCCATCAGCTCGGCGCGGGCAGCAGGGTGAAACCGGGCTTGCATCGGTCCAGCCTACGCGAGTCGGCGGCGTGCGTCAGCAAATACGGTGGTCGCTTCCAGGCTGTCCACGTGACCGCACTCTAACTCGGCGAGGCGTCGTGCTGCTTCGTCGGACCACGCTTGTTCGAACTCGTCACTCTCCTCCAGGCTCGCGATGAGGTGCCGCACAAGGGCAGCGCGCTCCTCACGGGGGAGTTGCAGGGCGTAGGCGTGGATCTCCTGAATGCTCATGGACGGCGGGTCTGTGTGGTGCTAGGCAACAGAAGCCCATACTGCAGGTTCCGAGCGCAAGGTGCCAAACTCAGCCCTGGTCAGCGACGAGTGCGCGGATGCGAGCGCCCAGTTCGATGGGGTCGGCGTCGGCGGCGATGCAGACGGAGACGTGGCCCCACGGCTGCGGGAGGACGAACTGGAAGAAGTGGCCGTAGCGCACCAAGACATAGTCCAGACCGCCGCAGTCGATGTTGCCGCGCTGGGTCGCGAGCGTGAGCAGCGCCGGGTTGACGAGCAACTCCTCGTAGCGGTCCGACTCCGCACTGCTGGCGTCCAGCGTGTCGGTCTTCTGCTTCGAGGTAAGCTCGCCGTCGCGGTAGACGGCGGCGTAGCGGATGTCTTCCGAGAGCTGAAGGAGCGCATCGATCATGTGTGGGGCCGTCGTCATGATTGAGGCAGCGGAGCGACGCCGTAGGTCTGCATCGCCGCGGCGCGCTGCTCGGCCTCGGTGACGTCGGGCCAGAGGAAATAGCTCGGGGCGACGATGGGCGCGGTCGCCGTGACCTCGATGGCGATGATGCTGCGAATCGGAAACAGCCCCTGCGTGATGCGATGCAGCGGCGGCAGCAGCGCCTCGAAGCGCGCGGTGTCGGGCGCGACGAGGGTAGCGGTGCCGGTGAGCTTGAAGCCCTTCTGGACGAACACGTCCACGAAGCTCACGCACACGTGGGCGTTGACGCGGATGTTGCGCACGCTCTGCGGCGAGGCGATGTTGGCGATCAGGAGGCCGTCATCGCCGTGCGCCGCGAAGACTTCTTTCGGCGATACGTTCGGGACCCCATCGGCGTTGGCCGTGGCTAGCCAGCACAGGACGCTGCGATCGATGGCGGTGAGGACCTCCGGAGTCAAGATGGACATGGCGCGGTTGAGCGAGCGGGGGAGAGGCTGGGCTACTCCGTTTCTGGGGCGGGCGTGCTGTTCCACATGTCGAGGTGCATGCGCCACGCGCCGTCCGCGCCGCGCTTCCAGACGATGAGGTACTTCCCGTAGCTCGGCCCCCAAGCTTCACCATTGCTCGTGCCGCTCACCGTGTAGAGGCCGTGGTCGTACGCCCTATCGCCGACTACGTCCACCGAGGTCGGCGTGATGTGGTGGTTCGTGATCGTGCGGCCTTCGCCCAGGGTCCAGTAGGCTCTGATCGCCTCGCGGCCCTCGATGGCGGGGCGGCGCTCGGGGAAGATCACAGCGTCCTCGGTGTAGAGCGCGGCCATCGTATCGGCGTCGCCCTGCATGAACGCGGCCGAGAACGAAGCGGCAGCTTCAGCGATAGCGGCCTCGTCTGCGGATGGTGCCGCACTCGGCTGGGCGATGGAGGCGGGGGCGAGCAGAAGCAGAACGGCGAGGACGAGGGCAAAGCGAGGCATGGGCCTTAGTCGGATGGGGTAAGAGGAAAGAGTAGAGCAGTCTGGCGTGCCACCGTTGGGACGCCCTCACGGCCGGACAGCCCAGGGGCATCGCGGCTCATGCAATTCTCGGCGGTGGCAATAACCGGAGCGCCCCAGCTGTTTAGGGGGCAGACGCGGAGGCAACGCCGGCTGTGCTTCCGTGGACGCTCTCTGACGGCGACTTCCTGCTGGGGTTGCGGTCTACGCTCTGCGCGGTGCCCCGTAAGGCGCCCGTGGATTCCTCGTCACGTCCACGTACTCGTCACAGCCCATGCTACGTATTTCTACGCTCCCGCTCGTCCTTTTGGCAACCATGGGGCTGCTGCTCGGTCCTGCCGTCGCGCTCCACGGCCCGGCTCCACTTCCCAACACCGGCAAGATCGCTGGGGTCGTCACGGACGATGCAGGGCAGCCGCTCCCCGGCGCCAACGTCGTCATCGACGGCACGTCGATGGGGGCCGCCACGAGTCTGGACGGCGAGTATGTCATTCTAGGTGTCCCCGTCGGGGAATACGACGTCACGGCTTCTTTCGTTGGCTACCAGTCGGTCACGGTCACGGGCGTGCAGGTGTCGGCCAACTTCACCCGTACGCTGGATTTCGAACTGCTGGCGTCGTCCAACCTCGAAGAGGTCGTCGTCCGGCACGAGGGGCCTCGGCAGCAAAACGATGCCATTGGCCCCCCAAAAGCAGTCCCTGGCGAGCGCATCCAGGCGCGCGGCCTCGCCTCGTATGTGGGCCCACCGTCCCCTGCACCGCACGGCGGCTACCTCCCCGGCGTCCAGACGCACAACCCACCGCCGACGGACCGTGAGGGCTATGCCGCCATCGACGAGAACCCGTTCAGGCGCGTGGGCGATGCGCCGCTCTCGACGTTCGGTATCGACGTGGATGCGGCGTCGTACGCCAACACGCGGCGCTTTCTCAACAGCGGCCGCCTCCCGCCCGCTGACGCCGTCCGCATTGAGGAGTTCGTCAACTACTTCTCCTACGACTACCCCGACCCGGAGGGGGACGCGCCGTTCTCGATCACGACCGAGGTAGCCGTCGCGCCGTGGCAGCCCGCACATCGGCTCGTCCGCATCGGCCTCCAGGGCCGCCGCATCGACACCGAAGACCTGCCGCCCGCCAACCTGGTCTTTCTCCTCGACGTCTCCGGCTCGATGGGCAACGCGGACAAGCTGCCGCTCCTGAAGTCGGCGCTGCGGCTGCTCGTGAATGAGCTGCGCGAGGAAGACACGGTCGCCATCGCCGTCTACGCAGGGGCCGCGGGC
>JBCDFF010000235.1:0-6945 GCA_039178415.1 Bacteroidota bacterium
GGGCTTCCCTTCGATAGAATCGGGCCGTTGACAGAAGCAGGGCGGGAGGTTCGGCGATAACCTCCCGCCCCAGCGTCGTGAGCCGAAATGAGGTGGCTAGTTCACGACGACCATCTTGCGGACCTCCATGCCGACCGGGGTCTCGATCCGGTAGATGTAGGTCCCGCTCGCCAGTCGGCTGGCGTCGAGGTTGACCGAGTGCGAGCCCGCAGGCATCTCGCCGTCGACGAGCGTCATCACCTTGCGGCCCAGCAGGTCGTACACGTGGAGCGCGACCTCTGCCGTCTCGCCCAGTTGGTACTGGATCGAGGTGGCCTGCGCGAACGGATTCGGGAAGTTCTGGCCGAGCGCGTAGCCCTCGGGCAGTGCCCCGTCTTCGTTGGCCACGCTGCCGACGTCATAGACCAGGAGGATGGCCTGGTCGAGGTCAACCGCGCCGCCGCTGGTAGCCAGCGTGATCGTGTTCGCGCCCGAGCCGAGCGTGAAGCGGATCGTGACGGCCTCGGAAGCCGAGGTGCCCCCAGCCGAGCTGAAGGACGCCGTCGCGACTTCTGTGCCGTTGACCGATACGGAGCCCGTCGCGCCGGTCGGAGCCTGGTAGAAGAGGCGCAGCAGGCCGCTGCGGACACCACTCTGGACGTCGACGGACCAGGAGACGCTGCCGCCGTCTTCGATGAGGGCGCTCTGGAAGCCCGACGGGCAGAACACGTCGCCTTCGCAGGCTTCGCTGACGCCCGACGCGGTGGCGTCCGGCGGCGTGAGCGTCGCCACTACGTTGCCGGAGGCGTCGACCACCTCGACGGTGGAGAAGGCCTGGAAGCCCCAGCCCGGTTGGATTTCGAGTGTCTGCGTACCCGCTGAGAGTGTGAGGTTGCCCGACGTTTCGCTGTTGAGGTCGCTCTCGCGGATCTCCAGCGTGTCAAAGCCACCTGGCTCCACAAACACCACGCAGTCGCCGTTGCCGCTGCCCGTGGCGCAGACGAAGTACTCACCAAAGGTGTCGGTATTGCGGAGCACGTTGCCGTTGACGAGGTAGGTCTGGCCGCGCTCCCCGCTGCCGCGCAGGTCGGTGAGCACGTTGAGGCCATACTCCCCGTTCGACGGCACGTCGAAGGTCCACACGACGCTACCGCTCGACTCGAAGACGTAGCTGGCGAAGCCCTCGAACGATTGCACGGTCGCGTTGTCGAACACGGTCGCGTCCTCGGCCTGCAGTTGGATCTGCCCGATAGGCTGGACGACAGGCGGGCCTGCCGTGTCTTCGAGGTCCTGCACAAACTGCGCGCGGTTGGCCAAGTACGTGTCCTTCGCCGACGGGTACCAGTTCAGGTCACCGAGCGGGAGGCCGTCGGTGCCCGCCGTCTGGAGGTCGCTGTTGGAGTAGGAGAAGTCCTCCACGGGCGGCCACACGTTCGAGACGGGGTGCAGGGCGTCGCCGATGGGCGGGCGACCCGGATCCCAGTAGACGTAGGCCCAGGGCGTCGGCTCACCGCCGATCCACTGGTTCAGGAACGTGTTGATCTGCCCGTCGACGTCTCCGTTGAGTGGCGTCGTCGAGCTTGCAAAGCCTGGGTTAGCGACGACGTTGTTCTGGGCCACCATGCCGTCAAACGTGTCGAAGAAGCTCTGCGTGGAGTCGCCCACGAGCGGCTGACCGGTAAGGCTCAGCGCGTTCTGTGCGTTGGTCACCGCGTTCGTCTGGAACGTAGCGTTGTTCGACAGCAGAATCCGGCGGTCGACCTCCAACCCTTCGGATGAGTTGAGGGCGCCGACCGAGAAGACCCCGACAAAGGTCGGAATGTCTTCCGGTGCATTGCCCTGGGCGACCCAGGTGTCGAGGCGGTCTTGGAACTGGTCAGGGCTCTCCCCTTGGAAATAGGGGTTGACCATGATGTTGTTGGCGACGTACGCCTTCTTCCAGCGCGTGCCCGCGCTGAATTCGCGCCCGAAGTTGACCAGCGTGTTGTGGTTGAAGAGGAAGTACTCAACCGGCGCGGCCTCACTCTGGAAGGGGAAGGACGTAAGGTTGAAGAACGTGTTGTTCTCGAACACCACGGTGTCGGCTCCTGCTTCGAAACGAATGCCTCGGCCCTCGAAGATCTGCGAGTTGCCCGAGATGTTGCGGAAGAACGAATTGGTGATGTAGAACGAGTTGCCACCGCCCGGCACGCCGACGTGCTGCCAGTTGTTACGGTCGAACACCACGTTGTCAAACTCGAAGCGCGAGTTGCTCGAATTGATGTTGATCGGGTGGTAGGTGGTGCCGCCGTTGTTGTCCACGCCCATGATCCAGACGTTCTTGAGGACGAGGCCGGAGTTGCCATCCCCGCCGCTCTCGATCATGCGCTGGTCGACGGAGCCATCTTCGCGGGTAAAGCGCTGGATGATGGCCGGGCCGCAGTCCTGAGTGCCGTCGCCACAGACGTTTTCGCCGGACGCTGCGCCTTCTTCAGCGGTCTGGCCGATGACGCGCAGGTCGAAGCCCTCGTTGGAGAGGCGGTCGGTGTTGTAGTAGAAGCCGCCGCGACGCAGAACGTAGACGCGTCCGGCGGGACGGTTCTCGTCGTTCGCAATGGTGTTGCGCAGTCCGTTGATGATGGGCGCGAACGTGACAGGGTCGGCCCATTCGACGAGACATTCGTCTTGATCGGTGGGACAGGTGGTGAAGTCCTGCGCTACGGCCTGGGGTGCCCAGGCAAGCCCGCACACGGCGGCTAGAGCGAGGAAGCGGTATGCAAAGCGCATAGAAAGCCTCGTGGTTGTTGGGGTTGAGGGAGTAGCGCGGCCAAGCGGCGCTGTTCGTGAAGAAGGGTGCGCGGGGAAACCGGCACGTCAGTACCGAAAGCGCAGGCCGATGTCGGCCGTCAAGCCGTAGAGCTCACGGAAGGAGGGGTAGGTCTCGCTGAAGGAGGTCCCGTCCACCTGTCCCGTGAAGCTGCGGTCTTCTCGGTTGTTTAGGTTGTTCAGGTTGGCAAAGACCTCGAACCCACTTCGGACCTTCTGCCGGAGAGAGAGGTCGAAGCGTGCGTAGTCGCCGACGAAGGTGTCGAGCAGCGTCTCACGCGGTTCGATAGCGGAGGTCGTGTTGCTCTGGAAGAGGTAAGAGAGCCGTGCCGAGAAGCCGCGGAAGTCGTAGCCAATCGTCGCGTTGAAGACGTGGGCGGCTTGGTCCGGCATACGCCCCGTGCGCGTCGTGTCGCTGATCGATAGGTCGAACCGAGGCGGACGAGAGCCGGGAATAAAGGTCTGCTCCAGTATGTTTACTTTGTAGAAGGCCTCGGAGAAGGAGCGCGTGTAATTCAGGTTGAGCACCAGCCCTTTGAGCGCACCGGGCAGATAGGAGAAGTTGGTCTGCCACTCGAACTCGACGCCCCAGTAGGTCGTCTCCGACTCGTTGTTGACGAAGGAAAACAGGTCGGGAGTCGTGCCTTCGAGCCACGCCGAAGGCACGTTGGTACCGTCAGGTACGCCGAGCAGCGTCGAGTCCCCGTCGGCCACTACCAGCCGCGCAGGAAAGCGTACGGGAAAGACAAGCCCATCGATCTGCTTGCGGAACGCAGAGACGCCGAGCAGGCCTAGCTTGTCGTTGATGACCTGGACGGAGGCATCATAGTTTGTAGCCTCGGAGGGACGCAGATCGGCATTGGCTGCCTGGATGGCGGTTCCAAATCCGTCGATGGAGGTGATCGGCGCATACTGGTTGAACCCAGGCCGTGAAATCGTTTCGGTCCGCGCGAGACGCACCGAGAGCCAGTCCACGGGACGAATGTCGAGGTGGACCATGGGTAGCCAGAACTCGTGTTCCCGCTCGACGACCAGCTCTTCCAGGTCCGCAGGCGGTCCCTCGCGAAGGGCGTTGATGATCTCGCGGAAGCGCTGGCCGGTGTACTCGGTGCGCTCGCCTTCGTAGCGGATTCCGGGGATCAGCGTGACGTAGCGCCCGATGTCAATGCGGGCCATGAGATAGCCGGCACGATACCGCTCGGACCCTTCGTAGTCCTGACCGATGGAGCCAATGGAGTTGCGGAGGTACTCCGAGGAACACCCTTCGCTTTGGAGTGCGCGCGTGAACTCCGTGAGCATCTCCACGTCGGGGACGATGCCAAGCCCGTAGTCCCCATTGATGAAGTCGTCCTCCCGGCCGTAGTCCGTCGCGAACACGGAGATCGGAAGGAAGGACTGGGCGCGGGCCAGGTCTAGCGCTTCGTCCCACTCGGGTCCCAGCGCGTCGGCGAGGCACGTCTCCGCGACGCTGTTCCAGAACCCGGGGAATTGGATGCCCTGCTGCCCGTTGCGCTCGGCGTCGAAGGTGCGGTCGAGCCAGCGAAGCTTGGTTCCCGCCTTGACAAAGCCGGAGAGGTGCGGGCCGATGCGGTACTGCCGAAGCAGATTCAACTCGGCGGTCACCTGGTTGTCTCGCAAGTCGGTCGCATCCACCCACACATTGGCTAGGGGTGCTGTCGAGTCGGCAGTGACGGTCCCGAATGCTCCCTGCGGATCCAAGCCAACACGTCCGGCGAGGTTGTTCTCGAACGCATTGCCGACCTGCTGAAAATCCCAGATCAGACTTTCCGGCGTATCAATGCGTGACTGCGTGTAGGAGAGGTTCGCATCGTACTCTAGCCACGGCAGCGCCTGCTCCGCCCCGATGCTCATCGTCAAGAGGGACGTCGCCCGTTCGCGGTCCTCGACGTTGAAGCTGACGCCGTCGTCGGTGGGACGGTAGTTCCGAAAGAGCGCGTCGTCGTTGAGACGGTTGTAGAACGTGTTGGCTGTCAAGCGTCCACCTGGAAGCCTGTAGTCGAGTAGGATGCTCCCGCCGACACGGCTACGCGTGACCGTCTCCTCCCGGAGGTCAAGGTCCCTGATCGTAGGGATCTCGACAGAGGTAGAGTCTGTTGTGACGTCCTGGTCGATGTAGCCGACGCCGAGTTTATCAGCGCTGCGGTCGTAGCGGTCCGTGTTTACGGTGCCAATGACGCCGAGTCGGTCGTTGAAGAGGCGGTCGCTGGCGGTCGCTACAAATTTGTAGTTGCCGTAATCGTCCTGGAGGCTTGTGTAGCCCCCTTGCGCCAACACATCGGCCTCGAAGCCCACAGGCGCGCTCTTGAGCCGCAGGTCGATGGCGCCGCCGATGACATCCGCGTCCATATCGGGCGTGATGGCCTTGCGCACCTCGATGCCCTCAAGGATGTTCGACGAGACAAGCGAGAGGTCTACGGAGCGGTCGCTACCGTCGGTGCTCGGCAGACGGACGCCGTTGACGGTGACGTTGTTGAACTCGGGTGAGAGGCCGCGAATGGCCACCTTGTTGGCCTCCCCCCCGGAGCGCTGGATGGCCACGCCGGGAAGCCGACCGATCGACTCCGCTGCGTTGTTGTCGGGCAACTCCTGGATACGCGCCCGAGAGACGACGTTCTTGACCGTGGCGTCGTTGAACTGCTCGTTGATCGCCCCCAATTGTCCCGCCACCTGTGCCGTGACCGTCACGCCGTCCAGCGTCTGGTAGCCTAGCACAGCATCGACTTCGATGGTCTCGCCTGCTACAACCTCGACCTGGAGCGAGTCGGTCACGTAGCCGACGTACGAAACCACGAGGATCTGCGGCCCCGCTGGCGCGAACGGAATCGTGTAGGTCCCGTCCACGAGGGTAGCGGCACCGATGCTCGTACCAGCCACTACGACGTTCGCGCCGGGCAGCGCCTCGCCGTTTTGCGCGTCTGCGACCGTGCCCACAATCCGTCCCGTGGTGCTTTGAGCCACCCCGGTGTGGGGGAGCGCAGCGATGACTCCGAGAGCAACCCAGAGGAGCACGAGGCGGGAGCGCTTCCGAATGGTGGAGACGGTGAGCGACATGGGAGAGCGGTGGCCGAGGAGTCAGGGGGAAGACGACCGGTAGGCAAGAGATTGCCCCGTGTGGTTCAGGGGCGAGCCATAGCGGGCGCTGGGAAGATTATAAATAAATCGATTTGATTAATGCAAGCGGAAACGCTTCCGATGCCCGATCCGAAACCACTTTTCCTCGCACCCAGGCGTGGACACGAGAGTATTTAACCCCAAATAAGCGACTTATTTACAAGTGTATGAGTTACTATCGTACCTACTAGTCTATCCCGCCTCATTCACGACGCTAGTCGCCCGGCTGCTGACCGAAACATCCTGGCTTCGCCCAGAGAGTCCGTGCTGTGGGTTGAGGAAGTCGTGCAGCGGTAGCGCCGCCACGCCGAGGGCTGCGGCTTCCGTGCCAGCAGTTGCCAGTTTGAGTTCGGGCAGGAGCAGTTCGTCGAGGTCGTGCTTTTCCGAGAAGCGCTTCCAAACCCCCTGCAGCATGGCGCGCAAGACATCATCAGGAAGCCGACCGCCGAAGAAAATGGCTTCGGGGTCCAGCAGGTAGCCCACCGTCAGAATGAGCGTCGTGAGTTGCCTGGTCGCCTCATCGATCCAACGGAGCAGCACGGGGTGCTCTTGGGCGAGCAGGGCGCTCAGCGCGTCTGGCGAACTCACCTCGGTGCCCGATTGGGTGAGGAGGCGAAACAGGCGTGGGAGGTTGAAGAAGGCCCCGCTGTGCTCTAGCGGCTCGCCGGTCGGGGTCCCGTCGCCAGCCACTTCGTCCAGCGAGAGCATACTCGTGCCCACGGAGGGGATGAACCCCAGTTCGCCCGCATTGCCTCGGTTGCCGGAGTAGGGATGCCCGCCGACGACCATCCCACCGCCTAGCCCGCTGCCGAAGTACACGTAGAAGAACGTCGAGATGTGTTGGCCCGCTCCATACCAGCGCTCCCCCACTGCCGCAGCCATCGCGTTGTTCTCGACGAGGACAGGGACGCCCAGTTCTTCTTCGAGGAGCGCGTCAATGGGCACGTCCCGCCACGTCGGCAGTGAGCGGGGGTTAACGACATAGGAGCCCGGCCGAGTCTTCGACGGCACCATGGGGCCCGGCACCCC
>JBCDFF010000236.1:0-6941 GCA_039178415.1 Bacteroidota bacterium
GCGGCGTTGTCTGGGTCGGACTGGGCCTCGTCCACGAGCGTGCCCAGGAGGCCTGGCCACGAAGTGAACTCGGTCTGGTAGCTCAGACCGGCCCCGTAGGCCCCGAAGGTCGTTCCGCCGATGCTCTCGCCCACGAGCAGTTCGTTCTCGCGGCGGTAGAACACCTCCAGCGACACATCGGGGGTGAGCTTGACCTCGACGGCCACCTCGCCCTGGAAGTCTTCGTTCTGGAGTGCGTCGGAGTTGTCGCGCTGGTAGACGCCCTCGCCGCGGATGATGAGCCGCTCGTCGAGGAAGCGCAGCGCGACGCCGTAGGTCACGTCGAGCGCCTCGAAGTCGTTGCCCTGCTGGACGCCCAGGAGCACCTCCACGTTGTCGGAGGCGAGCGCCTCGTTGAGGAACAGGTTGAGCCGCGTCGAGACGAGTTGCGAGAGCGAGGTGTAGATCAGCTCGTCGGCGGTGTCGCCCACCGTGGCGAGGTCGTCCGAGGGCGCGAGGAGGAACGAGTTGGTGAGCAGCACGCTCGTGGCATACTCCGCCTGCCGGTCGCCCCGGTTGAGCTCGGTGCGCAGCGCCTCGATCACGCCCGAGTCCAGGCGCTCGCCGGTGTCGAGGTCGAGGCGGAGGTCGACGAGCGGCGTGGTGACGGAGCCCGAGAGGTCCATCTCGACGAGCAGCGGGACGCGTTGGCGGGCCGGGTCTTCGACGCCCGGCAACCGGAGGCCTGCGAGCGAGGCGCGCGTCTCGTAGGCCGCCGCCAAGCCAAGACGCGCGTCGACGGGGTCGCCGGTCCACCGGAGTGTCCCGCCCGGCTGCAGCACGAAACGGCGGGTGAAGACATCGCCGGCCGTGAAGAGGTAGTCGCCCCCCTCCACGTTGAACGTGCCGAAGGTGAGGAAGCGGCCCTCGTCGATCGTCAGTTCCATCTGCCCCCGTCCGACGGCGTCGATCACGTCGCCCGTGGCGGGGTCGAGCACGAGGTGCACCGTGGAGCCGGAGGGGGCCTCGACGCTCAGCTGCATCTCCAGGCCTTTGAGGAACGACCGCTCCGTGGAGGGCCGCCGGCTGACGAGGCTGCGGCGCGTCTCGGCCTCCGGGATTGCGCCCGTCGAGTCGGCGAAGATGAGAAACCCCGTCTCCTCGGCCGGTCCGCTCGCCACGATGGGGATGAACAGCTCGCTGTCGGGCGTCGTGCGCGCGTTGGTGCTCTCTAGAAAGACGTTGTCGACCGGACCGTCTAGCGAGAGCGCTCCGCTGGCGCGGATGTCGCCGTAGAACGGCAGCGCGTCCGACTCGGCTACGTTGATGATCTGCATCTCGCGGAGGGCCCCTTCGAGGTCGAAGCTCCAGAAGCGGTAGTCGTTGAAGAGAATGCTGCCGGCGGCGCGGCCCGTCCCCCCCGTCTGGTCGGTGAGGCGAGCCTCGCTGATGTGGATCCCCTCGGTGTCCACGTCCACCTCCCCGTCGAGGCCGATGGCGAGGTTGAAGCCGGGGACGCGGAAGCTGGCGTCGCGCACGTCGAGGTCGGCCTCGAAGAGCGGGCGGGTGAGCGTGCCCGTGATGCGCCCCGTCCCGGACGCCACGCCGTCGGCGCTGTTGAGAATGCGCCGGAAGAGCCAGTCGAAGAAGAAGAGGTCGAGGCGTCGGAAGGTGGCGTCGAGGTCGTAGGCACCGCGCGTCCGCGTGCCGTCGTCGGCCCGCCCGGGGAGACGGAGCGTGCCCGTGACGTCGAAGTCGTTGGTCGGCACCCGGAGCGAGTCGGTGGTCCCGTCGGGGTTGGGCGCGAGGGTGAGGTCGACGGCCAGTTCGGTGGTGCCTGGCCGGAAGCGGCTGCGCAAGTCGATCTCGCCTGCTGGGCGTCCGTCGAAGAGGAACGGCGCGATGCGGAGATCGCCCTCCAGTTCGGGCTGGCCGAGGGCGGCCGGGATGGCCACCTCGCCGTCGAGGCGGCCCCCGAACGGCCGCGAGAGCCCCACGAAGCGCAGCACCTCGGCGAGGTCGAGGCCGCTGGCCGACACGTAGGCCGTGTCGGTGCGCGCCGGCGAGAACGCGCCCGCCAGGGTGAGGCGCTGCGGCGCTGCGTCCGACGGTGCGGCGTCCGACGGCGCGGCGTCCGACGGCGCGGCGTCCGGCGTCACGCGCATGAGCGAGAGCCCCTCCGTCACGATCGCATCCGTGTACAGGTCCGCGACCGGCGCGTTGGTGCCCGTTGTAGGCATCAGCCGCCAGTGGAGCACCCCCGCCCGCAGGTAGGCCTCGTCGAACGTGACGCGCGTCGCCTCGGGCTGCACGTCGAAGTCGAGCGCTAGGATGGCCTCGCCGAGCGCGAGCGAGTCGGGCTGGCGGCGTGCCGCGGCGTTGTAGAGCGGCTGCGCCTCAAGACGGAGCGCCCCCGTCCCTTTGCGGTAGGCGAACGCGAGGGTCGGCTGGGCGAGCATCTGCTTGCCCAGGCGCACGCTGTCGGCCCGGGCGCGCACCGTGACCTCCGACCGGTCTGTGAGCACGCGCCCGTAGCGGCTGCGCACGGTCGCGCGTGCGCCCAGCTTCTCGGTACGCAGAGCCCCAGCGACCAGCGCTCTGTCGCGCGCCGTGACCACGAGCGCCAGGCTGTCGGTGCCGACCATTCCCGAAACGGTGGCGGTCGTCCCGTCGGCCAACGCGGGGAGGCCCGGCACCAGCACGCGCAGGCTATCTGGGCGACGCAACGTGGCCGTGAGCTGCACCGGCCGCATCGGAAGCGGCTCCCGGCCAACGATCTCGCCGACGGGGTCCGCCGTGGCGGGGTCGAAGGTGCGAGCCTTGCGCCGTTCGGCGTCGACGGTGCGCGCGATGGCCTGCTGCCAGTGCTGCCCTAGCGCCGCGAGGTCGCCCAGGCCGATCCCACCGCCGAGCGTGACATCGGCGAGGTCGCTGCGCAGCGCGAGGCGCGGAGCCGCTCCGCGCCCGTCGCTGACTATCGCCCCCTCGTTGGAAGGCGGCGCAATCGAGAGGGCGAGTTGCTCCGTGGCGATGCGCTGGAGGCTGTCGCCCAGCTGTACGCGGGCGTCCGAGAGCGTGGCGTCGAGGTCCGCGCGGAGCGTGGCGAGGGTGGTTCCGCTGCCATCGAGGCGGAGCTGACCCGTCACGGCGGTGCGGGGCGCGGGCGCATAGAACGCCTGCGCATCGAGCGCCCGCACGGCTGCGTCGAGCCGGTAGGCGAGCGACGGGGTGCCCAGCGCTGCGACGCCGCCCGTGGCATCGAGCCGACTCGCGCCCTGCTGCGCAAACACACGCCCGGCGATCTCGCCCCCGCCGATCCGCACGTCGGCGGCCAGCGTGTCGGCCCGGACGGCCCCCGCCCGCACCGAGGCGAGCGCCGCCACCACTCCGAGGGTCGCCTCGGTGGAGTCGGCGATGCTGCGCACGGCCGCGCGGCCCGAGAGCGCTCCGGCCCAGTCCGGCTGTAGGAGGATTCCCCCCACGTCGAGCGCGTCCAGGCGGAGGTCGGTCTCCCACGCCGGGGCCTCGTTGGGGGCGAGCGCGAGCGCGACGGTCGCCTCGGTGCGCCCGTACTGGTCGGTGCGGATGGCGAGGTCGCTCTCGATCGCCCACTGGCGCCCGGTGGTCCCCACGCGCGCGGTGGCGGTTCCCTCGCCCCGCACCCGGAGCGTGCCCAGGTGCCGGTAGTCCGGGAGGTCGAGGTCGGGCGCTAGCGCCGCCACGTCGGCCTGCCGGACGGTGCTCGGGTTGAGGCGCAACACGCCTGTCAGCGCGCCGTCAAGCGATGCCTCGGGAGCCTGCACGCGCCCGTCGGCGTCGATGCGAGTGGCACCGCGCTCCACGCGCAGCGTCCGCACGTCGACCGCGCCCAGCGTGCCGTCCGCGCGCACGTCGAGGGCCACAGCGTCCGCGAGGGGGCTCGCGGGCACGACGCGCCGCACCTCGTCAAGGTCGACCTGCTCTGCGGCGAGGCGCACGTCGAGCACCTGCTCGGCGCGGGGCACCTCCGCCAGGGGGCGCTCGTCCGGCGACTCCAGCACGGCGAACCCAGTAAGGCGCGTCCCCTCGGCCCGCGTCTCGCCCGTGATGAGCCGGAGGTCGTCCAGCGCCAGGCGTCCCGCGTCGAGGTGGAAACGCCCTTCGAGATCGACGATCTGCAGCGGCAGCGTGGGCACCCGCGCCGCCAGCCGCTTCACCTCGACCTGCTTACGCTCGGGCGTCCAGTCGAGGGCGCCGCGTACTTCAAGCGCCGTCACCTGCACCCGCGTGAAATCAAACAGCGTCCCGGCTTCCACAACTGCCGGCGCTGGCCCCGCGCGCGACGTGACGACCGTCCCGTCTTCGATCTCGATGTCGGCAGAGCGGAGCGTCAGCGCCGGGGGCGGCTCCGACGACGGCGTCTTCGACTGGAGCGCGGCCACGAGGTCCCACGTGCCTGCGCTGTCGCGGTGCATCGCCACGTGCGGACGCACGACCAGCACCTCATCCACAACGATGGCACGGCGCGTGAAGAGCGGCCACCATTTGGGCCGCAGCACGATGGAATCGACCGATGCCACCCGATCCCCATCGGCATCGAAGAGCACGACGTCGGACGCGTAGAGGTCGAAGAGCAGGTTGCCCGTCAGCGCACCGATCTGCAACCGCCCCTGTAGCTCGCGCTCGACGAACCCCTCGATTTGGTCGCGGAGCCCATCCCGCCCTACCTGCGTCCGCGTCAGTCCCACGAACGCGAGGACCAGCACGACAGCAACGACGAGCACAGCGCGCACGACGGCGCGAGGGAAAGCGATCAGACGGGACACAGAGGACACGGAGAGCAGAAGGGCGGGCTGTAGGAATGCGGCGTCCTGACCGCTACAGCCGCCGAATCAACCCTCGAAGTTGCGTCTGGGTTCGTCGGCCTCTCGTAACGAAGCGAGCGGGGGCCGCGCCCTCCGCTCCTCCGGTACCTTCGGCGACCTAGCATGATACCCCGCCTACGTCCCGCAGGTGATCCCGTCGTGCCGCATTCTTCGTACTCGACAGTGGATGTCCCTCTTGATGCGCGTTGCGCCTGGCCTCGGTTTCCCATGTTCGCCTCCTCCTTTGCTGTGTCCCTTCGCACCTGGGTCCTCTCCCTGCCGTTCGCCCTCGCGTTGACCGTGGTGCTGGCGATGTGGCCACTCGGCTCGGGTGCGCTGCGCGCGCAGCCGCTTCCCCCCTCGTTGGACGGGGCCTGGTCCTCCGAATTCGCCGTCGACGGGAGCGACACGGTGGCTCCTGGCCGTAACGGTCTGCTGGGCATCGACCTGCGGGCTGTGGCGGTGCACCCGCGCACGGGCGAGGTCTACGTGGCCGGGCGCTACCTCGGCGGCGCGAGCGGCCTGCTGCGCTGGACGGGGACCGTCTGGGACCCTATCGACCTGGGCGCTTCCACCAACGACCGCGTCTTCGCGCTGGCCTTCGCGCCGAACGGCGACCTCTATCTCGGCGGAGCGTTCACCGAGCTGCGCGGCGTGACCGTCAACCACATCGCGCGCTGGGACGGGACGACGTTTTCTCCGCTGGGCCAGGGCCTCGAAGGGCGGGTACAAAGCCTCCTCTTCGACGACGCCACCGGGCTGCTCTACGTCGGCGGGCAGGACAACAGCCCCGGTTTCTCCGGCGGCACCAACACCGACGGTTCATTCGTCGCCTCCAACAAGATCATTGCCTGGGACGGCGCGGCGTGGCAACCGCTGGGCCGGGGCGTCCAGGGCGAGCGCTTTGCCATCATCGAGGCGATGACCCTCGACCCTATCTCGGGCGACCTGCTCATCAGCGGCGACGTCTTCAACGGGCTGGTCAACGCCGATGGCTCAGTCGTACGCGTGGGCAACGTCGGGCGGTGGAATGGGAGCGTTTGGAGCAAGGTGGGGAATGCCGACTTCGACTACAGCGTGTACGACCTCACGTTCGGCCCGGACGACGCGCTCTACGTGGTTCACGAGGGCCTCAGCGCGCGACTGGGAACGCTGTGGCGGCTCGGTGCTGACGACCGCTGGGAGCGTGTCGCGGAGTTCACTGGCGACGACCCGCTCTCGCTCACCGTGTACGAGGACCGCCTCGTGGTCGGCGGCGGCTTTGAGGGCGTCATCCCCACAGGCCAAGCTGGGCTGTCGCTGCCCGGCATTGCCGCCTACGACCCGGCAGACGGGCGGTGGTCGGCGCTCGGCAACGGCATCACCCTTCCCTACCCTTTCAGTCCCCGGGGGGTGGCCGACTTCGCCGTGGCGGGCGATGCGCTGTGGGCGGCTGGCGGCTTCACGCTCGCAGGCGGGCGTCCCAGTGTGCAGGTCGGACGCTGGGACCCCGCCCCCTTCGACGGCGTGGTCGTCGACTTTCGCCTCGACGCGCGTCGCGCCGAGCAGAGCGGCCTCGTCTCCCTGATCGAGCGCCGGGGTCGCTACGGCGACTCGGACGTCCCCTTCCTCTCCATTGAGTCGGGCGCGGCGGCGGGGCTGTATGCGCTCGAACCCAACACGGGAGACCCGACGGACTCGACGCTCGTGGCTCGCGTCTTCGTCCCGCGCAACGAGCGGGTCCGCTACAGCTACGGCGTGGACATCAACACCGCCGGGGATGCGAGGCGCGTGCTGCGCGACGAGGACCTCGGCACAGCGACCACGTGGGCCTTCGAGCGCTCCGGGCGCAGCGTCGCCGTAGCCGTCCCGACGACGCTCGCCACCGAGACGATCAGCGACGCGCCGGTTGTTTCAACCCCGACAGGCCCCGCCGCCTACGACCGCCGCCTTTTCCGCACGACCGACCTCGACCCGACCGAACTGGTGCGCAACAGCGCCGTGACGCTCGACTTCGAGACGCTCTCGCAGCGCGTACTCGTCGCGGGCGGCCTCTACCGGCGTGGCCCGGGCGGTACGCCGCCTGCGGGCATTGCGCTGGTCTCGGGCAACACGTTCTGGTGGCTCGACGCGCTTCCC
>JBCDFF010000237.1:0-6911 GCA_039178415.1 Bacteroidota bacterium
CGGGCGGCCCGCGGCCGGACGACTCGCGGCCGGACGGCTCGCGGCGATGCTCGGGCTGCTGTCGCTGGGCACCGCCGCGCTCGCCCAGGGCGGTCGGCAGTTCGAGGCGGCGCCCTACGTGGGCACCGTGTGGACCATCCGCGAGGGCATGCCGCAAGGGTCAGCGCGCGCCCTTACGCAACGAGCCGACGGTAGCCTCTGGTTCGGCACCGACTCCGGCCTCACACGCTTCGACGGGCAGGCCTTCACGCCGTTCTCCCGTGCCCTGCTAGCAGGACCTCCCGGTACCGACCTCGCCAACGCGCTCCTGGACCCCGGCGACGGGACGCTTTGGCTCGGCACCTTCGGCGGTGGCGCGGTCCGACTTCTGCCGCCGACTCCAGCGTCTCCCTCCTCTCGGTACGAGCCGCTCTTGCCGACAGACAGCTTGGCTGCCACGACGGTGTGGGCGTTCGCGCGCGATGACAAGGGCTACTGGATCGCCACGACGGACGGCCTGCTTCACCAGACCGAAGGCGCGCCCCGACACTTCACAGACGCCGACGGCCTCCCGAGCACCGAGACACGAGCGCTGGAGCGTGACGCCACAGGACGACTCTGGGTCGGCACAGCGTCCGGCTTGGCGATCCGCACGGCCGGCGGCTTCACCGCGCTCAATGGCCCCTCGATGCCAGGTGGCCCCGTTCTCGCGCTCGCTGCCGTCCCCGACACCGACGATGGGAGCATGTGGGTCGGCACACGCGCAGGCCTGTTTCGCTGCACGGCCCAGCCTGCATGGTGCGAACGACCCCGTATCGCTCTGGCCAGCCCCGTCGTCCAGGCGCTCTTGGTCGCGCGGGACGGGGCGCTCTGGATCGGAACCGAAGCACCTGTGCTGCACCGCCTCGCACCAGACGGCGGCGTCCTCTCGATCCCGAGTGGCCCGGCCGGCGAAGCGGGCGGCGTGGTGTCCCTGCTGGAGGACCGCGAAGGCAACCTGTGGGCCGGGACGGCGGGCTACGGTCTCGTGCGCCTCCGTCGCATGGCCGTCACCACCCTGGGGTCGGACGACGGCCTCGTGGACGACCTCGTCCGGCCCGTGCTCGAAGCGCCCGCCGGCACCGTCTGGATCGGGACGCGGCGCGGCGCGCTCCACCGCCTCCGCGAAGGTCGCCTCGATGTGTTCCGCTTGACCGACGCGACCCGGCGCAACGCCGTCCTCTCAATCGCGCCCACCCGGAACGGTCCGCCGTGGGTGGGCCTGGCGGGGCGCGGCGTCGCTCGTCCACGTGACGGCCGCCTTGTGCCCGTTGAGGGACTCGACGAGGCCATCGACCCGCTCTCGCTCCTGGAAGACCGAGCGGGACGCCTGTGGATCGGGCACAACGGGCAAGGCCTCTGGCGACGGGACCCCAATGGACGCATCGTTCGCTACAGCAGCACCGACGGCCTGCCTACCGACGTCGTGCGCGTACTCGCCGAGGATGCGCTTGGGCGGCTCTGGGCAGGCACCGACGGCGGCCTCGTGCGCCTGCACGTCACGACGGACTCCACCCGCTTCGAGGCCTTCACGACGGACGACGGCCTCGCCGAGAACGCGGTCTTTGCGCTGATGGAGGACCTCGACGCGCCACCCGGTACGTTCTGGATCGGCGGGGGGGCCCTGCTCTCGCGGCTCACCACGGAGTCCGACGGCGCGCTCCGTTTCGACGCGCTCGACCACGAGCGGATGCTGCTCGACGACGGGCAGGGCGCGCTCTGGACGCGGCGCGTACAGAGCCTCTACCGCGTGGACAAGGTCGACCTGCACGCCCTCGCCGATGGGCGCGAGACCACTGCCATCGGAACGTCGTTTGGCCCAGAGGTCGGCGTGACGGGCGAGGGCGTCTACGGCTTCAGCCCTCCCGCGGCTCGCACCCAGGATGGCCGCCTGTTCTTCCCCACTACGCTCGGCGCGGCGATCGTCGACCTGAGTGCGCTGCCGCCGCCGCTGCCGCCGCCGCCTGTCGCCGTGACGCGCGTCGATGCCGACACGACCACGTTTGTCGCGAGCGCAGCCCCGCCACGCTACCCGCCTGGCCTCAACCGCCTCGCGCTCCACTTCAACGCCTTCGACCTTACAGCGCCGGACCGCGTGCGCTACCGCTATCGCCTCGACGGCTTCGACGAGGACTGGACCACCACGGAGTCGCAACGCTCGGCGACCTACACGAACCTCGCGCCGGGGCGCTACACGTTTCTCGTGGAGGCCGCCAACCACCAGGGGGTCTGGAGCATCGAGCCGGCACGCTATGCCTTCACCGTCGAGCCGCGCCTCACGCAGCGGGGGTGGTTTCGGCTCGGCATCGCGCTCGCTCTGGTGAGCCTCAGCGTCGCCGCGTACGTCGCACGGATACGCGGCCTGCGTCGACGGGCCGACCTGCTCCGGGCGCAGGTCCGGCAGCGTACCGCAGCGCTCGAAGCGGAGAAACACCGCACCGAAGACGCCCTCGCCGAGACGCGTGCCGCACGCGCCGTGGTGGAGGCGCAAGCCGCGCAGCTGCGCACCCTAGACGCGGCGAAGAACCGGCTCTTCGAGAACCTGAGTCACGAATTCCGCACGCCGCTGACGCTCGTCCTCGGCCCGCTCGAACGCGCGCTCGCAGGCGCTCACGCCGAGGGCGACCTCCTCACCGCGCACGAGCAAGCCACGCAGCTGCTCGACCTCGTCAACCAACTCCTCGACCTCGCCAAGCTCGACGCTGGGCACCTCGCACTCGACCGCGCACCCATCGACCTCGGCGCGCTCGTGACGCGGACCGTAGCCGCCTTCGATACCGAGGCCGTCCAGCAGGGCCTCACGCTCACCACCGAGTTGAACGGCGCGCGGCCGATCGTGCTCGGCGAGACGCAGCACCTCGAACGGGTCGTCGCCAACCTCGTCAGCAACGCGCTCGACCACACGCCGGAGGGCGGACGCGTCACCGTCCGGCTGACCAGCGATGAGACGTCAGCGCGGTTGACCGTCGAGGACACGGGCGTCGGGATCCCGGCGGAGGCGCTGCCGCAGGTGTTCGACCGCTTCTACCAAGTCGAGGCCGCGCGCAGGCCGGGCCGTGCGGGGACGGGCATCGGGCTCGCGCTGGCGAAGGAACTGGTGGAGGCCCACGGCGGCACGATCCGCGTGACGAGCGAAGTCGGCGTCGGTAGCACCTTCATAGTCGATCTCCCCACGACCAATGAGGCACCTGTTGCGATAACGACCGACGTCCCCAAGTACATGACCAACCGGTTTCTTGCGTTATCACGGCTCGGGTCTGGAAGCCGCAAACGCAGTTCCCCTCCTAGACAGGAGGGGACAGGGGTGATTGACCACCCCGGCAACCCTGTCACGTCCAAAGGTGATCGCGCAGTAGATCCCATGCAACTACACTCGTTCACGAAATCGACGGGGCCTGTTTCCGCCGACGAGACGACCGACGACGAGGCTGCCCCGGAGCGTGACGAGGCCGCTGCGCTAGGCGCCCGTCCGACGCTGCTGCTCGTGGAGGACCACGCCGCGCTCCGCGACTTCCTCGCCCGCGCGCTCGCTGAGGCCTACGAGGTCCACCCCGCTGCCGACGGGGCCGAGGCGCTCGCCCGCGCCCGCACGCTGCGCCCGGACCTGATCGTGAGCGACGTGATGATGCCGGAGATGGATGGCCTCGCGCTCACCGCCGCGCTGCGGGCCGACGAGGCGCTCCGGGCGACGCCCATCGTCCTGCTCACCGCCCGCGCCGACGTCGACGATGAAGTGGCGGGCCTCAACGCCGGGGCCAATGCCTACCTCGCCAAGCCGTTCAGCCTCCCCGTCCTCCGCGCTCACCTCGACGCGCTCGTAGCGCGGCACCAGACGCTGCGCGACCGCTTCCGGCGCGAGGTCGTTGTGCAGCCGAGCGAGATCGTCGTCACCTCAGACGACGCGGCGTTCGTTGAGCGGGTACGCGCGGTCGTGGACGCGGGACTCGGCGACCCGCAGCTCACCGTCGAGGTGCTGGCGGACCGGCTCGCTGTGAGCCCGCGCCAACTGCACCGTCGGATGCGGGCGCTGACCGGACTCACCCCCGCTGCCTTCGTGCGAGCCATGCGCCTCCAGCGCGCGGCAACTTTGCTGGCCGGGCAGCGCGGCACCGTCGCCGAGGTCGCCTACGCGGTCGGCTTCCGCAGCGAGTCGCACTTCACGAAGCGGTTCAAGGCCGAGTTCGGCGTCTTGCCGTCGGTCTACGGCGACCAGACAACGGACTGACCGGGGACTAGCTGGCGAGCCTCTGCCCTGTTGCGTGTTCACCGTAGCCCGATACGCAACACGCACCACGCAACACATGCTGTGACGCCGAGCGGCCCAGGATCAGCACGGTGTCCTCCCGAGATGGCAGGAATCCGCCAGCGAATGGCAGGGATGCGCGGGAATAGACGCTGCACTTTAGCGCGTCCGCGTGCGCGGGCCGCAGCCTCCGCCCAGGGTTGCGCGTGCTCCCAGCCAACCCCCGGCTCTCATGTACCGACTCGCTTCGTTCGGCCTCCTCCTTTGCACGGCGTTTCTGCTTGCGCTGCCAGCGTCCGCTCAGCCGCAGCCGTCGTGGCAGCCGCTCAGCACGGGCGCGCAGTCGCTCCCGGATCCCGTGGCCAGCACGATGGACGCGGCGGGCAACGTCTACGTGCTCCAGTACCAACCCAACACCTTCTTCCAGCCGGAGATGGCGCGCTGGGACGGCACGCAGTGGACGACGCTGCCGGGCCAGCCTCCGCAGTACGCCAACCTCATCGCCGTGACCGACGCGGGCGACGCGCTGTATGTCGCCACCATCGTGGCCTCGGACCGGGCCGTCAATGGCAGCGGCGGGCGCGTCAACGTGTCCTACGTGGCGCGCTACGACATCGCCTCGGGGCAGTGGGACGACCTCGGCGGCGGCCTCGACCAGGCAGCGGTCAACGCGCTCGACGTGGACGCGGCGGGCAACGTGGTGGTCGGCGGCGTCTTCGCACAGGCGACCGACGGGACGGCCCTCGGCAACATCGGACGGTGGAACCAGGGCACAGGCTCGTGGGAAGGGTTTGGCGATGGCCTCGACGGGGAGGTCAACGACCTCGACACGGACCCGTTTGGCAACGTCGTAGTCACGGGTCCCTTTGACGTGGCAACCAACAGCGACGGGACAACGGTGGCCACCAGCAAGGTCGCCCGCTACCGGTCGAACATCGACACGTGGCAAGCGCTGGGCAACGGCCTCGACGCGGGCTCGTCAGCGCCCCGCGCCATCGTCACCGACGGCACCAACGTCTTCGCGGGTGGCAACGTGCTGGACCTCAACGCGAATTCGTTCCAGATCGTACGCTTCAACGGCACGCTCTGGGACGGCTTCGGCCGCGCGCAGGAGACCGCCGCCAACATCTTCGAGCTGGCGCTCGACGGTGCAGGCTTCCTCTACGCGCGCGGCGACGGCGGCTTCGGCGTCAACTCGGTGATCCTGCAGAGCAACGCCGTATTCCCGAACTGGGCGTCCATCGCCCTCTTCGCGAACGGCTTTCCGCGCACGCTCGCCGCCAACCGTGGTCTGTTTGGGCGCGCCCTCTTCGTGGGCGGGATCTTCGACGACCTGTTCTCCCTCAACGGATCGCTCGTCTCGGCGTCCAACTTCGCGCTGTGGAACGGCGCGTGGACCTCGCCGCAGCCCCCATTCGTGGGCGTGAGCGGCACGGTCCGCGCTGTCGAGGAACTGATCGTCCCGCGCAACGGCGACCCGCTCGACCTCATCCGGCTCATGGCGGTCGGCGGCGACATTTCTTCGGTGCGGAATCGCCCGGTCAACCGCATCGCCTTTGCAACGACGGGGGCTGACTGGGACGACCCCGGTCAGGGCATCACCGACCCCGGCGGCGTGGTACACGTGCTGCGTTCGACGGGCCTGCCGCTGGTCGCCGATGGCGGCGGGCAGGTCCTGATGGTGGCCGGACAATTCAACGAGGTGACGCAAGACGACGGCACGGCGGTGCCCGTAAGCAACGTGGCGCTCTGGCGCTTTGACGACGCGCGCTGGCAGGCGCTCGGCCTCGGCGTGAGCGTCGGCGGCGTGCCCGGCTCGGGTATCGTCCACGCCATCGACCACCTCCCCGTCGCCTGCCGCTTCGACGAGGAGGCGGGCGAGTTTATCTACGTCGGCGGCGAGTTCGACACGGCGACCAACGCCGACGGCACGACGGTGGCCGTGCGCAACGTGGCGCGCTACAACCTGCGGACGAACCGCTGGGAGGCCGTCGCGGGCGGTCCGGCAGGCCCCGTCTTCGCGCTGCGCCTGGAAGCGGGGCAACGCGACGGCCTCCTCCCCACCGAGGACGGCCTGGAAGGGCACGCGCTCTTCGTCGGCGGGCAGTTCACGACGGTACTCGACGCGGACGGCATGGGCGTCCCGGGCTCGCGCAACCTCGCGTGGCTCGCCACCGACGGCCAGTGGCGCGCCATCGGCGGCGGTCCGGCGGGGCCCGTCTACGCGCTCGAAGTGCTGCGCTCAGCCTGGGCACGCAGCCTCTCCAGCTCGCAGGACCGGTTCGAGACAAGCCGCTGCCGCTTCGATGTCCTCGAGACGACGCTCTACGTGGGCGGCAGCTTCTCCAGCGTGCTCACCGACGGCCCCAACCTGCCCGTCTCCAACCTCGCGCGGGTGCTCGTCGGCACGACCTCGTCGCGCTGGTCCGAGATCGGCCTCCCCTTCGGCGAGGCGAGCGGCACGCCCGGCAACGGCACCAACGGCCCCGTGCTGTCCATCGAGTTCCGCCCTGAGTTTTCCGGTCGGCCCGGCCTCCAGTTCTTCGGCGAGGACTTCGGGGTCTACTCCTACGCGATCACCGGCACGTTCACCGAGGCCTACGACGAGTTTGGCCAGACCATCGCCTCGCCCAACGTCGTGCTTCTCCAG
>JBCDFF010000238.1:0-6854 GCA_039178415.1 Bacteroidota bacterium
CGATCGACGGGGTGAGGTCGCAGGTGGCCTGCTCGGCATCGCCCGCGAAGAAATCCTGCAGGAACGCCTCGAGGGCGCGACCGGCCCCCAAAAAGTCGATAGGCTGGTTGACGAACTCGGCCGGGGACAGCTCGAAGAGGGTCGCGAGTTGGTCGTTGACTTCGAGATAGCGGAGGTCGCGACTGACGCGCGAGATGGTGCCTGGGAGCCCCTTCATGAGCGACCGGAGGCGGTCGTGCGTCCGGCGGAGGTCGTCCGTGGCGTGGTGCAAGGCCGTGATGTCCTCGGCCGCCCCGTAGACACGCTCCGTGACGTTGTTTCGGCCGACCGGCTGGGCCCAAAACTGCAGCCAGCGGACCCCACGGCTGGGGGTCACGATGCGCAGCTCGCCCTCCACGCGGTGACCGTCCTGGAGGTCGCGGAGGTAGCTTCGCGCTTTGGGCTCGTCTTCGGCGAAGACAAACCGACACACCTCTACGTCGTCCTCTTCGAACTCGAGCAGGCGCTGCAGCGACGGGTTCACCCAGGCGAGTTCGAGGCGGCCTTGGTCGGTAGCGCGCAGATCGAAGGCGAGCCCCGGCGTGAGTTCCGAGACGGCACGGTAGCGCGCGCGCTCGTGGCGCAGCCATTCCACCTCGCTGCGGAGTTGGTGGAGTTCATCCGTCGGCGACGGGGCGGCGCTCGGGGCGGAGAACCGAGCAGCGTCGGCAAACTCGGGGAGCATACCAGGGAATCGGTAGGGATGGGCGGGTCGTCTCCGGAGAGGTCGGAGCCGGATGGAGGTACGTCCTTCGTATCGGCGCATGCGCCTACTCGCTTTAGCGCAGCTTCACGTCGGCACGCCAGGCTGAACCGTTTTCGATTTGGCTGAGGGGCGCGAAGTATCTTGGCGGCTCCCCACCCCGACGCCACCCAGCATGCTCGACCCCGCTTTCATCCGCCAGCACCCCGACCGTGTCCGCGCCGCGATCCGCGACAAGCGCGCGGGGGACCCCGCCCTCGTGGACGCGTTCCTCGCCCGCGACGTCGAGCGCCGCGAGGCGCAGACCGCGCTCCAGGACGTGCAGCAGCGGCTCAACGAGACGAGCCGCCAGATCGGCCCGCTCATGAAGGCGGGCAAGCGCGAGGACGCCGCGCCGCTCCTCGCCCAGTCGAACGAACTCAAGGTGCAGAAGAAGGGCCTCGAAGACGCCGCGCGGGCGGCCGACGAGGCCCAGCAGCGGCTCCTGCTCGACCTGCCCAACGTCCCGCACGAGAGCGTGCCCATCGGCGCCACGGACGAGGACAACGTCGTCGTCGCCGAGGTCGGCCCGAAGCCCGACTTCGCCGCCTTCGGGCCCGACTTCGAGCCCCTCCCGCATTGGGAGCTGCTCGACCGCCACGGCCTCGTGGACTTCGAGCGCGGCGCGAAGGTCGCCGGGGCCGGCTTCCCATTCTACGTCGGGCCGGGCGCGCGCCTCCAGCGGGCCCTCATCCAGTTCTTCCTCGACCAGGCCGTCGCGCACGGGTATGTCGAGATGCAGCCGCCGCTGGTCATCAACGAGGCGTCGGGCATCGGCACGGGGCAGATCCCGGACAAGGAGGCCATGATGTACGAGGCCGAGCGCGACGGGCTGTTCCTCATCCCCACGGCCGAGGTGCCGGTCACCAACTTCCACCGCGACGAGATCTTCGACGCCGACGCGCTGCCGGTCAAGTACGCCGCCTACACACCCTGCTTCCGGCGCGAGGCGGGGTCGTACGGCAAGGATGTGCGCGGGCTCAACCGCCTTCACCAGTTCGACAAGGTGGAGTTGGTTCAGTTCGTGCGCCCGGCGGACAGCTACGCCGCCCTCGAAGCGCTCCGCCAGGACGCCGAGCGCGTGCTCGACCTGCTCGAGCTCCCGTTCCGCCGCCTCCTGATGTGCACCGGCGACATGGGCTTCACGCAGGCCAAGAAGTACGACCTCGAGGTGTGGAGCGCCGGGCAGCAGCGTTGGCTGGAGGTGTCGTCGGTGTCCAACTTCGAGGCGTTCCAGGCGCGGCGGGCGATGATCCGCTACCGTCCGGAGCCCGGCGCGAAGCCCGAACCCCTCCACACGCTCAACGGCTCCGGCCTCGCGCTTCCGCGCATCGTGGCGGCGCTCCTCGAAAACGGCCAGCAGCCCGACGGGTCGGTGCGGCTGCCGGACGTATTGCACACCTACACCGGCTTTGGCGTGATCGGAGCATAGCCTTGCCACTGAGCCTGGGAAGTCGCGCAAGCCAACCAGCTTTGCTCGCTAAGAACGTCACCCAGACGTTCCATCGGGCTCAACCAAAGAGCGTGCGCCGCCGACGGTGGGAGGTTTGAGCGGGCACGCTGCCTCCGCTCTCTTCGTCCCATGCAATGGCTCGCCGCCATGGACCGCCGCTCGTTTCTGTTTCGCCGCTCGACCGAAGCCCCTGCCGCGATGCCTGCGCGCAGCGGCTCCCTCGCGCCCTACGCTCCAACCGCCGAGGCCCCGTGGGACGACCGGCGGCTTCGTCACCTCCTCCGCCGGACCGGCTTCGGGGCGACCGTGGCCGACGTGGAGACCTACCAGCGCTTTGCGCCGCAGGACACGGTCACGCGTCTCCTCAATGCTGCCCGCCGCGCACCGCTGCTGACCCCGCCCGACTGGGCCACCCAAGACCGGCCCGAGCGCGGCACGCCCGAGTACAGCCAGTACACCTCCGACAACCGCCGCTGGCGGCGCGAGTTCGAGCTCGACCTGCTGAGCAGCTACTTCGCGCCGACGCTGCGCGACAAGCTCACCGTCTTCTGGCAGAACCACTTCGTCGCGTCCATCTTCCGGTACGACCTCGCGCGGCACGCCTTCGACTACATCCAGACGATTCGCACCCACGCGCTCGGCGACTTCAAGCAGTTCGTCTTCGACATGGGCCTCACGCCTGCCATGCTGATCTTCCTCGACGGGATCAGCAACGCGGTCGGAACCCCGAACGAGAACTACGCGCGCGAGCTCATGGAGCTGTTCACGATGGGGATCGAAGGCCCCGACGGGACGCCCAACTACACGCAGGACGACGTCCGCGAACTCGCCCGTGCGCTCACCGGCTGGTCGGTCAACCCCCGCACGCTCGTCGCCGAGTTCGACCCCGCCCGGCACGACGCGGGCGAGAAGACCATCTTCGGCCGCACCGAGCGCTTCGACTACGCGGGTGCCCTCGATTGGCTCTTCGAGGCGCGCGCCGACGCGATCGCGCACTTCGTGTGCAACCGGCTCTACGAGGCCTTCATCGCGGCCCCGGCCGACCCCACGCACGTCGCCGACCTGGCCGCGCAGTTCCAGACCGACTGGGCCATCGACCCCATCGTGGAGCGGCTTTTCCGCAGCGAGGCCTTCTTCGACACCGGCGTGATTGGCGCGCAGGTGGCCGATGCGCTTTCGTTCCTGGTGGGACGCTACCGCGAGATCGGCACCGACGCGCTGCCCGAGGGCCAGCTCGGCAAGCTGAGCCTGCAGCTGGAGCGGCTGGAGCAGCCCTACTTCCAGCCCCCGAACGTCGGCGGATGGCCGCGCGGACGGGGCTGGCTCACCACCGACTCGCTCCCGCGTCGCTGGACGCAGTCGGGGCAGAACTTCAGCGGGGTGCTCGCGGGCGTGCAGGCGCTGGCGCTCACCTTCCCCGACCCGTTCGACCCGCAGACGCTGGCCGTCGACCTCGCACGTCACCTGCTCGCGGTCCCGCTCGACGCCGAGGGCGAGGCCGTGCTGGGCGAGATCCTGCTGGGCGGCCTCCCCTCCTACGAGTGGGACCCCGCTGACATGGGCGTCCGCCCGCGCTATCTCGCGTTCCTGAGCCACCTCGCCGAGCTTCCCGAATTCCAGTTGACGTGAGGGGGACGGGTTCACGGCCCTCGGCCCATGCGACCTTCCTCCTCGCCTCGCCTGCTGATCGCCGACCGCCATCAGCCCCTTGCTCAACGCCATGTGCGATCACCACTCGACCCACCGCTCTGCTCCTGGACGTGCCATCGCGCTTGAAGACGGGCACGCGCACGACGCCGACCACCGCCTCTGGACGCGCCGCGACTTCCTGGTGCGCTCGGGACTCGCGGCCACGGCAGGCGGCCTGCTCCTCGGCGGCACCCCCGTCCGCACCCTCGCGCAGACGCCGTTTCTCCACCACCTCGCCGGGCTGGAGACCGACCGCGTGCTCGTCCTCATCCAGCTCAACGGCGGCAACGACGGCCTCAACACGATCGTCCCGGTCACCAACGACCTCTACTACCAGGCCCGCCCGTCGCTCGCCATCGCGCCTGCGGACACGCTCCGGCTCACCGACGACTTCGGGCTGAACGCCGAGCTCGGCGCGCTCGAAGGGCTCTGGGGCGAGGGCCGGATGGCGGTCGTGCAGGGCGTCGGCTACCCGGACCACAACCTCTCGCACTTTCGTTCCACGGACATCGTCGCGACGGCAGACACGGCATCGGGGACAACTGGCTGGATGGGCCGAGGCCTGCTGGAGGAGTTCCCCGACTACGAGACGAACCCGCCCGCCGCGCCGCCTGCGGTGCAGATCGGCGCCTCCGTGCCAATCCTCTTCCAGGCGGAGAGCACCAACCTGGCGATGACGTTCGCCAACGCGCAGGCCGTCGAGCGCGTGGCGTCCGGCGTGGCCGCCTACGACCCGGCGGACGTCCCACCGACCCGCTACGGCGAGGAGCTCGCGTTCGTGCGGGCGCTGGCAAACGCGTCGGTCGTCTACCGCGAAGTCATCCGCGAGGCCTACGACGCGGGCGCGTCGGCCAGCACGCCCGACTACGGCCCGCTCTACGAGATGCCAAAGTCGCTCGCGGCTACGGCGCGGCTCATCAAGGGACGCCTCGGCGCGCGCGTCTACCTCGTCTCGCTCGACGGCTTCGACACGCATGCGCGCCAGGCCAACACGCACATGTTCCTGCTCCGGGCGCTCGGCCAGGCCATCGATGCGTTCATGACCGACCTACGCGCCTCGGGCGACGCGGAGCGGGTGGTCGTGATGACCTTCTCCGAGTTCGGCCGGCGCCTCGCCGAGAACGGCTCGGCTGGGACGGACCACGGCACCGCGGCCCCGACGATGGTGGTCGGCGACGCCGTCACAGGGGGCTTCTACGGCGGATTCCCGGACCTCACCGCGCTCGACGACAAGGGCAACCCGACCAACACGACCGACTTCCGCGCGCTCTACGCAACGCTCCTCGAACGGTGGCTCGGCCTCAGCGCCGACGCAACGGCGAGCGTGCTTGGGGGCACCTACGACGCCCTCGGTTTCCTCGGGGCGGACCCGACGCCGCCGGACCCCACGCCGCCCGAGCCGACCCCCGAAACGCCCCGCTATGTGGCCGCCGCTCCGAACCCGTTCCAGCTGCGCACCACGCTCGCGTTCAGGCTAGACGAAGCGGCCGACGTGGACGTAGCGCTCTACGACACCACCGGCCGCCGCCTCCGCACCCTCAAACGCGGCGTCCTCGACGCGGGGAGCCACCCGATCGCGCTGGACGGATCAAGGCTGGCAGCGGGCGTCTACTTCGTACGCCTCGTTGCGTTCACGCAGCCCCTCCGCACGGAGCACACCTGGTCGATCACCCGCGTGTAGGGCGCGCCGGCTCGCCGTCCTGAAGCACGGAAACCGACAGCCTCGGCAGGGCGCACACGAAGCACGTGCCCTCCCCTTCCGTGCTCTCCACGGTGAGTGCGCCGCCGTGGCCCTGGACCACGATATCGTGGGCGAGCGAGAGGCCCAGGCCCGTGCCGCTCCCCGTCGGCTTCGTGGTGAAAAACGGCTCGAAGATGTGCGCACGCACGTCCTCGGGGATGCCTGCTCCGTTGTCCTCGATACGGATCTCGACCAGCGCGTCAGTGCGATGCGTAGCGACCGATACGGCCGGGGTGTACGAACCGTCTGCGGCGGCGGCGGCGCGCTGGCGTGTCGCGTCGAACGCGTTGTCGAGGAGGTTGACGAGCACGCTCCCGATCTCTCGGTGCGCGACCTCGACGCTACCGGCATCGCTGTCGAGGTCACGCACGAGCGCCACCTCAAAGTCCGGATGCTGCGCGCGCATGCTGTGGTAGGCGATCTCGACGTACTCCTTCACGAGCGGGTTGACCGCCATCGCCCTCCGCTCGCCGGTGCCCCCAGACGCATGCTCCATCATGCGCCGCACGATCGCATCGACGCGCTGCCCGTGCGTGTCGATCTTCGCCGCGCACGCTTTGAGGTCGGCGAGGAGCGCGAGGCGCTCGTCCGGGTCGCTCTCCGCTTCGAGGTCGGCGACGAGCTCTTGGGACAGCCCTGCGAAGTTGGTGACGAAGTTGAGCGGGTTTTTGATCTCGTGCGCGATCCCAGCCGTGAGTTGTCCAAGCGACGCCATCTTCTCGCTTTGGACGAGCTGCGCCTGCGTGTTCTGCAGGTGGGCGAGCGCGTCCGTCAGTTCGGCGTTGGTCGCCCGGAGCTCCTCGCCTCGCGCTTCAAGGCGGCGCGTCTGCCAGAAGACCCGCCGGGCGTACTGCTCCAGCGTATAGCTTGCCGCCATCCCAACCACGTTGGCCACGGCCAACGCCGCGCCCTGCTCCAGCACGTCCAACCTGGTCGCCATGGGGTGGACGGCCAGTTGTGTGAGGTGGGCGGCAGAGATTACGAGCCCTACGAGCGCCGCGTGCACAAAGCGCATGCGGATGAGCACGTGCACGAAGAAGAGCAGGACGATGATGCCCGAGTGGGTGGAGAGCGTACCCGCAAGGCCCCAGTACCACCCGACAGCCACCAAGCCGAGGCCCGTGACCAGGCTCGCGAGCGCCACGACGGGCGTGAAGTAACGCTGCGCCCGCGTCGCAAACAGCACCGAC
>JBCDFF010000239.1:0-6842 GCA_039178415.1 Bacteroidota bacterium
CACTTCGAGGACGAGCAGGCCCGCGTCGCCGCGGTCCACGGTGAGGGCGTCGAGAATCTCGGGGACGGTGCTGTCCTGGAAGTCCACGTCCACGACGGGACCGATGACCTGGAGAACTTTGCCGGTCGTGCTCATGAGGCTACGGGATTGGGCAGATCGAGGGGGAAACGCGCGGCGCTTTTCGCAGGACAATGCGCTGGAAAACGCCCATACAGTCAATGCCTCGCAAAATAGCCGCGCCCGAAAACGCAGGCATGCGCCCCCGCCGAAGCCGGGGCGAAGTTTCGAGGAAAAGGCCGAGGGGAGCGCCTACCGCCGCTGGCTCGCTCCCCTGCTGCATCCCTATGTCCGAGCCTTGTTCGGTGCTGTCCGGTCGCGAGGGCGCTGCCAACGACGCCGTGGCGATCTTGCGGGGCTCATCGACCCCTTCCCGCTGCCTCTTCCGTTCTCGTCCTATGGCCTCGTCCTCGCGCTCGGACGCGCTGCTCGGGATCGTGCAACTGCTGCGCCCGCTCAACTTCGTGCTGTTCCTGGCGGGTGTGGCCCTGGGTGGGGTGCTGGGCGCGGGAGCCGAGGCGTTCGAGAGCGGGTCGGGCCGCGCGCTCGTCTGGGCGATGGCCTCCGCTGCGTGCCTGGGCGGAGCGGCCAACGCCATCAACGACGTCTACGACCTTGCCATCGACCGAGTCAACCGGCCAGGGCGGCCGCTCCCCTCGGGCACCGTGTCGGTGCGCGCGGCTACGTGGACCGGCGTCAGCCTCGCGGTGCTGAGCGTGCTGCTCGCGGCCGGCGTGTCCCGCACGCACGTGCTGCTCGCGGTCACGACGGCGGGGCTGCTGTGGCTCTACAGTGCGTCGCTGAAGCGAAAGCCCGTCGTGGGCAACCTCGCGGTGTCGCTGGTGCTCGCGCTCGCGCTCGTCTACGGCGGCCTGGCCGTCGGGCTCTCAGAGGCCGTGTTGGTCGGGGCCGCGTTCGCTTTTCTGACGACCTGGGCCCGCGAGGGCGCGAAAGACCTCGAAGATGTGGAGGGCGACGCCGCCGAGGGTGCCCGCACGCTCCCGCTCGTGACCAGCCCACGCACCGCCGCATGGGTTTGCCTAGGCGTCCTCACGGCTACGCTCGCCTTCCTGCCCGTCCCCGCGTTCGTCCCGGCGCTCGGGCTGCCGTTCCTCGCGTTTGGCTTGCCCGCAGCGGGGCTCTTGCTCGCGGCGGTGTGGCACCTCCTTGCCCCCGACCCCACCGCGACTGCAGGCCAGGCGAGCGCGCTCCTGAAGGCAGCGATGGTGGCCGGTGTGGTGGCCCTGGCGTGCGCACGGCTCGCCTAGCCCCGTGCTGGGGGCGTAAGGAGTTCGAGGGTGAGCACAACCAAGAGGACGCGTTCTCTCATCGGCTCCCCCACGGCATGTCCTCCACGCCCCCCGCCCGCTACGACGACCTCCGCGCGCTCTTCGTCAACTGCACGCTCAAGCGGTCCCCGAAGGATTCCCACACCGACACGCTCCTCGACGTGGCCCGCGCGATCATGGAGAAGCAGGGCGTGGCCGTCGATGCGTTCCGCGCCGTCGACTTTCACCTCGCGCCGGGCGTCTACCCCGACATGACCGAGCACGGGGCCGACCGCGACGACTGGCCGGAGCTGTACGAGCGCGTCCAGGCCGCCGACATCCTCGTGCTCGGCACGCCGATCTGGCTTGGCGAGCGCTCCTCGGTCTGCACGCAGGTCATCGAGCGGCTCTACGCGCAGTCGGGCCAGCTCAACGACAAGGGGCAGTACGCCTTCTACGGCAAGGTCGGCGGCATCCTCGTGACGGGCAACGAGGACGGCATCAAGCACGTCGCGATGGGCACGCTCTACGCGCTGCAGCACCTCGGCTACACGATCCCGCCGCAGGCCGACGCAGGCTGGATCGGCGAGGCCGGCCCCGGACCGAGTTACGGCGACGAGCGGGAAGACGGCACCCGCGTCGGCTTCGACAACGACTTCACGCAGCGCAACACCACGTTCATGACGTGGAACCTGCTCCACCTCGCGCGCCTGCTCAAGGACGCGGGCGGCGTACCCGCCTACGGCAACCAGCGCTCCGCCTGGGACGCCGGAGCGCGCTTCGACCACCCGAACCCGGAGTATCGCTGAGCCGATGCGAAGCGGAGGGGGGGGGCGATTCCGGCTTCCCCCCCCGCCTGGGGCGTTTCAGGGCTATTGGGAGTTCCAGCTTCCGAAGTGATAGCGCAGAAAGAACAGCGCACGCGTCTGGAAGATGGAGGTGGACACGTCGCCGTTCTCGTTGGCATTCCCGACCCAGACGTATTGCACCTGGCCTTCCACTCCCACCGAGAGCTTGCCGAAGTAGTGCTCGCCGCCCAACGCCGGCGCAAGGAAATAGTCTACGCGCGACGGATTGTCTTCGTCGAACGAGTCGAACAGACCAGTCCGCACGAGTCCGGCCCGTGCGCCTATGTACCAGGCGTCGTCTTCCATCCTCCGATGGTAAAAGAAGCCCGCGCCCAGACGAAGTGTCGTCGCCGAATTTGAGTCGTCCCCGAAGGAGACGGCCACGCGCGAGAATCCGAGGGACGGTTCGAAGCGAAACGCCCGGATCGTGAAGGGGACATACAGGGTCGGCATCGTCAACGCTGGTGAAGCGTTGACATCCAAGGAAAGAATGCTGGGTTCGATGCTGACGCCGAGGCCGACGCGGCTCTCTTGGGCCGCGACAGGGAGCGCGATGAGTCCGACGAGGCTGAGAACAAAGAGAAGACGAGACATACGAAGGGGGGTGAACGGTGGGAAAAACGAGCGCCGACGTTAGCGTCCGCACCGTCGCAAAGTCAAGCGGCTCGTCTAGGGCGTTCCTGCTGGGTGCAATCGCCGGAAGAGCAAGAATGAGTAGACGACGGGCACGCCGACGAGCAGCGCCGTCGCGCTCATCAGCACGTAGAAGAACACCTCAACGGGCATGACCAGCGCGAGCAACAGCGCCACCAGCGACACGCCGACCCAGATCCGCCCGGCGAGCCGGTGCGTGCGGCGCCACACCTCGGCGCTCTCCAGCGTCCACGGCGTCCGCAGCCCGATGAAGTAGTTGTGCGGCACCGCGCCTAGGTAGTTGCCCATCCCGAGGAACGTGAGCACCACGCCGATCGGCAGGAGGCGGCTCAGGCTGCCGCCCTGAACCATCGAGAGGAGGACAGCGCCGTGGAGCACCGCGAACACGAACGCAAGCATGAAGCGGAGGTGGGGGAGCGGCTTGCTCCGCGCGTCGAGCCGCCGCTTCGGGTCGATGCGGGGAACGAGCCAGATCAGGCCATAGACGAGCACATTCGCGAGCGGCAGCAGCAACAAGACCCAGAACAGCCCGGCCCCTTTCGCGGCGAAGTCGTCGGGCTCGCCCGTGATGCCCCAGTGGACGGGGACCGTCTCGGGCAGGAAGGGCCACACGGCAGCGGTGAAGACAAAGGGCAGCGCAAGCACGAGCCAGGTGAGCCACTCGGGCACGCGCATCGAAGGAGGAATCAGCATGGCAGTCATCGGTCAGGGGTGACAGGTCGAGCGGGAGCACTCAGGAGGGAGGCGGGCCGTCGGCGGCCTCGGCGCGGCGGAGCGCGAGCAGCCACTGGATGGCCTCTTCGAGCACCGTCGTCTGGAGGTGGTAGTGGAGGTAGCGCCCCTGCTTCTCGGCCACGACGAGGTCGGCGTCGGCGAGGACGCGCAGGTGGTGCGAGATCGTCGGCTTGGTGGCGTCGAAGGCCGCTGCGATCTCGCCGGCGGTGAGCGAGCGCTCGCGCAGCAGGTCGAGGATGGCTCGCCGCGTGGGGTCGTTGAGGGCGTAGAAGAGGCGCTTCATTCGATATTTAGGCAACTATCGAACAGTACGGATACGAAGGCGCTGGGTTACAGGGCGGTCGCAACAGCGCGCGGGGGCCGCTCGGTGTGAGCAGCCCCCGCGCTAGAGTCGGTCCGGCGGGAGGGTCGGGGCCGGACCGAGCGAGTCTGTCGGCGCGGCTAGAACCGGAACGAGAGGCCGAAGTAGGGCCGGATCACGTCCACGGTGGTGCGGACGGGGTTCTGCGGCGTGGCACCGCCGTTGACCTCGTCGGCCTCGACGAGGTAGTCCGCCTCCTCGCCGAGGAGGTAGCGGGCCCCGAAGTCGAGGTAGGCCGTGACGTGGTTGCCGTCGTCGAGGCCGTCGAAGACGCGCAGCAGGAGGCCGCCGCCGCCGCCGTAGGTGAACGCGAAGTCGTCCACGATGGTGTTGCCGGAGTTGCGCGTCACGACCACCGGGTCGCCGCCGAAGCCGTTGTTGTTGTTAGCGACCACCGCCTGGTCGAGCGAGACGCGGGTGTGGAGGTAGTTGTAGCCGCCGAAGCCCTCGATGTAGGGCTGGACCGCGCCGCCGGTGGGCTGGAGCCGGAGCACGAGGCCGAGGCTCGCGATGTTGTTGTGCGTGATCTGATCGGCCACGGAGACGCCGCTGCCGCCGAAGTTGACCGGGACGGAGTTGACCTGGCGGCCGTAGGTGAGGAAGCTGCCTTCGAAGCCGAAGGCGACGGGCACGCCGGACGGCTGGAAGAGGAGCTGGCCGGCGATGCCAAAGCCGATGTCTTCGACGCGCTCCTCGAAGTCGCCGAGGGGGACGCCGCCTTCGAGGCGGAGGTTGAGGGTGCGGGTTTGGGCATGGGAGGCGGGAACGCAGACGAGGAGAGCGAGCGCTACGAGGAGCGCCCCGCCCGCCGCTGCGCGGACGGTGCGGTGGAGCATGGTCGGTGGAGAGAGCGTGAACAGGGAGAGCGGTTTGGAGTAGCGTCCCTGTCCACGAATGTTGCCAGCGCCCCTGCCTATTGCGTTCACCCGCGCGTATTGTCACGCGAAGCGCCGCCTGTGCCTGGACTGAACCAGCCCTAGCGCACAATGGTCACCCGGCGTGTCTCAGCCACGCCCTCGGCGCGGAGCCGGAGCACGTAGACGCCTGCGGCGAGCCGCCCCACGTCCCAGCGAAGCGTATGCCAGCCCGCAGGGTGGTCCCCGGTGGCCAACTGCACCACGCGTCGCCCGAGCAGGTCGAACACCTCGATCTCGGCCGTGCCCGCCGTGGGGAGCCCGAAGGGCACCGTCATCGCCGAGGACGCTGGGTTGGGATAGGGCTGCGTCAGCGTGACGCGCTCCGGCAGGCCCGCGTCGCCCTCCGCGCTGACGACGACCGTGGTGCTCGCCTCGGCTTCCGTCTTGGGGGGCTCCACGTTGCCCGCAAAGTCCGACGCTATGCTGTAGAACGCATAGCGTCCACCGTTGCGCCCCACAAACGTAGCGGAGGTCTCGGCGTAGTTGAGGAGCCAGGGTTCGAAGGGGCCGTCCTCTTGGGAGACGTACACGTCGTAGCCGCTGACTCCGGCGTTGGCGTCGTTGCCTGCCCAGGTGACGGTGAACACCGAGTCGCTCAGGGTCTCGCCCAACGCCACGACACTGCTCGTGGGTGCCGTGAGGTCCACGGTGTTGATCCACGGTGGGGTGTCGATGGGCTCGTTGAGGTCGAAGAAGATGCGTGCCTCGTTGCGAAGGACGGTGCCGCTCCCCGTGTCATCCCGGGGCGCGACGACGAAGGAGATGCTGCCCTCGCCCTCCGGCGGTGTCACGTTGGGAGGGAGGAAGCCGGCGAAGGGGTCCTCAGGTAGTTCGCCTGTGTCGGGGTCGAGCGAGGTAAAGCGAGCCGTCAGGATGCCTGACGTCGGCTCGAGGGTGAGGGCGATAAGCACGAGCAAGTCTTCAGCGGGGCGTAGATCCACCGTAGTCGCATAGTCTTGCAAGCCTGGGGGGACGGGTACGAGACGCTCGCCGAAGGTGACCGGGCCGAGCGTCAGCGACGCCGGGTCGAACACGGCCAGGTCGAGGGTGTCCACTACGATGACTTCGGCAGCAGGGGCCGTGGCTGTGTCCAGGTTCTCAAACCGAACGAGGTAGGGCATCGGCTCCGTGCTGGCGATGTAGCGCGCCTCGCCGGCACCGCCCGGGCCAATCTTGTCGTTGGGGTCAAACGAGTTGACCGTCACAACGGGCTGTTGCTCGTCGGGCTTCGGGCGGAGGCTCGTCTGGTAGCGCTCGTCGAAGAGCGTGTAGAACTGGTCGCCGCCAAACGCGCTCGAGATGTTGACCACCCCATCCGCGACCAGATAGGGAGCGTTGATCGGGGAGAGGGCGTTCTCTGGGGCAGGGAAGTAGTTGTCCCCTGATTGCTCCATGGGGAGGATGACTGGAATGCCCGTGTAGTTGTCGGCGATATAAGCGTTGCCGTCCGGCGAGGTGAGCAGGACCGTTGTGTGACCGACGCCAGTGCCGTTTTTGGTGACCACCTCCACGCCCCAGCCGAAGAGCGGCGAGTCGGTGCCGAAAGTGAGAGCCGATAGATTCTCGAAGTTGTCGATGGCCGCCCCAACGCACGCGCCGTCTCGGCCGAGAGTGAAGGTGAACTCGGCAGCGCGGGTCACGAAGTTGTTCCTGGCGGCCGTCGAAGCGAGGTAGGCCTCAGCGGCGATCAGCCCTGGAATGTCATTGCTCCGAGACACCGGGGCGGCCGTGCGCTGCGTGTGTGCTGGGAAGCCAGAGAGCCGGCGACCACTCCCCGCTACGCGGGCGTCAGCGTCGGAGAAGGCGAAGAGTTGGAGGGTGTAGTCGGCCGAGGTGGTGATGGTGAACGTGGACGTGCGCGCCACGCCTGGAGCCAGGCCGACGGCACCGAGCACGATGTATTGCTCGTTCTCGTCTTGGATCACCGGCGTCAACTCGGTCTCGACTTGACCCGGAAGGGGGGGGAGCTCAAACGAGTCGTCGAAGGTCACATCGGCCCCCA
>JBCDFF010000240.1:0-6794 GCA_039178415.1 Bacteroidota bacterium
GCGCCCTGCGGGTACTGCTGCGCGGGCGTCGTCTGCGGCGGCAGGCTGCCTGGCGGCGTCTGCTGCGCCATCGCCTCGGCCCCCACAAAAGCGAGCGCGGCGAACAGCGTGAGGAGGCGGAAGGAGTAGGTCATGGATCCGAGCGGATGGAGAAAACGGTCAGCGAGGCGCACGACAGCGGGCACACGGGAGCGTACTCAAAAGGCGTTCCCGAACGCGGCGTCGGGCGCGCGGCACCGACCCGACACCCGCTCTGCGTCGTGCAGCCGCGCCTACTTGTAGGAGGTCGTGTAGCGGTAACCGAACGTCTTCTGGTACCCGGCCGCAAGCTTCGGATCGAAGCGGTTGAGCACCACGCCTGCGATGTAGCCGCCGGCGCCGCTGAGCTCGGCGGCGGTCTGCGTGAGCGCTTCGCCCGACGTGTCGCCCGCCGACGCCACGAGCACGGCGGCGTCGGTGTGGACGGCGAAGAACGAGGCGTCGGCGGCCACGAGCGCAGGCGGCGCGTCGAAGATGATGAGGTCGAAGGTGCCGCTCAGGCGGTCGATGAGGCGGTAGACCTCCTCCCCGCTCCAGAGCTGCTCGGGGCTGTCGACGGGCTCGCGGACGGTGAGCGCGAAGAGGTTGCGCACGCTCGTATTCCAGTAGACCATGTTCATGCCTGCGCCCTGCGACCCGGCGGGCGGGTTGGGCCCGAGACCGAGGTAGTCGTGCACGGACGGCCGGCGCAGGTCGGCGTCGACGATGAGCGTCCGCAGGCCTGCCTGCGCAGCCGAGATGGCGAGGTTGATCGCCGTCACCGACTTGCCTGACCCCACCTCGGGGCTCGTCACGACGATGGAGCTGGTGCGGCCCGGCTCGGTGCCGAGGCGCGCGTAGAGCGACGCCTGCAGGTGGCGATACGACTCTGCCGACGGCGCGAACGGATCGGTGAGCGTGACGAGCGCCGGGTTGACGCCGCCGTGCTGCCCGTTCCCGCTCTTGACCTCGGGGACAACGCCGAGGACCGAGAAGCCGTACTCGGCGAGGTCGCTGGGCGCGTAGACGGTCGTGTCGGTGCGGTAGCGGGCGAACGCGGCCCCGAGGCCGAGCACGAGGCCGAGCACGAGCGCCATCGGGATCGTGACGGGCCAGTTCGGGCGCGACGGCTTGAGCGGCATCTGCGGCTCGCGCACCACCTGCGTGACACCGAACTCGGACTCAGCGGCAACCTCAGCCTCGTTGAGGCGGCCTTCGAGGTACTGGTAGCTCTGCTCGGCGGCGGAACGGGCGCGCTCCAGCTCCGCCACGTCGCGGGCGCGGCCCGGGATGCTGAGCAGCTGGCCGCGCTCTTCGCTCAGGCGCTGGCGCAGCGACGACACCTCGGCGCGGGCCCCTTCGAGCGACACGCGTTCTTGGCTGATGCGCTGGTTGAGGCTCGTCACGTAGGCCTCGCCCGTCTGCGAGGTCGGGTCGACGCCGCCTGCCTGGACGACCTCGTCGACGAACTGTTCGGAGAGCTGCGAGCGGCGAGCGCGCAGGCCGGAGAGCTGCGCCTCATAGCGCGCCACGTCGGGATTGAGCGACGGGTTCGAGCGCAGCATCGGCTGCTGCACGTAGATGTTGTTCAGCACGCGCTCCAGCTCGGTGATCTTCGTCTCCGTCTCGCGGAGCTCGCCCTGCACGCCCGAGGCGATGCGCTGCGTGAGGCGCGGCTGGAGCTCGGCGAGCTCCTGCTCCAGCGCCCGCAGCGACTGCTCGCGCATGGACACGTCGACGCGCGCCCGATCGAGCTGCGCTTCGAGCGAGGCGACCTGCTGGATCGACTGCTGGGCCTGCGCACCGAGATCGACGGCCCCGCGCTGGCGGCGGTAGCGGCTCAGTTCGTCTTCGAGCGTGGCGAGTTCGGCCTCGCGTTGGTCGCGCTGGTCGGCGAGGAAGGACCGCGTGCGCTCGATGTACTCGCTGCTCGTCTCGCGCGAGCGGCGCTGGTATTCCTCCATGTAATACTGCGCGAGAAGGTGCGCCTCCTCGGCCGTGCCACCTTTCGCGGAGACCCGCACCGCGTCCACTTCCAGGCCAGCCGGCTCGACGCTCACGTAGCTGTTCTGGATGAGCGCGCCCAACGACTGCGGGTTGAGCGGCTGGTCGGCGACGTCGTCAAAAATGGGAAACGCGGTGCCGCGCTCCTGGGCGAGCGCCAGCATCCGCTCCGCCGTCCGCTCGGCGATCACGGGCGACTGCTGCAGGATGATCGCCTGGTTGAGCACGCGCCGGTTGCTCTCCACGCCGCCGGGCGTGTCCACGAACCGTCCCATGATCTCGGTCTGCACCTCGTTCGGGTCGGGCGTGTTGACGAGGAGCACGGCGTAGGAGTCGTACTGCGGCCCGAGGAAGAGCAGCGCGCCCACGGTGAGCGCCACGATGAGCGCGGCGATGCCGAGGATGAGCTTCCAGCCGCGCCGGAGCACGTCGTTTTTCTCCTGGGCGGAGCGGCGCGCTTCGAGCTTACGCGGCGGCGCGAGGTTCGGGAACAGCGGGCTCGTGCCCGGATCGCTCAGCGGCACCGGCACGAGCGCTTCTGCAGGGCGGGCCGGCACCACGGCCCGACGCGGCGCGCGCTGGCCGGCCTGGCTCGGCATCGGCGCAAGCGCCTGCGAGGGCTGCGACGCCTGCTCGACGGCCCCGGAAGCATCGACGCGGATCTCGTTCGGGTCTTGCGGGGCATAGGAGCCGTAGCCCCCCCCGTATCCGTCGGCCTCGTGGACCGGATTGGACGGCTCCACGTTGTGGACCTCGGGGACGACAGGGCGGTGGTCCTGGAGCGCGCGGAGTTCGCGAGCGAGTTGCTCGCGCGAACCATCACGGGTGGGATAGCCAGCAGGATCGTTCGGGTTCGGCATGGTCGGAAGAGACGGTTACGCCGGACGGGGTTTACGTCGTGGCGGGAAACGAGCGAAGGGGCAAGAGCACCGGTCCTCTGCAAGGATCTGACCAACGTCCTGCGTGCGCTATTCTGAGGTCGGTTGGGTGCAAGAACGCAACAGGACGTGGCCCTATTGGCAACGCACGGGCGTTTCCCAGCCAGGGGATTCCAGCGCCCATCTCGGGACGATGGGACCGAACCGACAGGGCGAGTGCGTCGCCCCGGTGGCGCGTTTCCCGGACCGCGCCAAGCCAGAGCAAAACTGGTGGTTTGCCGAAGGTAGCACGCCCTTGCGCGCTGTCAAGCCGCGACCCGCCGTGCCCCGCCACTCGGGACACGGACACTAGGTGCGTTCCACCTAGATAAAGGCTGCCTCTCAGGAGGTCAGGACGCGATGCGCGCGAGGTCGCGGGCCGTGGCGCGGTCGGTCTCAGCCCGCTCGCTCACGCCCAGGTAGGCGAAGATTTCACCGCGCAGCGTGTAGGCGTCCGCATCGGACGGGTCGAGGTCGATGCTGCGGTTCACATCGGGGAGCGCATCAGCGTAGTTCCCGATGGCGAGGAGCGCTAGGGCGCGGTTGAAGTGCGCCTCAGCGTAGGTGGGTGCCAGCCCGATGGCGATGCCATAGTCGGAGACCGCCTCGAAGGGGCGTCCGTGGTCGCCGAAGGCGTTGCCGCGGTTGAAATACAGCTTGGCGTCGTTCGGGGCGACGCGCATGGCTGCCGTGAAGTCGTGGATCGCCTGGTCGAAGTCCTGCAGCGCCGCAAACGCGAGGCCGCGGTTGTTGAACGTGTCGGCGTCGGGGCCGTCGAGGTGGAGCGCCTGCGAGTAGTCGGCGATGGCCGCGCGGTGGCGCCCGCGCCGCTGCTGGGCGAGGCCACGGTCGTAGCGGCAGCTCGCGTCGAACGGCATCAGCTCGATGGCGCGGTCGAGGTGCTGGATGGCACGGTCGAGGTGCGCGGTGCTGGCGTCGGCGTGGCCGAGTTCGAGGAGGCGCACGGCTTCCTCGTAGGCCTGGCTGGCCTTGTAGTGCTCGCGCTGGGCGCGAACCTGGGGATCAGACATAGGAGAGCGAGTGATCGATGGGAGAGCGCCTCGATTCGGTGCGAAGGCCGTGCCGACTTTGCCTATCGCCTGTCGCAACGTCGAATCTAGCCCGTATGCGAGGTTTCTCCCACTGAGCGGGAAGCCGATCGTCCCAGGCTGACACACATTCGTCTCAGCCGCCGTCTCAGCCTGAAGCGCTGTGCCTGGGGGGCGCTGTCCCGCCACGGTCCCCTGTTCCAGCGCCCACAGACCGCACGCGGCCATCGTCTTGAGATGCGGGCTTCCCTCTACGCGAGGGCGTGGGTCGCCTGAGTCTGGGACCTACGCCGGGGCCCCTGGAGCCGTGCCGAGCCGCACTGTCACGGCCACCTCGTTCCCTCCGACACGCCGCCAGAACGCGCGTGCCTCGACGCTGGCCGCCACCATGCGCGCCTCGATGCGTGCGAGGCCGAGACCGCGCGCCCAGTGTCGCACCTCTTCAACGAGTTGCCCCGCGATCCCGCGCTGGCGCCACGCTGGGTCGACCACGATCTCGTCGATGAAGACAAATGGCTCCGACGCATAGAGAGGGCGTGGCACCGCCACATGCGCGGTGACCAGCCCCACCACGGCGCCCTGCGTCTCGGCCACACGTACGCACACGCCCTCGTCCCGGAGTATGCTCTTGAACTCCGCCGTCCACAGGACTACGGCCTCTTCGACGGGCGCGAGCGTCGGGTCGAGGCGCGCCTGGTGCGCGTCGAGGTGGCTCCAGAGATGGAGGACGGCTGCGAGGTCGCCGCGTTCGGCAGGCCGAATGCGGACGCCCGCCGGGGTTGCCCTCACGGGTGGAGCGGTGCTCAAAGGACAGGGACGCGGTCGCTCGGTATCCCGAGCCGCTGCTGCGCGCGAAGGAGTTCGGCGTTGAGGACCGCACCGCCCGCCGCACCTCGGATGGTGTTGTGGGAGAGGACCACAAACTTGACATCGAACAGCTCACAGTCCCGGACGCGGCCGATCGTCACCTGCATGCCGCCCTCGCGGTGCACGTGGCGGCGCGGCTGCGGGTAGGCGTCCTCGTCGAAGACGTGCAGGAGCCGGTCTGGGGACGAGGGCAACGCCATGTGGTCGATGGGTGAGACGAACGCGCGCAGGGCCGCGACGGCGTCAGCCGCGCTCGCCCTCGACCGGAACTGAACCGAGACCGCCTCCATGTGGCCGTCCACGACCGGGACGCGGGTGCACGTAGCCGAGGTGCGGATCTCGACGTGTTCGATGCCGCTCTCGGTGAGCGTCCCGAGCAGCTTGCCGGGCTCTTCGCTCAGCTTGGGCTCCTCGCCGCCGATGTACGGAACAACGTTGGCCACCGCGTCGAGCGACGCCACGCCGGGGTAGCCGGCTCCGCTGAGTGCCTGCATCGTGACCACGTGCAGGGCCTCGATCCCAAAGGCATCGTGGAGGGGCTTGAGCGCACAGACGAGCCCAACGGCGGAGCAGTTGGGGTTGGTGACGATGTACCCATCGTCGCGCAGCCCGCCCGTGGTTGCCTCGTTGCCCCACTGCTGGCGGTCGATGAGCGCCGTGTGGTCTGGGTTGACCTCTGGGATGAGCAGCGGCACGTCGGGGTGCATCCGGTAGTTCTTCGCGTTGGAGATCACGGGATAGCCAGCCCGCGCGAACGCCGCCTCCACCTCGCCAGCCACCGAGGAGTCAAGGCCGCTGAACACGAAATCGCAGTCGAGCTCCGGCGTGCACGGCTGCACGACGAGGTCGCGGACGATTTTGGGGATCGGCGTGTCGAGCGTCCAGTGCGCAGCCTCGGCGTAGGGTTTGCCGGCCGAGCGCTCGCTGGCGGCCAAAGCCGTGACGCGGAAGTACGGATGCCCGTCGAGAAGCTGGACGAAGCGCTGGCCGACGGCGCCTGTGGCGCCAAGGATGCCGACTCGGATCATAGGTCGAGGGGAACAGGGACGAAGAAGACTACCGCGTCGGAATCTACCGGGGCTTTCGCATTGCGATCCGTGTCTGCCGAGTAGCTTTGCGCCACGCAGCCCCTTCCACCCCGGCTTCACCCACACTTCACCATGCCTACCTCGGTCTCCTCTCTGCTCATCGACGGACGCGCCATCGCGGCCGCCGTGCGCGCCGACCTCCGCCAGGAGGTCGACGCTTGGGTCGCCGCTGGCCACCGCGCCCCATCGCTCGCCGTCGTGCTCGTGGGCGACAACCCGGCCTCGGCGTCCTACGTGCGCGGCAAGACCAAGGCCGCGGCCGAAGCTGGAATCGCGTCGGAGACGCTGCGGCGCCCCGCCACCCTGTCGGAGGCGGATCTCCTGGCGCTCGTGGCCGAGCTCAACGCCGACGCTAGCGTGGACGGCATCCTCGTGCAGTTGCCGCTTCCGGACCACATCGACGCCGCCAAGGTGATCCACGCGCTCGCACCTGCGAAGGATGTAGACGGCTTCCACCCGGAGAACGTGGGACGCGTCGTGCTGGGGGCTGGTGGGTTCGCGCCGTGCACCCCAGCAGGCATCGTCGAGATGCTCAAGCGCACCGGCACCGTGACGCGGGGGGTGCACGCCGTCGTGGTCGGGCGCAGCCACATCGTCGGCACGCCGATGGCCAACCTCCTCCTCCAGCGCGGCCTCGACGCCACCGTCACCGTCTGCCACAGCCGCACGGCCGACCTCGCCCACCACACGCGGCAGGCAGATCTCCTGATCGCAGCGGTGGGCCGGCCCCACATGATCACCGCCGACATGGTCAAGCCCGGAGCGACCGTGATCGACGTGGGCATCAACCGCGTGGACGATGCCAGCCGGAAGCGCGGCTACCGGCTCGTCGGCGACGTCGACTTCGACGC
>JBCDFF010000241.1:0-6788 GCA_039178415.1 Bacteroidota bacterium
ATCCTGGGCGGCATCGCACTCGGCGCGCTCTGCTGGCGCTGCCGCTCGTTCTGGATCGCCGTCCCGATCCACAGCTTCCAGATGCTCACGCTTGACTTCTGGTGCACGCTCCGCTTCCGTACCGGCGTCGACGGCGTCGGCCCCGGCGCGCTGTGGGAGACGTTCCGGACGTGGCTGGGCGGCTGAGAGCGGACGGTTTTGACGCTGTATAGGCGCAATCCGGACGCTATTTGGAATCGCGTTAGTCCCGGTCGTATTAACGAGTAGGATTTCATTCTACTGGCTGGCCATCTCTATGCGCGTCTCGCTACTCCTTGTCGTTCTCGTAGCGACCTCAATTCCTGCGCTTGGTCAGGACAACTCAGACTTGCTGCGGGAGCATTTCCTGACCAACAAAAGCACCTACGACTACGGTGAGCCCATCTTGGCGGTTTACCAGTACTACAATGCAAGCGGTGACACCGAGTCGTTTACCGTTCCTGAATTTTGCGACCCCTTCCCAAAGTTAGTCGGCCACGTCAACTGGGGTGTTTGCTATCTATCGTTTAAGACCTTTACACTTTCGGCAAAGACGGGTGTCGAGTACGTCTATAAAATCGACCCAGCGCTACAGGCTTTTCCTTACGAGGACAGCCCAACCCATACCATTCTGATAGACGGTTGGGAGGAGCGGGGGACGATGACATTCGAGGCACCACGCTACCTCGGTGGGGTGATTGAGGTCGAGGTTGCAGACGATGCTGATCCAAATGAGGTTGACGCAATCCGTGATGCCCTGAATGCCGAGGATATCGACCTTTCGGTCTCGTTTTACGAGGGGCCCTTCTGGCAGATTGAGGGCACCCAAATTGGAGAGGCGCAAGCCCTCTACGGCGACAACCCCGTCTTCGACCGATTCCGTCCCATCGTTCCGTTTCCTGATTACGAGATACGCCCCCTTATTGAAGTAGAAGACGATGTGGTCCTCTCCGCGTCCATCGACGGCGGTGTGCTGGGCGGTGGATCGTTCCTGGAAGACACGCCCATCGACATTTCCATTGCGTTGACGAACCATACGGAGTCGGCGCTAGGCCTCTCCTACCCTGGCGGTCTGGAGGCGACCTATGAGATTCTCACAACGGGCACGAATCCGCAGGTGATCAGTGGCATCGAGTGCTATTGCCTCGGCGTCACAACGTCCCACGAACGCACCGTGGCTGCTGGCCAGCGAGTTGCATGGCCGGAGGAGGACGAGTCGCTCCAATGCTTCACTTTTGTGCCGGAGGAATGCGGCGTAGGCCCAGGCACCTATACGCTTCAAGCTTATGCGGTAAACTACTACGACCCGATTTCGATTCCTTTCACGGTGCTTCCCGTGCTCGCCGATGAGCCTGGGACCACCCCGTTCTCTGCTTCGCTGAGTGCCGCGCCGAATCCGTTCTCGGCAAGCACGACGATTTCGCTTACGCTTTCTGCAACACACGACGTGGAGGCGGTGGCCTACGATGTGCTCGGGCGGCGCGTGGCGATCCTGCACGAGGGAACGCTCGCGGCAGGCACCCACCCGCTCACGTTCGAGGCGACGCGCCTTCCGGCTGGCGTCTATGTCGTCCGCGTCCTCGGGGGCGGCCTCGCGCTCACCCAGCGCGTCACGCTCGCGCGGTAGGCTCGCGGACCCCGAGCCTGCGACGCACTGGGGCACGCTCTGGACGTAGTTCGGCGGCTAATCTTGGACGATGTGAACGATATGTAGGCGCGACCCTGACGCCATTTGGAATCGCGTCAACTGCAGGCGTATCAAGGAGTCGTGTTTCGTCTACCAACCCGCAGTCTTTATGCGCGTGCTCCTCGTCGTCTGCCTTCTCGCTCTCTCCTTCCCGCTGCGTGCGCAGGACGCGCCTGATGCGCTCGTGGAGCGGTTCTTCACCAACAAAACCTCGTACGCATACGGCGAGCCGATCACGGTCATCGCGCAGTACTACAACGCGAGCGACGAGGCGATTTCTTTTCGGCTGACGCCCTGCTCGGGCATCAAGCAGGTGGACGGCGCTGAGGTCGCGTGGGTGTGTCCGCTCGCCGAACAGGTGATCGAGATTGCCCCGCGCGAGGGCGTAGAAACGACGTTCTTGATCGACCCTGAGCTACACAGCTTTCCATCGGTCGAAGGCGACACCCATACGATCTTAGTCGACGGGTTCTTTTCGCGTGAGACGCTCACGATTTCAGCGCCGCAGTACCTCGGCGGGCTCGTCAGCGTTTGGGTCTGGGACGACGCGGACGTGGAGGCGGTAGAGGCGGTTCGCTCCGAGCTCAACGTGACCGATGTCGAGGTGGACGGTGCCACCTACTGGCAGATTGAGGGCATGACGCCGGAGGAGGCGATTGCACAGTTCGACGACCGGGAGCTCTTCCGGTTCATGTCTACCTATCGGCCGTACCCGAGCTATCGCGACGCGTTCCTGCGGGAGGTAGAGCCCGATATCCTCCTCGCCATGGGCACCGGTGGGCAGCGCTTCTTCCCGACAGACACCATCAGCATCTCGCTCGCGCTCACCAACCTGCGCGACAGCCGCCTCGACCTGCGGTGGCCCGACGGCTTCCAGGCCGGGTACGACCTCGGCACCGTGACCGGAAGCTGCACCTGTGGTTGGATCACCGCGCCCACGTCCCTCGAACTTGGCTCGGAGGAGCGGTATGCGTGGAGCGACCCTGACATTGCCGGGGCGTGCTTTGACTACATCCCCGCCCAGTGCGGTGTGCTCGACGGCAGCTACACCGTGCGCGGCTACGTCACCGACTACTTCTCGCCCATCGAGCTTCCCATCTTCGTCGCTCCGCCCGTCGCCAACGAGCCGGAGACGACGCCCACGGCGGCAATGCTCACCGCTGCCCCCAACCCGTTCACGGCGCAGACGACGCTTTCGCTCACGATCCCAGCGGCGCAGCACCTCGAAGCCGTCGCGTATGACGTGCTCGGGCGGCGCGTGGCGGTCCTGCACGAGGGGACGCTTGCGGCGGGCACCCACCCGCTCACGTTCGAGGCCGCGCGGCTCCCGGCGGGCGTCTACGTCGTCCGCGTGACGAGTGACACCCTGGCCCTCACGCGCCGCGTTACGCTTGCGCGGTGACGGTCTATTTTCCTCTGTCTGCCAGGGTATCCTTACGTAGTCCTACCCTGTAACGAAAGGACCATACCAGAATACCTCTGCGGCAGGTAGCTTACGACGGTCGTGCCTCCTGTGCACGCTTCTGTTCTCTCATACAACCACCTCATTCATGCGTCATCTCACGCCACTTTTCGCCGTCCTTCTTCTCGCTGTGACCGCGACCGGGTGCTACCACGCCCGCGTCGAGACGGGTCTGACCCCTGGCAACCAGGTCATCGACAAGCCGTGGGCCATGAGCTTCGTCTTCGGGCTCGTTCCGCCCGAGACCGTCGATGCCAGTTCGCAGTGCAGCGGCGGGGTCGCCATGGTCGAGACCAAGATCAGCTTCCTCAACGGGCTCGTGGCCGGCCTCACCTTCAACCTCATCACGCCGATGCACATCACGGTGACGTGTGCCTCCGGCAGCGCCTCGGCGGGCACGACCGACACGGAGGTGGCCGTAGCGCGGGATGCCGAACCCGACGCCATCCTCGAAGCGATGGAGTTGGCCTCCAGCCTCGCTGTCGCGCAGGATGAGCCGGTCCGCGTCCGGTTCTACTAGGCTCCAGTTCCGTTGAACGGATCGAGCGGGCGGTTCCTCGGAGCCGCCCGCTCTGCGTTGGAGGCGGCTCTGCCCACCCGCACGGCAGGACGCTACCCACCCGCATGGCGCCCGATGCTAAGCAGGTGTGCAAAAGTGCTGCGGTCTTTCGGTGTCTCCGTGTTTCGGTGAGACCGTGCAGCTGTGTGGCCGTCGCGCCTCGTTGGCCGCTTCTCAGGCGGACGTGGCCTCGAGACCGACACGTCAAACTTCGCCCGTCAAACTTCTGCCTTCGTGCTTACCAGATCCGGCTGCAGACGTTTGACCTCGCCATGCTGAACTTGATTACTCGCGTGAACCTGCGGTTTCAGCATCTCCGCAGTATCCCGGCACACCGCAATCGTCAGAGATTGGCCGCGCCGGCCTTCGGCTCCCGCCACGGCACCCCCGCTACAGGTTCATGCTCAAGCTGAGGAAGTGGGCGAGGCTGTTGCCGAACGGCTCCAGCTGTGCCGCATAGTCGACGCGGGCGTCAAGCTCGCCGATCTGCTGGCGCAGCGCAAAGCCGAGGCTCGGCGTAGACTCCCCAATCGCTCCGGCTCCCAGCCGATCGTAGCCTGCACGTATCCCGAACGGCTCTGCGATCCAGTACTCGCCACCCAGCCGCACCTGCGCCGCTGAGAGAGAGATCGACGAATCGCTCGCCCGTTCGACCCGGGTCCCACCGTCGAAGAGGACCTCGGTGGTGCGGACTTCCACGGACCGCGCTTGGACCTCGATTTCCGCTGTGACCACGCCGCGACTGGCGCTCAGCTGGTAGGCCCCTCCCAGCCGGAGGCGCACCGGGAACCGATCCGTCGTGCTCGTACCATCCGAGAACGCTTCGGAGGTGTCCCAGGCATAGCGAGCGAGGAGGTCGTCCATGGCAAACCCGAGCGCGAGCGCGTCGGTGACCTTCGCCGTCAGCCCGAACGAGAGGCCAAGCGAGTTAACGGCGTTGACGGTTTCGAAGTAGTCGGCGCGGTAGAGACGGAGCCCGAAGCCGCCCGTCACGCGCTCGCCGAAGCGGAGCCCGAAGGCGAGGTAGAAGGCGAACTCTTCGGTGGAGAGCGTCTGGGTTGGGTTGCCCGACCCGTCGCGGCCGTCGATGCCCGAGACGCCGCCGCGGATGATGCCCGCTGCGATCCCGGCGCGCGGTCGCAGCGGCGAGGCGAATTGGATGGACTGGAGTTGCCGGTCCATCGAGAGGAGGCCGACGGAGAGCTCGAGGTTTTGCCCAGGCATCATCGGGGCGAGCGCGGGGTTGTGGTAGGGGCTCGCTCCCCCAAACACGTCGGCGGTGAGCCCGCCCCCCATGCCGAGCGCGCGAGCACCGAGCGCGTAGCGTGCAAACGCGCCCGCGTCCTGAGCGTGCAGCACCGGCCCCACAGCGAGGAGGACGGCGACCGTGAGCGCGTTGAGCAAGCCTGGCATGGTGCGGGGTGCAAAGTGCATGAGAGATCTACCAGGCACGGGGCGCCGCGCACCGGAGACGGCGCGCAGCGCGGTGGCGCGAGTCAGTGCAGGGGCGCTCATTCCAAAATCAGGATCTTGCCGTCAAACGACTCGCCGCCCGCATCGACGACGTAGAAGTAGACGCCGTTGGCGAGTCGGGTACCGTTGTCGGCCACGCCGTCCCACAGGGTCTCCGTGGGCCCTCCGGGGCTGCTGTCGGTGAGTTCACGAACGAGGTTCATCCCGAAGTCGAAGATGCGGATCGTGACGTCGGCGGGACCGGCTAGGTCATAGCGGATGCGGACGACGTTGTCGGCGAGCGGCGAGAAGGGATTGGGGTAGGCGTAGACGTCGACGGACTCGCCGTCGCCATCGGTGTCCACGGGCGGGTTGGCGCGGAAGGCCGTCCAGGTGGCTCCGCCGTCGGTGCTGCGCAGCAATCCCTGGCCGGTGCCCACCCACACGGCGTCAGACGTCGTGGTCACGGCGAAAACGGTGACCTCGGGGCCCAGCGGAATGATCCGATTGGGGTCGGAGGCGCTCGGGAAGCCCCGCACCACGCGCCATGTATCGCCGCCGTCGTCGGAGATGTGGAGGCCGTTGCGGACCGCCGCGTAGATCACGTCGGTGCCCTGCATCGGGTCGCCGCGGAAGGCCACGTCGTAGATGCGCGTGTCGAGCCCCGTGCCCAGGGCGAGCTTCGGCTCGAACGTGACGAAGCCGTCGTCGCCGACCGTAGCCTTCGTGAGGCCGTTGCGCATGGCGCTGTCTTCCACAGGCCAGCCGATCACCCACACCGGGTTGCGTGGGTTCTCGGCGCTCCCCACGGGGAAGAAAGCATCTCCAACGGGCTGCTCCTCGATGGAGATCACGAAGTCGCCGGTGAGCGCGCGGGCGGTGCCGTCGAACGGGTAGCGCGTCCATGCCCGGCCCGAGGAGCCGTCGGAGCAGGTGAGCACGTCGGCATCGGACGAGCGGTTCACGCCAGCGGCTGACCCCGCCCACACGTCTCCAGCCTCGTCCACGAGCACGCTGAACGCGACGAAGCCGTTCTGCTGCTCGCCCTGGATCGGCGCGTAGAAGAAGTCGTAGGGGACGCACGGATTCAGGAACCGTGTGGTGTCGGGCGGGAGCACGACGGGCTCGAAGCGGCGTGCGTAGCCGTCGCTGGTGTTTGCAAGGCGTCGCAGGCCGCTCGCCCAGCCAGCCACCCACACGTCGCCATTGGGCGCGAGCGCGATGTCGAACGGGGGGCTCTGCTGCGGGACGATCACGGGCAGCGCTTCGAGGGCTGAGACCCCGAAGCGCACCGTGTCGCGGCCGGCGGGATCGAGGTAGTCGCCCCGGTCGAAGGCACGCCAGGACGTGCCGCCATCGGTGGAAAACGCGAAGCCGCCGAGCGTCTGTGGCTCACCCGCCGCGCTCTCGTCCACAAAGCCGATGCCCACCCAGATGGTGTCGCCGCGCGCGTCGAGCGAGAACACGATGGGATCGGCGGCGCCTGCCGGGCGGAAGGCGGCATCCTCCGTGAGCGTGATCGTCCCCTCAGGGGTGCGCACCGTGAGATCGGGCCCGAACAGGAGCGAGTCGCCACGGTTGATGAGGTTGCTGATTCCGTTGCGGCTGCC
>JBCDFF010000242.1:0-6783 GCA_039178415.1 Bacteroidota bacterium
ATCACCGTTGACCTTGAGCGCTACCGCATCCGGCCTGGCGAGTCGGTCGATCTCGCGACGCGCGCCACCGACGACACGCAAGGCCTCTCGGACTCCGACGAGGTCGACGACCAGTTCGATGAACACCTCGACGCGCTCGACGACCTCCAGGAGCGCCTCTACGCGCAGGGCAGCCAGTCGCTCCTGTTCGTCTTCCAGGCGATGGACGCGGGTGGCAAAGACTCGTCGATCCGCAAGGTCTTCGGGCCGCTCAACCCGCAGGGCGTCCGCGTGTGGAGCTTCAAGGTGCCCAGCAAGAAAGAGGCTGCCCACGACTACCTCTGGCGCATCCACCGGCGCGCTCCGGGAGACGGCTACATCGGCGTGTTCAACCGCTCGCACTACGAGGCAGTCCTCGTGGAGAAGGTGCTGGACCTCGCACCGGCTGACCGGGTCGCGAAGCGCTACACGCAGATCAACGACTTCGAGCGGCTCCTCTCCGACGAGGGGACGACCGTCGTGAAGGTGATGCTTCACATTTCAAAGGCGTACCAGCTCGAACGCTTCAAGCGGCGGCTGCGCAAGCCTGACAAATTTTGGAAGTTCAACCCCAGTGACCTCGACACGCGCGCGCTGTGGGACGACTACATGGCGGCCTTCGAGGTCGCACTCAGCCGCTGCTCGACGGTGCACGCGCCGTGGTACGTCATCCCGGCCGAGAACCGCTGGTTCCGCAACCTCGCGCTCGCTCAGCTTGTCCGCGAAACCCTGGAGCGGATGGACCCGCAGTTCCCGCCGCCCGACTTCGATCCTGCTGCCTATCCGCCGGACTCCCTCGTCTGAGACCGGTCCTGGGAAGTCGGGAGGTCCGCGTTGGAACGCTGGCATTCCCAGCACGACGACTGAACAGAGACGGGGGCTGGGCGCTAGGTGTTGGACGAACGAATCGTCCACGACGCGTCACAAAAGCGCCGCGTAAACCGAACGCGGCGCGCGGCGCGTCATCCTTGCACGGCTGGGTCGATCTGACGGTGCTGGTGCCTCGCTCCCGGCAGGCCTCCCTCGCTGCGCTCTCTCCGCTTGCTCTCCCTCTCTATGTCCCCGAACGACCCCTCTCGGTCGGCCGAGCCGGTCCCGGTCCTCACCGGCAGTCCCATCCTGGTCGTGCTGCGTGCGATGGGCACGGCAGGCGTCCAACGCGCCACGGTGGTGGGACGCGGCGCCACGCTCGGCACGGTGACCGAACAGGACATTCGTGACGCTGTGCGAGGTGGTCTGACCGTGCAGACGCCCATTGACCAGGTGCTCAAGACGATCGCTGCTGCTGGCGAGTCGGCACGCCCCACGCTCTCCGACGAGGAGGCGCTTCCGGGCATCCCGGGCACGATGGACATGCCCGCCGGCAGCGGCGTTGCGTTCCCGCGGCCACGCGTGGAGATGGACCAGGAGGCTCTGCCCTCCGTCCCCCTCTTCGATGATCCGCCCTCCGAGCGCGCACGTCGCGACGACGCTGTGCGCATCCCTGATCCGGAGCTGGTGGTTCCACCTCGTCCTGCACCAGCGGCCGACCGGGGGCCTAGCGCAGCCCAGCGTGCCCCCGCAGACCGCGTCGCCGTCCCGCCGACAAGTCCAGCCCCCATCGTGGTAACCCGCGACGGCGAGGGAGACCCCCCGCGTGTCGTGGTGACGGGCGGCGCGGGCTACATCGGCTCCGTCCTCGTCCGGCAACTGCTCGACGAGGGCTTCCGTGTGACCGTCATCGACCGGATGCTCTACGGGTCGGACTACCTCGACTTGCTGGAGGAGGTGGCCGACCGAGGCGCGCTCCACATCGTGCAGGGCGACGTGCGGCACATCGAAGAAGTGGAGCCGCACCTGCGTGGCGCGACGGCGGTGCTCCACCTCGCCGACCTCGACGGCATCGACCTCGTTCAGGCAGAGCCCGAGGAAGCCCTCCAGACGAACGTCCTCGCGACGGCCGCGCTCGTCCAGGCGGCGTCGTACCTACGTGTTCGCCGCTTTGTGTACGCGTCTACGACGGCGCTCTACAAGCCGCCGCGCACAGCCACCGACCGCATCGACGAGGACGCGCCGCTGCACGCCAACACGCTCTTCGCCAAACTCAAGCGCTCGGCCGAGACCCTCGTGCTCGATGAGGCAGCGCCGCACTTCACGCCTACCGTCCTGCGCATCGGCGATGTCTTTGGGCCGTCACCACGCCCGCGCCTCGACACCATCGTCAACGACGTGGCGATGCAGGCCATCCGCGACGTGCGCGTGGTGCTGGGCGCGGAGTCGCATGCCATCCCGGCGGTGCATGTCGAAGACGCCGCCCGTGCGTTCTTGCACGTGCTCGGGGCCCCAGCCAATCATGTGGCGCATCAGGTGTTCAACGTCGTCGGTGCAAACGTGACGGTGCTGGCGCTTGAGCAGTTGCTTCGTGACCTCGTGCCAGAGATCCGCGTGCTCTTTACCGACGCGGAGCCAGGCACTGGCGTGGCGGTAGGGCGCGTCTCCGGCGAGAAGGCACACACGTGGCTCGGCTTCGCACCAAAGCAGCGGTTCGCCGCAGCGCTCGAAGACCTCATGGCGGCGATCGGAGGCGGCTACGCGCGGGACCTCCCACGCTCGGCGACCCACAACGTCGCGGCCTACGACCGGAGAGCGACGGTAGTGGCGTAGTAGCCAGGGCGAGTCCAGGCCGTGACTGATTGGTCTACGTGCGAGCAGTGATCGGTGGCGCAGGATAAGCTGGGAGGCCCCGTTCGGGAAGGGGGCCTCGCACTCCGGGGCGTCTCGTGCTCCTATCTTCGGAGGGGTCGGCGTTCTGCCGATTCACCGCCACCAGCGTCCGCTCAAGGTGCTCGATTTTCACCAACTCCAGGGACAGTTCCGCGACTTCGCAGGATACCGCCGCGAAGCCGAGCAGCGGCACGCGCGGCAGCGCGCCGAGGCACGGGACGCGCTCACGGGCTGCGCGGCGTCGTGGGAGCAGACCAACCAGGACGCCCAGCGCGCCGGGTGGCGGGTCCTGCTGGCACGGCTCCGCGAGAACCCAGGCATCGGCCTGGCGTGCCGCCCGCGTCCCGACTTCGTGACGGTGGTGGCGACTGACGGCTCGCAGATCTACCCAGACCGGCACATCGAGCCGGCCTGCTACCTGCTCAACGTGGGCTGCATCGCGTTCCAGTACGGCACCACGGAGCCGCCCTGGATGCAGGCGGTGCCGCGCCTCCGCTACCGCGACCAGGACTTGGAGGCGCTTCGCGGTGACGACGGCGAGGCCGCCATCCACGACCTTACCACGGAAGTGGTCTCGGCCCTGCGCGACCAACTCGAACTCGAGCAGCTCTTCGCGACGGCCCAGGAAGCGCGCCGCTCTGGCCGGCCAATCCTCGCCATGGCTGACGGGACGCTCATCCGCTGGATGGTGCGCGGCATGAAAAACCGCCGCCTCGAACAGAAACTCATCGGGGACTACTTGGAGGTGCTCGATGCCTTTCAGGAGCACGGCATCCCCGTATGCTCCTACATCTCGAAGCCCGGCAACGATGAACTCGTCAACCTGCTGCGGTTCTATCGTGGCGAGACGGAGCGCAGCGCGGCGGCCGACACGCTGACCGGCCTGCTCGACCGGCACGTGGTCGAGGACCGGCTGGCCGTGGGAGAGCGCTCCGGCTGCTTCGCGTCGGGCTCGCACATCCTTGAGGAGTATGGTCCCCATCGGATTTGCGCGTTCTATGTCCGGCTGAGGGACGAGGTCGCACGGGTTGAACTTCCGGCATGGGTGGCCGACCAGCCGGCGTGGCTAGACCTCATTCACGCCGTGGTTCTGGATCAATGCGCCAAGGGCGGCGGCTACCCGATCATTCTTCAGGAGGCACACGAGCGAGCCGTCGTGCGGCAGCAGGAGAAAGCGCTCTTCTACCACATCCTCGACCGCCAGATGTACCATGCGGGGTTGGGCACATCGGGCACGTCGCTCAAGGCCGCCTCGAAGCGGGCACCGCGCGTGTAGCCCGGACGGTCACAAAGACGCGGCGATCGATCACCGGAGCGTGAACCCAGGATCGCCATAGTGCTGGTACGCGCCCCACAAGCAGCCTAGGCGCTTGCGCTTTGCAAGGCGAAGCCGAGCCTCCAACAGCGCCTCGCCGATGGACTTCTTGCCGTCCAACACGTCCTCATAGAAGGAGAGGGCGAAGGCACGCGCTCCTTCGTCGTTGACCTCCCACGCGGCCCCGATGTAGTTCCGGACCCCGCACTTAAAAAACTCGTCGGCGAGGCTGGGGAGCAGCCCGGCATCACCGTAGGGCCTCCGCTCCAACTCAAACGCCTTTTCGGCCTTCGATAGAGTCGGCTCCGACGGGGCCTGGAGGGGGTCCCCGCCAGCCGTTCCAGCGGGCGGGGCTGCTTCAGCAGGCTGCGAGGAGTACCGGCGCTGCGAGTTCTTGCTGGAGAGGCAGGCGTTGGCGAACACCACGAGCGGTGGGGTGTCCATGCGTCGGATCTCAGCCGCGCGCAGGACCCCGCCCTTGAATACCCAGCCCGTCTTGCTCGGGTCGACCGCGTCGTAGGTGCCATGCCCCGCAAAGTGGACGAGATGGTAGCCATCGAGTATGAGGCGACGCAGGGTGTCGAAGCGGCTGGCTTTCTCGGAGCCGATGAGGGAAACGGCGTTGACGCCGGAACGATTGAGGTATGCGGCGACCTCGCGCGCTTCCTCGCGTGCACTCGGCAAGTCGTCGGTGGGATCGCCGATGACGAGCGCCTTCAGTGGCGCGCCAGGCACCGGCGCGGGCGTCGGGGGCGCGCTGTACGTGGTGCGGAGCTGACGCGAAACAGGGCGGGACAGGCCGATGGCGGTATGGTCCTCGTCGTCGAGGGCGGACATGAGCATCTCCCAGTGGACGGCCGCCATGTGCCGATCTACCTCAAACACGATGGGGCTCGAACCGCGCATCAGCGAGCGAAAGTCGCGGGGGATGACCAGGCTGAACATCAGCTTGGAGAGCGCCTTGACTTCGTCGATGCGGGGAGCAGTCATGCGGCGGGCCGCCTCCGTGATGAGGCTCGGCTCGACGTCGATCACGCGCTCGGGGACGGTCGTCGAGTCGGTGATCGCTGCGGACTTCAGGACTGCGTCGCTGCGCACGAAGGAGATGCGCGTGGGGATCGTGTCATCCCGGGGCTCGTCGCTTCGGGTGTGGATCTCAAGGCGCCGAGCCAACTGGGCGATCTCCTTTGTGTCCGGCGTGATGAGCTCCTCAAGCGACGCTGTGACATCGGACTCGCTGAGCGTCTTGGGCAGGGAGGTCAACAGGTGCGAGAGCGCCTGCGCGTCGGCCTTGTCGCCTCGCTGGCTCGCGAATGCCATGTGTGCGAGCGCAAAGCTGCGGCGATGAGACTCGTGGTAGAGGCCGTCGCCCTTCGTGGTGATGCTGTCGGCGAGGGTCACCGCATGGCGATGCTCCCGCGCAAACGTATCCAGCGCCTCGTAGATGAGTTCGGCACGGTGCCGGTAGAGTTCAACGATCTTGATCGTCTTGACGCGCGACGAGGACGTCCCTGCACGGAGCGCGTCGGTATAGCCCCGCATGGCGCTCTGCACGCTCGCTTCGATGCTCAGGCCCCCATCGCCAGAGCCGATGAGGACGGTGCACAGGGATTGGAGGTCGGGAAATAGGTTGAGGACGCTGATGAGGTTGCTGGTCAGGAGACGGAGGCCATACTCGTCGAAGGTGCCAGGGTACCCCATCCCGCAGATCGCGGCCAGTCGCCCGGGCGCCTTCCGGCGGCCGGGTTTTGCGTAGGCCGCCCGCGAGATCGGATACAGGTCGATGTCGCCGAGCTCGCCGACGAGGTGCCCCCGGTCGGTGAGCTGCGTGAGGATCAGGCGGTCGTTTTGTACGAGCCGGCTGCCGTCTCCCTGGGTTGAGACGAACTGGTCCAGCGCCCACTCCGCGCGCTGCGGACGGATGCCTCGGTAGTGCCCGACCGCGTACACATCGGCCTCGACATTGCGGAGGTCGTCCCAGACCACCTGGACTTCAACCGGCACCTGATCGCTCGCGAACGGTCTGCTCGTCAGAGAGCCGGACCGGATCCCTGTCAGGTGCTTCGGCGGAGCCGCTGGCTTGTAGCGGACCGGGTCGAGGGGCTCAAACGTGAAGGCGTCCGCACCACGTCCGCGTTTCCCGCGCCCCCGGTTAGTGTCAAACACGCTCGCCTTGATGTCCAGCGAGAGCCAGTTGGCTAGGTCCCGACACACTTGAGGCTGCGCAAAGTAGATCAGGTGATGCACCTGGAGGTTGCTGCCGAGCGCGCTGATCTCCCGCAACAGGTTCGGCGTCCCGGGGTCGACTTCCGACATGGACGCGGTGTGGACCACGAGGTCGTTCGGGCGCTGCTGCATGAGCTGGTCAACCGCGCCGTCCGCAAGCCGGAGGAGAAACCGTTCGCTCAGGCCAGACTTACGGGTCGTGCTCGATCGGTATTCGAAGTCGGAGGTAATCGCGTAGTAGGCCAGCTCACGGGGCGTCGGCTGCCCGTCATTGTTTCGGTTGAGCATGGTCACGAACTCGCCGCCGGGCTCCATCGCCGCAAGGCCGGGGATCGCCCGCTCCTCGACGGCCACGATCGCGAGGTATTTCACAAACGACCCTAGTGCTGTGACCATCTCACACTGTCGGGTAGAGCCGAGCCAGTTTCACCCGGGCATCCTCCGTCGTGAACTGCCACGCCACCGTCTGCCCTTCAGCGTTTCGCAACGCCATCCACGCCTCCACCTCACGCGCCATCTCG
>JBCDFF010000243.1:0-6781 GCA_039178415.1 Bacteroidota bacterium
GGCCTACGACCTGATCCGCTCGCTCAACCCCAAGCCCGGCGAGGGCGAGTTCTCGGCGCAGATCAACTACATCACGCCCGACTTCACCGTGAAGGAGGTCGACGGCGAGTTCATCATCACGCTCAACGGCCGCAACGCGCCGGAACTCCGCGTCAACCGGCACTACCGGCAGATGTGGAACCAGATGTCGGTCGATAAGAAGAAGGGCCGCCTCGCCGCCTCGAAAGCCGGCGCAAAGAATGGCCGCAACGGCCGTCAGCGGCACGGCCGCTCCAACGAAACGCGCACGTTCCTCAAGAGCCGCCTGGAGTCGGCGCGCTGGTTCATCAACTCGATCAACCAGCGGCGGCAGACGATGCTCAAGGTGATGCACGCCATCGTGGAGATCCAGGAGGACTTCTTCCGCATGGGCGAGGGGCATCTCAAGCCGATGATCCTCAAGGACGTCGCCGAGATCATCGAGATGGACATCTCGACGGTGAGCCGCGTCGTGAACGGGAAGTACGTCCAGACCGAGTGGGGCGTCTACGAGCTGAAGTACTACTTCTCCGAGGGCCTCACGACGGACAGCGGCGAGGAGGTCTCGAACAAGGAAGTCAAGGCCATCATTGAGCAGATCATCGCCGACGAGAACAAGCGCAAGCCGCTCTCGGACCAGAAGATCGCCGATGCGCTCTCGGAGAAGGGCTTCAACATCGCGCGGCGCACCGTGACGAAGTACCGCGAGCAGCTCAACATCCCCGTCGCGCGCCTCCGCAAGCAGATCGTGCTGGCCTAGCGACGTCGCTTTAATGCCATGCTGAGCGGCTCGTCATGCTCGTTTGAAGTGGGCCAGTTCCTCCTCGAATACGCTCGAAGGCCTACTCCTTCAGGTCGTCCGCGTCCAGATTCTCGCGCATATGGCGGAGCGTCATTATCTCGATGCGTGCCGGCGTGATGCGGTAGATCACGCGGAATTGCTCGAAGAACACCTCGCGGATCGTGTCTCGTCCTACCTCAGGGACGACGCGGCCCATGCGCGGGAAGTCGCTGATTTTCTCGGTATGCTCGAAGAGGTCTTCCACCCAGCGCTCGGCCCGGTCGGCATCGTAGCGGGCGATGTAGTCCATGGCCTCGCTTGCGCGTTCGAGGGCGCGCGTAGACCAGTGGATTAGGAGTGCACTCATCGCCCCAGTCGGGCGCGAAGGTGCGCTTTGGCATCGGCGTGAGAGAGACCGCCGCCTTCATCGAGTTCTTGGGCGGCGGCATGGAGATCGCGGAGCAGGGCCAACTCGTCGAGTAGCGCATCGTAGGCGTGGACATCAAGCACCACGGCTGCGCTCGTTCCATCCTCGGTGAGCACGAGCGGGCGCTGGGAGGCGCGCAGGCCGGCCACCAACGCGCTCGCGCGCGCGCTGAACTCGGAGAGCGGACGGATGTCCTGGCTGAGGCGGACAGGCTGCATGGGAGCTTGGGAGCAGGAACGTTGAGCTAGGCATCCTGAACGGACGGGTCGGTCGAAAGCTCCGCTACAGGCTGCGCGAATCGCAGCGCTCTGGGTGGGGGACGCCCCTGCAAGCCGGTCGTGCCGACCTGGCAACACCGCTACCCTGCAGAGCTTCGTAGCTTGGCGCTTCTGCCTCGCGTACGAACTGCTATGAAGCCATGACCATCGCGATTCTCGGCACCGGCAGCGTTGGATCTGCCCTCGGTGCCGCCTTCGCCACCGTCGGCCACACGGTCATCTATGGCTCGCGCATGCCCGACCGCGACGAAGTGCAGCGGTTTGTCGCCCGCACGGGGCACGGCGCCTCCGCGACCACGCATGCCGCCGCTGTTACCGACGCCGAAGTCGTTGTGCTCGCGACGCCGTGGGAGGCGACGGAGGCGCTCGTGCGCAGCCTTGATCTGGCGGGCAAGGTCGTGCTCGATGCGACGAACCCGCTCTCGTGGCCAGACCTCGGGCTTGTCGTGGAGACGTCGGCCGGCGAAGTCGTGCAGGAAGCGGCACCGGAGGCCCGCGTGGTGAAAGCGTTCAGCACGGTCGGTGCCAACATCATGGCCGACACCGCGTTCGCGGGCGACGTGCGCCCCGCCATGTTCGTTGCGGGCGACGATGCGGACGCCAAGGCCATAGCCATCGAGTTGACTGAGGCGCTTGGTTTCGAGGGCATCGACGCCGGGCCGATCAGACGGTCGCGCGCGCTGGAGCAGATGGCCGTACTCTGGATCCACACGGCGATGCACGGCGGTCGCGAGATGGCGCTCGGACTGCTCCGCCGCTGAGGTCGTGGCTCACCGCTTCGTACGGATGCGGTGCCACGCCTGTTTGAGTTGGCCGCGCTCGTCTTGGATGGCACGCCACGCAGGATGGTCCTCGCGGATGTGCGCAGGTAGGACTCGGAAGACCTGACGGGCCAGCGCGCGATGCGCCCCCAGTAAAGCCGACACGAGTTGCTCGGTCGTGATGACCAGCGCTCCCGTCCCGACGGCAGGGCGTCCTTGAAACGGACGATCACGGTGAACGAGGAGACGTGCGCCGTCCCGCCGGAGGACAAGCGTACCCGAACCGTACGTCTCAAAAGCGACGGCGTCGGAGCCGCGTACGATGTTGATGGTGGCGTGCGTCCACATGCGCAAGACGGGTAGCGCGAAGAACTCCTCTTCGAAGCGGAGGGTGTCGAACGAGAGCCGCAGCGCCCCGCCCCGCCCGAACGAGCGAGACTGAAAAAGCGCCGCGAGTGTGTCGTCGTCGATCTCTACCCAGCAGCGGACGTGCGAAATCCGGTCGGAGTCCACCGTTAGACGTCGAATGATTCGCCGCGTTCGGGGATGACGACGTCGGTCCAGCCGTCCTTGCCCAGGGCGTGCGCCATCGCCTGCTGGCGTTCGAGGTCGCCGTGGACGAGGAAAATGCGCTGGAGCCGGTCGCGGTCCTGCGTGCCTACGAAGTCCACGAGCGTCGGCTCGTCGGCGTGGGCGCTGAAGAAGTTGAGCACCTCCACGTTCGCGCGGAGCTGGTGCGGCTGGCCGAAGATCTTGACCTCGCGCCGCTCCTCGACGATGCGCCGCCCGAGCGTGTGCTCCGCCTGATAGCCGACGATCAGCACCGTGTTCTTCGGGTTCTCGATGTGGTTGCGGAGGTGATGGAGGATGCGCCCGGCCTCGGCCATGCCGCTCGCCGAGATGACCACGAACGGCACCTTGAGGTCGTTGAGCTGCTTCGAGCGCTCGGCCTCGCGGACGTATTCGAGGCGCTTGAAGCCGAACGGGTTGGGGTCGGCGAGCATGTAGTCGAGCAACTCGCGGTCGTAGCACTCGGGGTGGCTCTGGAAGACGCCCGTGACGTTGACCGCGAGCGGGCTGTCGACAAACACAGGCAGGTCGGGGAGTGCGCCTTCGGTGGCGAGCTGGTCGAGGTAGTAGACGAGCGTCTGCGTGCGCCCGACGGCGAACGCCGGGATGATGACCTTGCCGCCGCGCCCAGCCGTCTCGCTGATGATGTCGCGGAGACGGCCCTTCGCCTCGTCGGCGGGCTCGTGCGTGCGCCCGCCGTAGGTCGATTCGGCGATGAGTACGTCGCAGTCGGCCATCGGCTGCGGGTCCCGGAGGATGGGGCGGTCGGGCATCCCGAGGTCGCCCGTGAAGCCGACGCGCTTCGTGGTGCCGTTTTCCGTGACCGAGAGCACCATCGACGCCGAGCCGAGGATGTGGCCCGCGTCGCGGTACTCGACCGAGACGCCCTCCACGGGTGTAAACGGCTGCCGGTAGCCGACGCCGACGAAGAGGTTCATTACCTCCTCGGCGTCCTCCATTTCGTAGAGGGGCTCCACCTTCGGCTGACCGCGCTTGCGGAGCTTGCGGTTGTAGAAGTCAGCGTCCTTGCCCTGGATGTAGGCGCTGTCGCGGAGCATGAGCGCGCAGAGGTCGCGCGTCGCGTGCGTGGCGTAGATACGCCCGCGGAAGCCCTCGCGGCAGAGCTTCGGCAGCAGCCCGGAATGGTCGATGTGCGCGTGCGAGAGCAGGACCGCGTCGAGCGAAGCGGCGTCGAAGCCGAAGGTGCGGTTGATGCGGTTGGCCTCGGAGCGGCGGCCCTGGTAGAGCCCGCAGTCGAGGAGGAGCCGGTGGCCGCTGGCGGTTTCGACGAGGTGCTGCGAGCCGGTGACGGTGCGGGCGGCGCCCCAGAAGGTGAGTCGCATGGTAGAAGGTGGGGAGAGCGAGAGACGACGCCGCAGTGTACGCATCGGCCCCGGCCAAACGCAGGCGAGCGCGGCGCACCAGACGGTACGCCGCGCTCGTCCCCGCCGCTAGAGCGGCGAGCGGAGCAACAGGACACGCTTAGTAGCTGAGTGTCAGGGTGCGCTCGCCGTCAAAGACGCGCCCGTCGTCCTCGACGCGGACGACTACGCGGAGCGTGCGCGGTCGCGTGGTGCTGGGGTCGCCCTCTTTGACAAACTCGACGCGCGCCGAGGCCAGGGTGGTCTCAAGGATGCCCAGATCGGTGAGGTCGAAGGTGGCTGACCGGTTGAGTTCGTTCCAGATGCCGCCCGTCAGGTCCGCGAGCGGACGCACGTCGTACTCCGGCGGGGACGGGTCGAAGAACAGGTCGGGCGAGTACACGTGCACGACCGACCCGTCTTCGAGGAGGACATCGGCGAGGGTCTCCGTCGAGAAGTAGTCCGCGTCGATGCCCTTGCTGTTGGGCTCCGGGAAGCCTTGCCCCCACGTCGTGGCGTCGGTGATGAGGATGTAGACGCGCTGGGCACCCTCGCGCCAGCTGAAGGCGCGCCGGGCGTAGTCGATGCCGCCAAGAGCTAGCTCCGGACCGTCACCGCCGCCGACGGGGGGGAGGTTCTCGATAAACTGGTAGAGGGTACCAGGCGTCGAGAAGTCCGTGGTGAGATCGACAAAGCCGTAGACCGCAGGCAGGGCGCGGGTGTCGGTGGCCGGGACGCCTGAGAACTCCGGGTTGTTCAGGTTGTCGTTGTAGGCAACTACGCCCGCCGTGACATCCTGCCCTGCGGTTTCCAGAACCTCGATGAAGTCGAGCACGCTAGCGCGTACGCCGGTGATCTCGTCGCCCATGCTGGAGGTGTTGTCGATGACAAACACGATGTCCGACTTGAGGCCCTCGGCCCCCACAGAGATCACTTTGCCCTGAACGACCCCGTCCTCCACGATGAAGAGGTTGTCGTCGGTGTAGTCGACCACAGTGAAGGTAGACGAGGAGCCCAGCCGGGCGCTGGAGGTGGCGGGAAAGCGGGCTAGGCCCGTCTCCGAGTTGTAGGCAACGCCGCCGATGACGAGGGGAATCCGGCCCGGGTTGTCCGGGTCGATCTCGCCGAGGGCGATGCTGGGGATGAGGGCCCCGTCTGCCGCTGGCGGTGGCGGGGTGTCCGGATCTGCGGGGATGTCCGAGTTAGGATCGTCCTCCTCGTCATTCGAGTCGCAGGCGGGCAGGGTGAGGAAGAGGCTCAGCAAGAGAATGCTGAAGAGGCGTAGAGACAAACGCATGGGGTCGTACCGGGTAAGCGTTGGTGAACCGATGGCTCGCAGAATAGGACTCCGTGCCTATCGGCTGCAAGGGGAGTCTGTATGAGTTGGTGAACGGCCGCAGCCCTCGCGAGCAGAGAGTGGGGCGGCTCAAAAGGCAGGAAGGGCTACGGCGGGCTCCCAGGGTTCCGAGGAGCCCAGCGCCGCAACCGAAGCCCGATCATGGGCTCGTTACAAGTGGGTAGCACGCAGCAGCACGGGCGCAGAACCAGCCAGCCTGCAGGCCCCTGAGACGGCAGCCCAGGGCCGAACCCGACGCTACTGCTCAGAAAAGGGCTTGCAGCCTTGGACGAAAAAAAGGAGATTAGAGGATCACCCCCGCCCACATCGCCGCGCCCCTCGGCTTCGCAGCTCTCGCTTTCGTGTCTCCGGCGCGCCTGCTCGTCTCGATGTGGGTGCGCCTTGTTTGCTCCTTCAGGATGGCGACCACGGTCACCAGCAACGGTTCTCCCTCACGCGCCGCGGCCACCGCCGGGTTGCTGGGGCGCGTATTCCGGTTCTTGCGCCGTCCGCCCAAGGCCAGCCCCGCCGGCGTAGCGCGGGGCGACCTCGAAGCCCTCTTTGGGATGCCCGTCGGTGACTTGGCGCTCTACGAGCGGGCGCTGCGCCACCGCTCCGTGCTGCGCGGCCAGCCCGACAGCCACCTGCTCTCCAACGAGCGCCTGGAGTTCCTCGGCGACGCGGTGCTGGGCATGATCGTCGCGGAGCGGCTCTACGACGAATTCCCCGACCGCGACGAGGGCTTCCTCACGCGCATGCGCGCCAAGCTCGTCAACGGCCAGGCGCTCGCGGCCTACGCCGAGGCCATCGACCTGGGGCCGCTCATCCTCATGAGCGACAACATGGCCTCCACCGACGGCCGCCACAACGCCACCATCCTCGCCGACGCCTTCGAGGCGATCCTCGGCGCGCTCTACCGCGACCAGGGCATCGAGGCCGCGCGCACGTTCGTGCTCGACCTCCTCGACGAGCGGGTCGACCTCGACGACCTCGCGGCGACGCGGAGCAACTACAAGAGCCTGCTCCTGGAGTATGCCCAGGCGCGCGCCTGGCCGCAGCCGGCCTACCGCGTCGTGCATGAGGAGGGCCCGAGCCACGACCGCCGCTTCACCGTGGAGGTGCACGTCGGTGAGAACGCCTACGGGCGTGGCACGGCGCGGTCGAAGAAGAAGGCGGAACAGCAGGCCGCGCGCGTTGCGCTAGAGTTCTTCCGGCAGGCCGAGGAGGCCGGTGCGGAGATGCCAGTGGA
>JBCDFF010000244.1:0-6722 GCA_039178415.1 Bacteroidota bacterium
ACCGGTGAAGGCGACGGGCAGGCTACGGACGGCATCGCCACCGCGTTCGAACTGGCCGGGATGGACCTGCGGGGGACCGACCTCGTGGTGCTCTCCGCGTGCGAGACGGGGCTGGGGGAGGTCGAGGCGGGGGAGGGGGTGTTGGGGCTACGCCGCGCCTTCGAGATGGCGGGGGCCGAGACCGTTGTGATGAGCCTCTGGAAGGTGCCCGACGACGCCACCGCTGCCTTGATGGGGGCCTTCTACGGCGCGCTCGCCGACGGGCGCGGCAAAGCCGAGGCGCTCCGTCTCGCTGCGGCGTCGGTGCGTGCCGAGGAACGCTGGGCGCATCCCTACTGGTGGGCAGCGTTCGTGCTGGCAGGCGACGCCGAGTGAGGGGGGCTACGGGTTTAGGCTGCGGAGCGAGTCGACGACGGCGTTGATGCTGTCGAGTTCGCGGATTTCATCGTCGTCCATGAACTCGCGGCGCGTGTCATAGTCCGGAGCGAGGCGGGCGAGCAGTTCGTCCTTCAGGTCGTCCATGGGCGGGTTGACGAGGCTGCGCTCGCGTTGGCCGTCGCCCGTGAACGTGTGGAAGAGCGGGCACTGGTCCGAGGTGGCGTCGAGGCCAAACTCCGTGAGGAGCGTGCCGGTCTGGGCCTCGCGGAGCCGGACGTTGTAGGCTGCCCCGTAGAGGTCAAGCACGTAGGTGCTATCGTCGCGGCTGCTCTCGAACTCGCAGGCGCGGAGGAAGGCCCCCTCGAAGCCGGTGAGGCAGGCGACGACCTCGGTGTCGGGGTAGTCGCTGGAACTGTAGACGCCCCAGTCGCGGAAGTAGAGGTCGCTGGTGGACGAGGTGTATGTGTCGCCCACCGAGTCGCGGACGAGGACGAGCAGCCGCGGCGGCTCTGCGGGCGTGCCTGGGTAGGGCGCTGCGCGCGGTTCTCCTGCTCCGTCGCACGTCTCGGCGAGGTCGCTAAGGCGAAGGGGTGCCTGGGGCTCATCGGGGGCTGGGGCCACGGTGCCTGGGGCCACGGTGTCTCCGTCCCCATCGCCGGGTATGGGGGCGTCGCCGCCCGTGCAGGCTGTGAGCAGAAGCGGAAGAAGGAGGAAGGCACGCATGGTGATGGGACGCAGATCTATCAAGCGTGGGGGAGCAGATCGGTCCACGAAGGTAGGGGTCTGGGCGCTACGGTGCGTCGGGCTGGCCTCCCCAGAACCGGGGAGGCGCGTGGAATCCGTCGTGCGTAGCTCCGCGACCGCAGAACCGCCGCGTATATTGTGCGCCTTGCCCGGATGGCGGAATTGGTAGACGCAGCAGACTCAAAATCTGCCGCCCGCAAGGGTGTGGGGGTTCGAGTCCCCCTCCGGGTACAAAGCTACATACACCAGAGCGGGAGCGTCCCGTGTGCGCTCTCGCTCTGGTTCGTTGATGCGTCTAGCGTCCAGCGAGATGCCGGCGTCGCCTCAGCGCTGCGCCGTGTCGAGCGCGGCCATGTCGCCGGGCATGATGTCAGCGGATTCGTAGACGCGCACGTAGTCGACCTCCATGCGCACGGGGAAGATGCTGTCGTCGATCGGCCCGCCTGCGCGGCCCCAGGCCCCGCCGATGGCGAGGTTGAGGATGATGTTGTACGGGTGGTCGTAGGGCCACGCGCGCCAGCCGGTGCCCTCGTTCATGTAGGTGAAGTAGCGCGTCCCGTCGAAGAAGATGTCGATGCGCTCAGGCGTCCACTCGAGGGCGTAGACGTGGAAGTCTTGCTCGGCGTCGACGGTCTCGATGCTGCCCTTGCGCTGCTCCCAGTTGCGCCAGTAGTAGGCCTTGTTGTGGACGGTACCATGGACGTGGTTCATGTCGTAGCCGACGTGCTCCAGGATGTCGATCTCGCCGGAGTTGGGCCACGCGTCGCACGTCGGGCTACCCTGCCAGTCGTCGGGAGCCTCGCAGGTGGTCGCGTAGCGGTAGGGGTCGGTGGGGAGCATCCAGACGGCGGCCCAGGTGCCCTGCCCGGCGGGCACGCGCGCGCTCACTTCCACGCGGCCGTAGAGCAAGTCGCCCTTGCCCTCGGTGTGGATGCGGCCCGACGTGTACTCGGCGTTGTCATACTGCTCCTTGTGCGCCTCGATGATGAGCAGCCCGTCCTCCTGGCGAACGTTCTTGAGCCGGTCTGTGTAGGCCTGGTCTTCGTCGTTGACCTTGCGTGCGGGCCAGACGTTGTAGGACCACCGCGTCGAGTCCGGCGCGCCGACGCCGTCGAAGTTGTCTTCCCAGGCGAGCGTCCAGGTGCGCTGGTCCTCCTGCCGCTGGCGCACGACGATCGCGCTCAGGATCGGCTCGCTCACCACCGGCTCAAAGGCGATGTCGAGCTGCCCGTCGGTCACCTGCACGTCCTTCGCGGTGCGGGTCAGCGCCGAGTGGTGCTTCTCGTCGCGCGCCTTGCGCACGTCCAGGCTGTCGATGACGAGGTCACCCTCGGCACGGACCAGGAACACGCGGCTGCCGACAGGCTCGTCTTCGGGCTCGGAGAAGTGGAACGTGACGTCGTAGAAACCGTCCGGAAGCGGGTGCGCCACGGCGAGGTCGCCGGTGCGGTAGGTGCGGTAGAGCAGGCCGTCCTGGCTGCCGAGCGTCGTGTCGATGGTCGCGGGGGTGCCCTGGACGAGGTCCTCGTCCGCGAGGTACGACACCCCGTCCATCCCCTCGAACGCGTCGCCTCCTACGTTGACGGCCCACACGACGGCGTCGGCGTAGGTGACGTCCGGGGGCGTAGACGCGTCCGCCGAATTGGTGTCTGCTGAGTCGGCGTCGGTGTTTTGGGTGCACCCTGTGAGCAGGCCTGCGGAAAGGGCAAGCACACCGGCGAGGAGCGAGAGAGGCGAGCGGTTCATCGGGGGTGACGAGGGAGAGTGAAGCAGGTTGTAACGATCTGTTCGAGAAAGGGAACGAGGCCGCGTTCGTTCCCCAAGATCCTCAAAGAGGACGCGTCGTGCCAGTTGGGGCACGGCATCGGCGCGGGGTACGGCATCGGCCCGTTGGCAGCGCGGGCGGCGTCACTCGACGTAGCGGCCCATGAACTCGCGAATGCGCAGCAGGCGGTCGAGGCGCTGGTCCGGGTCGCCGGTGCGCGAGAGGTCGTGGCCCGCGTTGGGATAGCGGACGTACTCGACGGGGCGCTCCAGCACCTTGAGGCTGCGGTAGAGCATCTCCGACTGCGAGACGCCAGTCCGGAGGTCTTGGCTCGCGTGCAGAATCAGGAGCGGCGTGCGGATATCGGTCACGAACGTCAGCGGCGAGTTGAGCGCGAGCGCTATGCTGGCCTCCTCGTCCCACGGGTAGCCCCCGAAGTGCCACGGCACGAGCCGCCACGCGTTGCCCTCGCCGAAGAACGTGTCGAGGTCGTAGACCCCGCGCTGGGCGACGGCGGCGCGGAAGCGGTCCGTCTGCGAGACGATCCACGCGGTGAGGTAGCCCGCATACGAGCCGCCTGTGACGACCTGCCGCTGCGGGTCCACCCACGGCAGGGCAGTAGCGAGGTCCGCAGCGGCGAGCACGTCGTCGGTGGGCCCGGCGCCCCAGTCCTGGAAGTTGGCGCGGCGGAACGCGCTGCCGTAGCCGCCCGAGCCGCGCGGGTTGGTGAACACGATGCCGTAGCCCTGCGCGGCGAGGTACTGGAACTCGTGCCACATGGTCGCCTCGCCCGGGCCCCACATCGCCATCGGGCCGCCGTGGATCTGCACCATGAGGGGGGCCCGCTGGCCGCTCCGCAGCCCTGGCGGACGCAGCACCCACACGTCGAGCGACGTCGCCACGGTGTCGAGCGTGACTTGCACCGGGTTGAAGCCGAGCCCGGGCGCGACGCCGACCGTGTCGGCGATGAGCTGCGCGGCCGTGTAGGGTTCGTAGCGCGCGAGCTGCTTGCCTGCGAGCCAGTCGGCGTTGTGGCGCGTGAGGCGGCGCACGCGCTGCCCGCTCAGGCTCGTGGCCACCAACTCGTAGGGGTTCTGCGGCGTCGTCTCCACGTAGGCGATGGTGGCCGGCCCCGCGTCGAAGCTGCGGATGCCTGTGGTGGGGGACGTGAGCCGCTGGATGGCGGTCAGCGCGAGGCTGTCGGCAACGAAGGCTGAGTCGGCAGCCGCCCGGGCGAGGCTGTCGGCGCGGGCGCGCTGCTCGGCGCTGATCTCCGGAGTCTCGAACTCGCCCTCCAGCCCTGTCGATGCGCCGTCGTCGGAAGGCGAGTTAGGCAGCTCGCCGAGGGCGCGGAGCGAGTCGGCAACGGCGGCGCTGTCGGCGGCGGCCTGGTACTCGTCGCCGGTGAACTGGCGCTCGGGGAGTGGCGCGTAGCCGGTCGGGGCGCGGAAGAGCGGGAAGCCGCCCCGGTCGGGCGCGGTGAAGTAGAGGAACCATCCGTTGGCCGACCACGCGGCGTCGGTCACGCTGCGGTCGAAGTCGTCGGTGAGCCACGTCGGCGCAGAGCCGTCGAGGCGCAGCACGCCGACCTCGGTCTGCGCGAAGCCTGCGTCGGCGAGGCGCTGGCCGAGGAAGGCGACGGAGAAGCCGTCGGGCGAGGGGAGGGGGCGCGAGAGCTGCCAGCCGTCGAGTTCAAGGATGGTGCGGTAGCGCGTGTCGGTGAGGCGGCGCATGTAGAGCGCGCGCGTGCGGTCGCGGTCGGGGTGGACGTCCTCGCGGAGGCTTGTCGCGACGAGGATGTGCTGGCCGTCGCGCATCCAGACGCCGCCCGAGTGCGAGCGGAAGCCCGTCGTGGCGGCCTCGGCCTCGCCGATGCGGCCGTCGGCGCGAACGGGCACGACGAAGTAGTGCGTGTAGTCTGGCGCGGGGTCGAGGCCGCGCTCGCCCTGGAAGTCGAGGCGGCTCGTCACCTCGGCGATGCGCGGGCCGTCCGGCGTGAGTGTCTGCGTGGCGGTCCGGTCGAGGTAGGCCTGCACCGCCGCGAGCGAGCCGTCGGGGTCGGCGCTCGTGCGCGGCGTGCCGCTGCGGCCGGGGCGCTCGGTGGGCCAGGCGGGACCGCCGCGCACGAGCGAGTCGACGGCGTGGTGGGGCAGCGTCGAGGCGACGAGCAGGCGCGTCCCGTCCGGGGCCCACTGCGGGCTGCGGGCGCCGTGGGGGAGGTCCGTAGCCTGGCGGGCCTCGCCGCCGGTGAGCGGCAGCACAAACGTTTGCGGGCGGCCGTCTACCGTGCGTACGAACGCGAGCGAAGCCTCGTCCGGCGCCCACGCGGGCTGCGACGCGCTCGCGTCGCCCGACGTCAGCGCACGCGGGGCCCGGCCGCCCTCGGTGTCAGCCAGCCAGAGCTGCGTGCGGTAGGTGTGATCGCCCTCGGCCTCCTCGATGACGGAGGTGACCGTGTAGACGGCGAAGCGGCCGGACGGCGAGAGCGTCACGTCGCCGAGTTGGCGCAGCTGGAAGAGGTCCGTCGCCTGGATGCGGTCAGACTGGCCGAACGACGCAGGGGAGACGATCAGGAGCAGCAGTCCCGCGGCGAGGGCCTGGAGGGAGGCGCGGTGGCGCATAGGAGCAGGGCGTGGTAAGAGGGGGGGACGGTCGTCGAAAAGATACCGGCATGGGAAAACCACGGGGTCGGAAACGTCCCCGCCTTAGGGAGATCGGGGGGACGGTTCGAGGCATCAAAGGCCCTCACGAGGTGGAGAAAGGTGGCGTTGAGATCCCTTGAAGCCTCGTGACAAGACGTGCTATGCGGAAAACGTCCACATCGGCGTCAGGTGGCATGCGCTTTGTCGGCGCAGCCAGTGTCTCCCAACCCCTACACCCCAAGCCCCTCTTAGACCATGGGCCAGCAACAACTTCTCCTCCTCGTCCTCGGCATCGTGATCGTCGGCCTCGCCGTCGTGGTCGGCATCGAGAGCTTCAGTGAGAACAAGTCGAAGTCCGAAATCGACCGCTACACCGCGATGGGCGTGGAGATGGGGGCCGAGATCATCGCGTGGTACAAGAAGCCCACGGCGATGGGCGGCGGCGGGGAGGTGGCCGCCAACCTCGCGTCGATTGGGGTGCAGGACCTCGGCTACGACGAAGGCCGCTCCGATTCGGGAACGTGGGGCTCGCGGACAGGCACGCTCAACAGCGGCGTCTACCGCTTCGTCTATCCGAGCAGCACAGCGCCTTACCTCCAAATCCACCAAGATCCCATCGCCACAGGCTCCGTGCGCGTGGAGGTGCACGTCTTTGGTCCCTACCCCGAGTGCATCGTGTCTCGCAGCGACTACTACGCCGAGTCGACGACCTGGAGTGACGGCAAAGCTAGCAGTGCGTCACCGGATAACCCCAACGCGACGCTCTGCACCTGGTAGCCGTGTCGTTCTGCCCGCATGACCCCTGCGCCCCGATGGCTGGCATGCCTGTCGGGGCGCGGTGCGTCTTGGGTGTCGGGACTGTGCACGTCGGTGTACTTCCGACCGGAAGCCCAGCGATCCCGGGGTGCATTCGTGCTACCGACCTCCTTCGTGCTGTCGTGCTACCGTGACAAAGACTACCGCCTTTCGTCAAAACAGCCCGTGCGTCTTCAGTTTTCGGGGTAGGCGGTACGTGGATTGTTGAAGTTGGGGGTGTCTTGCCGATCGCACACCTCATACGGATTCAAGGCCCTGATGTCAGGATAGAGCCTGTCACTGACACCCACCACGAGTAGCCTACCAACCGCGCTAGCCGATGCGGCTGCTCCCACCACTCCCGAAGCGCCTCGGTCATCGCCTCGGCCAACACCCCC
>JBCDFF010000245.1:0-6699 GCA_039178415.1 Bacteroidota bacterium
ACGTTCGAGAGCGAGGCCGCGCCCTTGCGGAGCTGGCTCTCCGAGATCTGGAAGATGTCGCGCTCGGCGCGGTCGAGGAGGTCGAAGGCGTCCGTGGCGGGGTCGTAGGCCTGCCCGACCACGCCCGTCATCGTCTCGATCATCTTGCGGAGCAGCGCCTTCTCCGCGATGATGCGCGCGTGGTACTCCACGTTGGCCGCGCTCGCCACCTTCGTGGTGAGCTCCGAGAGGTAGTAGCCGCCGATGCCCTCGAACTGCCCGGCGCGCTTGAGCTCCTCCGTGAGCGTGATGAGATCGACGGGGTTGCCGCGCTCGAAAAGGGCGAGCACGGCCTCGTAGATGCGACGGTGGCGCTGGTCGTAGAACGCGTCCGGCGCGAGGATCTCGATGGCCTTCGGGATCGCCTCGCGCTCGATGAGCATGGCTCCGAGGACGGACTGCTCGACGTCGGTGGCCTGCGGTGGCACGCGGCCCGCCTGCTCGTGCAGCGCGACGATGTTGGTCGGTCGGCTGCGTCGGCGGCTGCTCGTGAGCTTTTCGAGCGGGTACGACGGCGCCGCGCCCTCGTCGATGTAGAGCGGGCGCTGCTGGGCGTCGTCGGGAATTGGCTGGTCAGCCATCGGGGTGCGGGAGGGAGCGGGTCGGGCGTGATCAGGCGCCGACGAGTTGGTCGTAGCGGGTGCGGAGGAGCTTGACGTCCTCCCAGGTCGGGCGCTTCCACTGCGGGTTGCGCAGGAGCGCGGCCGGGTGGTAGGTCACGAGGAGCTGAAGGCCGTAGTAGTCCTGAAACTTGCCGCGCAGCGACGCCAGGCTCGACGTGCGGCCGAGCAGCCCGTTGCCCGCGCTCTTGCCGACGGCCAGGATGAGCTTCGGGCGCACGAGCTCGATCTGCTTGTAGAGGATCGGAATGTGCGCCTCGACCTCGGCAGGGAGCGGGTCGCGGTTGTTGGGTGGGCGGCTCTTGAGGATGTTGGTGATGTAAACCTCCTCGCGCTGGAAGTTGATCGCCTCCAGGATCTTGTTGAGGAGCTGCCCCGCGCGGCCGACGAACGGCTCGCCCTCCTTGTCCTCGTTTGCGCCGGGTGCCTCACCGACGATCATCAGGTTCGCGTCGGGGTCGCCGGTGCCGAGGACCGGGTTGATCCGGCTCTCGTCGATGGGGACGAGGACGGTGCTGGCGAGGTAGGTCTTGACCTCCGCGAGCGAGGTCATGCTGCGGAGCGGCGACTCCTCGGGGATGAGCGCCGCGATGCGGTCGTAGGGCGAGAGCGTCTCGTCCTGGCTGGGGTCGGGGAGCGCGCCGAAGAGGTCGGGCATGGCGTCGTCTGAGGGGGGGGCGTCTGAAGAGGGGGCGTCTGCAGGGTCGTCGGAGGAGGTGGCGGCTGCGGAAGGAGCCGACGCGTCAGGCAGGGCGACTTCGGGCAGCGCGAAGAGCAGCGGACCGGCGAGGTCGCGCTGGAGGGCGAGCGCGGCGCGGGCTTCGCGGACGAGGTCGAGGACGGTGGCCACGAGGGGGTGGGGGCTGCCTGCAACGTGACGCGCCGCCATCCGATCCGACGGCGACGCGCAGTGTGACCCGCATGTTACGGGACGCGCCGACGAAGGACCAACGAAGCTCGTGGCAATCGACCCACCGCCTGTCCACGCGCTTATCCACAGCGGACGCGCGTCCGGCGCGCCCCCGCAGCGCGCGACGGGGCCGCCTCGCACCAACGCGCCGCGCAGCACCTACCTTACTTGGAAGCGGTTCCGGTTGCTCGCGTGTCGATCGGTCCCACCGTGCCGACGTTTCACCGCGCCCCAGCTATGTTCGACGCGTTCCATCGTCAGCGCTACCGCCGCCGTGTCTCGGGCGGCCCGATGCGGGCGTTCCTCGACGCGCCGCCGCCAGACCCACGCACGCCGCTCGCCGAGGTCGAGGTGCTGGCGCTCGACCTGGAGACGACGGGGCTCGACCCGAAGCGCGACGCGATCCTGAGCGTGGGCAGCGTGCCCGTCGTGCGCGGCGCGGTGAAGGTCGGGCAGAGCGCGCACGTGCTCGTGCAGGCCGACCGCTCCGTGGCCCAGAGCGCCACCGTCCACGGCCTGCTCGACAGCGACGTGGAGGACGGCGTGCCGCTCGACGACGCCCTCGCGCACGTGCTGGAGCGGCTGACCGGGCGCGTGCTACTGGCCCACCACGCAGCCTTCGACCACGGCTGCCTCGACGGCGCCTGCCGGGCCGTCTACGGCGTCCCGCTCCTCGTGCCGACCATCGACACGCTCGCGCTCGCCCGGCGCAGGCACCAAGCGCACGCGCACCAGCACCCCGGCGCGGCCGCGCCCGACGCGTTCCGCCTCGCCACGCTCCGCCAGACGCACGGCCTCCCCGCCTACCACGCCCACAACGCGCTCTCGGACGCGCTCGCCACCGCCGAGCTGTTCCTTGCCATGACGGCTGGCGACCCGACCTTACGCCTCCGCGACGTGACGTGATCGGGCTACCGGCTATCGGTCGCAGGGGCTGGCTCAAAAGCGCCCGCTGGTCCGGGGAAGACGACCGGGCTCTCGGCCCCGTCCTTCGCCACGCTCGCCACGCCGAAGAGGTAGTTGTCGATCACGACGTTTTCCAGCGTGTAGGTGAGCCGCGCGTCGGCGATGTCCAAGCCGGGATCGGGCACGAAGACGCGGTGGGTCCACTGCGGAGCCGTCGTGAGCCGCCACGTGACCACGTAGCCCGCCAGTTGTGGGTTTTCGTCGGGGTCGGGGCGCAGCCACGAGAGCGTCGTCGAGGGCCGGACGGCCCCAGTCACCCGCACGCCGCGTGGGGGGGCGGGCGCGAGAGCTAGTCCGCCGAGCGTCACGGCGTTGAGCGCGGTCAGCGTGGCAGCATAGTCGAAGTCCACGAACTCGACCGTGTCGCCGTAGTGCCGCTCGGAGCCGTCGGGCTGCGTCTCGGTGCGGAGGTCCTGGTGCTGGCGGTCGTAGTGCTCGTGCGTCTCCATGATGCGCACGGCTGGGTAGCCCACCTCCGAGAACGGGCTGTGGTGGCCGCCCCGCCGGAAGCGGTCGAGGCGGTAGACCATCATCATGTCGAGGTTGCGGATGTACACGTCGGCCATGCGGTCGACGTAGCGCCCGAGGTTGCGCGCCGGGCTGTCGACCTCGCCGCCGGTGAAGCGGCGGAAGCGCGCCTCCACGTCGGTCTCGACAGCGCGCGTGCCCTCGGAGAAGACCCGCGCCGAAGTGTTGTCGCACACCCCGTCGATGCCGCAGGTGTTGCCGATCATGTCGTTGTTGAGGACCGCCTCGATGCGCCAGCCGTCCTCGCGCGCGACGGCGGCCATGTGCGCCCCGCCGAAGAGGCCCTGCTCCTCGCCTGAGAGGCCCGCGTAGACGATGCTCGCCGGGAACGTATGCGGCGACAGCACGCGCGCCGCCTCCAGCACGCCCGCCAGGCCCGAGGCGTTGTCGTTCGCCCCCGGCGCGTCCGAGGTGAAGTCCATAACGTCCGAGGCCCGGCTGTCGATGTCGCCCGCCATGACGACGTAGCGGTCTGGGTCGCTCGTCCCGCGTTGGATGGCGAGCACGTTCACCACGACCGTCGAGTCGGGGATGCGGCGCTCGCCGGAGACGACGTGGCGCTGCTCGACGATCTCTAGGCAGCCGCCGCACGCCGCGCTGATGGCCTCGAACTCGGCGCGCAGCCACCGCCGCGCCGCGCCGATGCCGCGTGTGGCGCTGACCGTGTCCGACAGGGTGTGGCGCGTCCCGAAGCCCGCCAGCGTGCGGATGTCCGCCTCGATGCGGTCGGCCTGGGCGGCTGCGGCGATCTCGCGCAGGAACGGCACCTCGGCAGGCGGCACGGGACCCCCAGCGAGCGAGTCCGGCCACGCGGACGATTGCGCGGCGACAGGCAGCGTGGTGAGGAGGGCCGCGCACGCGAGGACGACGGCGAGAGCAACAGGATGCATGGCGGGCACGGCGGAACGAAGCAAGCAACGAAGGGCCAAGCTAGCGCTCCGCCTCGGTGCTGCCCGCGCCCCTCGAAGGCGCGTCGTTCACTCAAACGACACCGTCACCGCTGGCTGGACCTCCACGTCGACACCGGAGACCTCGGCGATCCGCTCAGCGAGTTCCTCGGTCGTGGCCGGGGGCTCCTGCGCGTCGAGGCGGTTGAAGGCGTCCGGGTCGGCCAGCATCTCGTCGAAGTCGAAGCGCATCAGGGTGATCGTACCGTCGGCTTCGAAGGCGGCGTTGGTCGTCGTCACGGTGCCCTGCGGCTCAACGCGGAAGGTCGCCTGCATGCCTTGCATCACGCCGCGCAGGCTCTCTAAGTCGCTATCGCCTTTCGTGCCGGACGACGGGCGCCCAATGCTGCCGACCCCCATCGAACCATCCTCGCCCAGGAAGTCAGGCATCACGATGGTCAGTTCGGCTGGGGCGCCGTCATCGGCTGGGGAGAATCCGAACGTGACGAGATCCGAGGGCGTCGAGTCCGGGCTGGGCGTTCCTAAAGAAGACGCGGGCTCGGGGGTCAGCGGCAGGCTGAGCGTCGTGACGTCCTCCACGCGGTAGGTGGCGACGTAGCCTCGCTCGCCGTCCATCGGCTTCACACCCTCGAACGTGACGCCGGGGCCGTAGCCCTTCGCCGCAGTACGCAACGCCTCCTCGTCGATGAGCGAGGCCCCGTCTTTTTGGTCAGGGTCGAGGGTCGCCAGGAGCTGAAATTGCTCGAAGGCCGCCTCGCTGATCTCGAAGGACGTGACGAGGCGTCCGCTGCCGTCGGGGAAGACGCGCAGCACCGTGTGGAGTTGGAAGCAGCCGCTCAGCCCGAGGGCCAGGACCAGGACGAAAGCAGATCGGAGGGCGCGCATGGGAGCAACGGAGAGCGGTGAATGAGTGAGCAGAAGCTACTCGTCTAGGACGCGGCAGGCCGGTGTCAGGGCTCGTAGCTTGCGACCTTCACGTTCACCCCTGCATACGTCCACACCCTGCTCATGCGCCTTGGCCTCCTCACCGGCGGCGGCGACTGCCCCGGCCTCAACGCCGTCATCCGCGCCGTCACGAAGACCCTCCTGCTCCGCGCCGACGCGACCGTGCTCGGCTTCGAGGACGGCTTCCTCGGCCTGATCGAGCAGCGCGCCCGCCCGCTCGCCTACCGCGACGCGAGCGGCATCCTCACCCTCGGCGGCACCATCCTCGGCACGTCCAACAAGGCCAACCCCTTCCGCTTCTACAAGGAGGACGACCGCGACGTGTCGGACGAGGTCGTCGCCTACGCCCGCGACCTCAAGCTGGACGGCCTCGTCGCCATCGGCGGGGACGGGACAATGTCGATCTGCCACGGCCTCCACGAGAAGGGCCTGCCCATCGTCGGGGTGCCCAAGACGATTGATAACGACCTCATCGGCACCGACCAGACGTTCGGCTTCGACACGGCCGTGATGATCGCCACGGAGGCGATGGACCGGCTCCACACGACGGCGCAGAGCCACCACCGCGTGATGATCCTGGAGACGATGGGCCGCTACGCCGGCTGGATCGCGCTCCACGCGGGCGTCGCCGCCGGGGCCGACGTGATCCTGATTCCGGAGCTCGAATACGACATCGCCGAGGTGGCGCGGGTCTGCCGCGAGCGCGAGCGCGGCGGGCAGCGCTTCACCATCATCTGCATGGCCGAGGGCGCGAAGCCCGTCGGCGGGAGCTACACCGTCTCCGACATCGTGGAGGACTCGCCTGACCCGATCCGCCTCGGCGGCGCGTGCCGGGCGCTCGCGCAGGTGCTCGAGCACCACATCGAGAGCGAGATCCGCACGACGATCCTCGGCCACGTCCAGCGCGGCGGCACCCCCACGCCCTTCGACCGCGTTCTCGCGACCCGCTTCGGCGAGCACGCCGCGCGCCTGGCGATTGACGGGCAGTTCGGCCGCATGGCCGCGCTCCAGAACGGCGCGATGGCGAGCATCGGGCTCAACGAGGTGGCCAACCGGGTGAAGCACGTTGAGCCGGGCAACCCGGTCGTGGACGCGGCGGTGTCAGTCGGGACCTCGTTCGGGGTGCCGAGCCTGCGGTTGTAGCGCCTCAGTCCGTCCCCAGCACGCCGCCAAGCGCAGCCTGCGTGTGGGCGTCCGCGCCTTGCAGGATCATGTGGCCCATGCGGTCGCGCTTCGTCTTCAGGTAGCGCTCGTTGTTCTCGTTGGGCTCGATCTCGACGGGCACACGCTCGGTGATCTCCAGGCCGTAGCCCGAGAGCCCGATGCGCTTCTTCGGGTTGTTGGTCATCAGCCGGATCTGCCGAATGCCGAGGTCGCGGAGGATCTGGCAACCGATGCCGTAGTCGCGGTGGTCCATCTTGAAGCCGAGCGCGAGGTTGGCCTCGACGGTGTCCATACCCTGCTCCTGCAGCTTGTAGGCCTTGAGCTTGTTGATGAGGCCGATGCCGCGGCCCTCCTGCTTCATGTAGAGCACGACGCCCTGCCCGATGCGTTCGACCTGGCTGAGCGCCCGCGCGAGTTGGTCGCCGCAGTCGCAGCGCTCCGAGCCGAAGATGTCGCCGGTGACGCACTGGCTGTGGACGCGCACGAGCACCGGCTCGTCTTCCTGGAAGGGGACGCGGCTGTGGGCGAGCGCGGCGCTGCCCTCGGGGTGCTTCACGAGCGCGAGGTGGTTGTCGCCGGTGAGCACCTCCTCGTAGGCCACGAGCGTGAAGTCGCCGAA
>JBCDFF010000246.1:0-6666 GCA_039178415.1 Bacteroidota bacterium
CAGGATGCGGAAGTCGGAGCGCGTCCCCACGGTCGTGCCAGTGAGCGTGATGCGCCCGCGCCCACCGATGAGGTAGACGAACGTGCCGCCATCGACATCGACGACGTGCGCGGCGTGCTCGGCCCGGATGATGGTGGGGCTTCGCTCTGTCAGCGTTACGCGGGAAAACGTGCCTGTCTCGGGATCGAAGAGCTCAGCATCAACGACGAAATCAGAAAAGTCGGTGGCGGGCACGAGCCGGGTTCCGCCTACGATGAGCACGCGCCCGTCGGGGAGCAGCGAGGCGGTGTGGCCGGTGCGTGCCTCTACCATCCTGTTGGCAAGCGTCTCAAACGCGTTCGTGGCGGGGTCGAAGACGTAGGCACGGTCGCGGACGACGCCCTCGGCCTGCTGGGTGCCCCCCGTGATCAGCACGCGCCCATCCGCGAGCCGGGTTGCCGCGTGGCCACCGAGGGGGGTAGGCATCTGCAAGAAGGACGTCGTCAGAGGCTGCAAGGCGAACACGGCAGGCAGGAAGACGCCGAAGCGCGTCGCGCGCGACAGATTGCCCGCCGAGTCCACAGCCTCAATGCGGAGCGCGTTGACCCCGGGTGCCAGGGTGACCTCCGCGCGGTAGGTCTGGGTCGAGGCGTCGAAGGTGGTGCCCTGCCCGTTCACCCGCACAGTGTCGACCGCGCGCAGCTCGGAGCTCACCGCGATCTCCACGGTCACCGTCGGATCGGCAAGCACGGCGGAGAGGTCGGGCGAGAGGATGGTGATCCGAGGCGGTGTTTCCTCCACGAACGGCCGCTCGCACGCGGCCAGGGCCGCGAGCAAGAGAGGGAGGCTGAGCAGGAAAAGACGAGAGCGAGACATAGGCAGGGAGGACAGGCGCGCACGGACGAAACGAGCGGCCTGCTGGTTCCGGTGTGACGGGGCCTGTTTTTCGCCCGGTCCTCACGCTAGGGCTGCCGTGCCTAGGTCGCAGTGCCATCCAAGCAGATCCACGCTCCCGGCTTCGATTCCGCTCCCGCTTCGTTTGACTCGTAGTCGGACTCGTTGCCCGATCCCGCCGGATCGCGCCTGGTCATCCGCCTTGCGGGAACGAAATCGCTGCGGCATGACCGCTCAATCCCCTACGCCCTAGCTTGGCGGTGGGTCGAACGGGGCGTCGTAGGTGACGCGCTGGAGGACGAGCCCATGGGCCGGGGCCGCCGGTCCTGCCGCGCGCCGGTCCTGGGCAGCCAAGATGCGGGGCAGGGCGTCGGTGGGCCGCTTGCCGTGCCCTATCTCCAAGAGCGTCCCTACGAACGCCCGCACCATCCCGTGCAGAAACCGGTCGGCGACGACCTCGAACCGCCAGTCGCCGGGGCGGCCCTCGGGCACCCAGGCGGCGTGCTCGACCGAGCAGACGCGGTTGAGCGTGGCCGACTGGGTGCGGCAGAATGCGCCGAAGTGGTGCTTGCCGCAGAGCGCCTGCGCGGCGTCGTTCATGCGGGCGAAGTCCGGCGCAGGCTTCACGTGCCAGCGGGCGTGCCGGTCGAGCGCGCGGGCGGCCGTGGCGATGTGGTAGTGGTAGCGCCGCGCGCGGGCGTCGTAGCGGGCATGGAAATCGTCGGCGCATGCCTCCACGGCGAGGACGGCGATGGCAGCCGGGAGCAGTCCGTTGAGCGAGCGCCGCAGCCGGTGGGGGGCGAGCAGCGCCGCAGCAGGCGCGTCGAAGTGGGCGACCTGACCGCGTGCGTGGACGCCGGCATCGGTCCGTCCCGATCCCACGACGCCCACCTCGGCGCGCAGCACCGTCGCGATTGCGCGTTCGACCTCGGCTTGCACGGTGGGTTGGTCCGGCTGCACCTGCCACCCGGCGAACGGGCCGCCGTCGTATTCAATCAGCAGGCGATAGCGCATGGGGCGAGGACGTGAGCGGGCGCGGCGACGGCTGTAACTTAGCGCTCTCGTGTCTGTCCGCCCGTGCCATGCCCCGCGCCAACGTCTACCTCACCGGCTTCATGGGCAGCGGCAAGAGCACCGTGGGCCCCCTGCTCGCCGCCAAGCTCGATGCGGCGTTCGTCGACCTCGACGCAAGCATCGAGCGGACGATGGGTGTACCCCTCACGGCGCTCTTCGCCAACCACGGCGAGGCGGCGTTTCGGCGCGCCGAGCGGGCGGCCCTCCGGGCGACTACCGAACGGTACGGCCTGGTGGTGGCCGCTGGCGGTGGCGCCTTGCTCGACGAGGCCGCATACCGGCTCGCGGCGTCAGCAGGCACCATCGTCTACCTCCGCATGCCCATCCCCGTGCTCGCGGAACGATTGGCTCCCGAGGCTGCCGCGCGACCGCTCCTGCACGACCCTGCCGGGCACCCCCTTGCCGGAGAGCCGCTCGCCGACCGCATCAGCGCGCTCCTCGCGCAGCGCGAAGCCGCCTACGAGCGCGCCGACGTGATCGTGCAGGCCGACGCGCTCCCTGCCGCCACGGTCGCCACCTGGATCGCCAAAGCGCTGATGCGATGAACGGCGGCCGTGACCCGCGCCTCGCGAGCGGCGGCTGAGCCCTGGCCCCATTCTGGACGATATTGTGTGTGCCCTGCGCGTGCGGCGGTTCTCGCTGCGTCCCGTATCGCCCCAGCTTCGATCTCCCCGTCATGCGTCTGCCTCGTCTCCTCGGTCCCGCGCTCGTGCTTGCCCTCCTGGCAGCAGGGCCGGCGTGGGCGCAGGAGGAGCCGCTCGACATTTTTGGCTACTTCCAGGCGCAGTTCCTCTACGAAAACGTCGACGAGGAGCGCCTGCAGGGGGCATCGCCCACCTTTTTGTCTGGGAACACCATCGACCGCGACGAGGACGTCACGTCGTTCAACCTCCAGCAGCTCAACCTCTTCTTTCGCAAGGCGCTCGGCTCGAAGTCCACCGCGTTCGTCGACCTCGAGTTCATCAACACCTTCTCGACGGGTGATGGCACGGGCTCCGCGGCGCTGAACGAGGCATGGGTGAGCTACCGGATGAGGCGCGAGCTCGTGTTCAAGCTCGGCCTGCACGTCCCGCCGTTCAACCGGCTCAACGAAATCAAGAACCGCACGCCGCTCCTGCCCTACGTCGTGCGGCCCCTCGTCTACGAGACGTCGTTCGAGGAATTCCTGGCGCTCGAAGACTACCTGCCCAACCAGGCGTTCGCCCAGGTCAGCGGCACGATGCCCTACCGCGACATACGGTTCAGCTATGCCGGCTACCTCGGCAACACGGGCAACGTCAACACCAACCCGTTTCGCGGACAGACGGGCGTAGATACGACCGCGGCGCTCCTCGTCGGCGGGCGCGTCGGCGCTCGGGTCGGGCCTGTCGAGCTTGGCCTCTCCGCCTCGCGCGACGTCACCAACCGGTTCGAGTCGCTCGGCGATACGCTGGCCCTGGAGCCCGGTGCCCTGCGCAATGTCCCTCGCCTCCGCTTCGGGGGCGACCTCCAGGTGCTCTTCGGCCGGTGGTCGCTCGACGCCGAGGTCCTCCGCGTCAGCTTCGACGACGACCAGGAAGCGATCAGCCTCCGGCGCACGTTCTACTACGCGACCCTAGGCTACGAGCCGCACCCGAAATGGCTGACCTACGTGTCGTTCTGGAGCAGCGACGAACTGGCACGGCTTCGCAACGAGGTGAGCAGCGCCTCCTTGCGCCAAGGCTCCGACGTGGACGTGCTCACGGCCGGTGTCTCCTTCGCCCCCACGGATCGGGTACGCCTCAAGGGGCAGTACGCGGTCGCCTGGCTGAGCGATGACGAACAGTCCTTCGGATTGATCGGTGCCACCGCGAACACGCTCAAGGCGTTCGATCAGCGCTCGCACGTCGTCACACTCGCGGTCTCGGTGATCTTCTAGGGGGGCGATGGGACCAACAGCTACAGCACTCAGGCGATACGCGGTGGCCCTGCTCATGGCAGCGCTCGCACTGGTGGGCACGCCCTACGGGCAGGCCCAGGACGACGCCTCGGCGCAGGGCAGCCGCTCTGTGGCCGTGGTGGTGCACCCCGATGTGCCCGAGATCTCGCTCGACCGCAGTGACCTCCTGGACCTCTACCTCGGCGACGTGCGCTTCTGGGACGACGGCACCCGCGTGGTGCTCTTCGACCAGCGCCGTACCACCGACGTCAAGGAGTCCTTCTACGACTACCTCGGGCGCAGCATCGCACGGATGAAGTCGCTCTGGCTGCGGCGGCGCCTGGCCGGCGAGGGCGATCCGCCCGAAGCGCTCGCGTCCGACGAAGACGTGCTCACGCAGGTCGCGGGGACACCCGGGGCCATTGGCTTCGTCCGCGCCGACCGCGCGCGCGGCCTCGACGGCGTCCGCGTCGTGCGCCTGCTGCCGATCCGGTAGCGCCGCGTGGGAGCGATCCGTCGCGCGCGTGTAACTTCGCGCGCACGCTCACCCCGCCCATGCCCTTCCGCGACCTCAGCATAGCCACCAAGCAGAAGCTCGGCTTCGGCTTCATCCTCCTCCTGATGGTGGGCGCAGGCCTCTTCGCGGTGGCGCGGAGCCGCCTCATCAGCGAGGAGGCCTCGCAGACGGCCGCGCTCTGGCTGCCGCGCGTGGTTGCGATCTCGGACGTCAACCTGGAGGTGAGCGAACTCCGCATCCGCCAGCTTCAGCACGCGACGGCCACCATCGACTCGGTCCGGCAGGCGCAGGCCATCGCCATGATCGACCTCATCGACGCGATCAACGACGACCTCGACACCTACGCCGTCCTCACCGAGACGGCCCAGACGCGGGGCGTCAACCCGGCCGAGGAGCGGGCCCTCTACGCCCGGTTCGAGGGTTTCTGGGAGCAGTACCTCGACATCGCCAACCAGCTGCTCACGCTCACCGAGATCGGAGCCGAGAGCCGCGCCACGAGCCTGCTGCGCGGGGAAGCCACGCAGGTCTACCGAGGCATGAGCGCCACGCTGGCCGACCTCGTGGAGGCCAACCGCGTCGAGTCGGCCGCCGGGGCGGTACGGGCCGAGGAGACGTTTCGAACAACGACGGTGGTGATCATCGTGCTGCTGGCGGCGGCGGCGCTGCTGGCCGTCGGCATCGTCTCCACGCTCGTGACGTCGATGGCGGGACCGGTGCGCCGCCTCGCGGGGGCCGCCGACCGCATGGCAGAGGGCGACCTCGACGTCTACGTCGAGCCCTCCGCCAAGGACGAACTCGGGCGGCTCACGCACTCGTTCAACGTGATGGCGGCGTCGCTCCGCAAGGCGCAGCGGCAGACCGAGGAGCAGGCCGCCAAGCTGCTGGACAACGCCAACATGCTCGAAGCGCAGACAGCGATGCTCCAAGGCAAAAACGACGAGCTCGCCTCCGCAAACGGCGAACTTGCCTCCACGCTCGACCAGTTGCAGGAGATGCAGCAGCAGCTCGTCATGCGCGAGAAGCTGGCCTCGCTCGGGCAACTCACGGCGGGCATCGCCCACGAGATCAAGAACCCGCTCAACTTCGTCAACAACTTCGCCGCGCTCTCCATCGACCTGATGCAGGAAGTGGACGAGGTGTTGGAAGAGGCGCGTGAGCGGCCCGTCAAGGACGTGCTGCCCGACCTCGACGAGGTGCTCTCGGACCTCCGGACCAACGTGGCGAAGATCAACGAGCACGGCACCCGCGCCGACCGCATCGTGCGCGGCATGCTGCTCCACGCGCGCGGCCAGCCCGGCGACCGCCAGCGCATCACGCTCAACGCGCTCCTCGACGAACACGCCCGCCTCGCCTACCACGGCATGCGCGCCCGCACCCCCGGCTTCAACGTCGATCTCCAGACGGATTTCGACCCTGCCGTGGGGGAGGTCAAGGTGGTGCCGCAAAGCATCGGGCAAGTGATGCTCAACTTGCTCACGAACGCGTTCCACGCCGTCCACGAGCGCCGGCAGGCCGAGGGCACCGAAGACTACGCGCCGGCGGTGACGCTCCGCAGCGCCCGCCAGGACAAGAAGGTCAGCATCGCAGTGGTCGACAACGGGGCGGGCATCAGCGAGGCCAACCAGGCTCGCATCTTCGAACCGTTCTTCACCACGAAGGGACCCGGCGAGGGGACCGGCCTTGGCCTTTGGCTCAGCTACGGCATCGTCACGCAAGGCCACAGCGGCGCTCTCAGCCTGACGAGCACGCCCGGCGAGGGCACCACGTTCACCGTGACGCTTCCGACCGACTGATGCGAGGGCACGGACGCGCCTACGCCTTGGTCATCCGAAGCCCGATCCGGGATCCGTACGATGCACCTCAGGGATCCTGTCTTTGCGGGGACTGCTCGGAGGGTGGGTCTCGACCCAGAGTCCGTATGTGGCGTGCCTGATTGGGCACGGCGTCTACTTGTCGCGCCCGAAGAAGTAGTAGAGCAGCACGCCGAGGCCCGGGAGGAAGAACAGGATCGCCACCCAGATCACCTTGGAGCCGGTGTCGCGGTTGCCGTTGATGACCTCCACGATGGCAATGACCGCCAGGATGAAGACCAGCAGGCCGCAGATGCCCCACGGCCCTTGGGCGCGGTCAATGAGGTTGGGGCCACCGCAGCCGGTCAGGACAAGGGTGGCGGCGAAGAGACCGAGGAGGGCAGCGGTGCGCTGCCAGAGCGAGGAACGCGTGGGCATGAGAGGCGAGTGGGGACTCGTGGATGAGGCTCGGTGGGTCGAGACGCGGACGCGCGGCTAGCGGCGGGCGTCGCGGA
>JBCDFF010000247.1:0-6637 GCA_039178415.1 Bacteroidota bacterium
GGCGTCGGACCAACGGGTCTACTGCGCCGAGCGCGACGCGACAGCCGAGGCGTTGCTCCGCTGCGTCCTCGACGGGACAGGGCTCGACTTCGTGCGGACCTCGTCGGGGGCATACGTCCTGATCGAGGCCCCCACGCAGACACCGGTGCCAGGCCGCCTCGCCGGGCGCGTGGTCGACGCCGAGACGGGCGCACCGCTGCCGTTTGCCCACGTGCTCCTCGCCGACGCGTCGCTTGCTACCGCCGCCGACGCCGACGGCGTGTTCGCCTTCGCCAACCTAGTGCCGGGGCGCTACGAGGTCGTCGCCACGCACGTCGCGTATGCACCCTCAGGGCCCCAGGCGGTCCTCGTGAAGCCTGGCGATGCAGCCCGGGTCAAGGTCGTACTGGACGGCGTTTTCTCAGAGGCAACGCCTGTGGTAGTGGACGGACTCACGCAGCGGGTGCCGTCGGCGCTCCTCGGCGTCGGCGAGCGCGACCTCGGGACCACACCGACAGCATCAGCCGCGACCGGCACCCCGGACGTGATGGCGGGCGCGCGCGGGTTCCTCGGTGTCGCGGCCGTGCCTGCGGTCGCCGACCTGCACGTCCAGGGCGGTGGGGCGGCGGAGCACCTCGTCCGCCTGGACGGCGTGGCGGTGCGCGACCCCGTCGCGTTGGGTCGCCACCTGGGCGCATTCAGCCCGCTCGCGCTCGACCGGATGACGGTACACAAGGCCGGGTTCGGCGCAGCGCTCGGGAGCCAACTCACGGGCGTGCTCGACCTCACGCACCGCCTCGGCGACGCGGCCCCATCGGCGACGCTGACCGTCGATCCGGTGAGCCTCGACGCACGGCTCGGGACGCCGGTGTCGCTCTCGGCGCTCGGACACGGCCACGCGATGGTGGCGGTCCGGCAGAGCCTCTGGGGCCTCGGGCGGACGGGCGAGGACTCGGGGCTGCGGACACTCCTGCGCGACTGGGGCGCAGCCGACCCGGTCTTCACCAGCCTGTGGCTGGGCGAGGCTGTCCACAGCGACGAACTCACGCCGACGACCTACACCCCCGACATCGACTTCACGGACGCCCACGCTGCGCTGCGCCTTCGCCCCGACGCCTTCACGACGCTGCACGCGTCGGTTTACGGGGCGCGCAACCACGTCGATGCCGACCGGAGCGTGATGCAGAGCAACTTGGCGGCCTTGAGTTCGGACCAGGTTCTCGGCTTCCGCGACGGCTACGACTGGCGCAACGGCGCGGCCCAGCTTCGCGCGACGCGGCTCGTCGGAGCTCGGGCCGTCGTCGGGGCGCAGGTCCGCGCCGCACACCACCGCTCGGGCTACGCCTACCGCTTCGGCCGGCAAGACCTAGGCTCGCTGTCCCTCGGTGAGGCCGAAGCCAGCCTCTTCGACGCCATCGACGACGGGCGCGGGGGGGACGCGGACCACCGCCTCACCGAACTCGCCCTGGACCTCGACGGGAGCCTGAGCCTGGCGCCGGGCCGCGAGGTGCGCGCCGTGCTGGGCGTCGAGCACACCCGCGCCACGTTCGCGGCCGACCACGACTTCACTGCGCCCCTCGACCTCGACGCGTCGGCGTGGTGGCTCACCGGCACCTTCGACGCACGCGCGACGCTCGGACTGCGGACGACGCTCGAAGCCGGGACGCGGCTCACGTACGTCCCGGAGCGGCAGACCCTCTACGCCGAGCCCCGTGCGTCCGTCCGCTACGACGGCGCGGCGGCGTTCGGCACCTACGCGCTGCGTGTCGCGGGCGGCCTCTACCGGCAGTTCGTGAGCGGCTTCGCCTTCCGCAACCCCGGCCCGGCTGCCATTGCGCCCGACCTGCTCTTCTGGCTGCCGACCGCGGATACGTCGCCGCCGCGCGCGCTCCACCTCGCCGCTGACGCACTCGTGATGCCCAGTGAGGCGTGGACGCTGCGCGCTGAGGGCTTCGCCCGCTGGGAGAGCCGCCTTCTCGCCCTCGACGTGCCCGCGCTGCAGGCCGATCTCACCCCAGAGGCGGTGCCGATCACCGACCCAGGCAGCGTGCTGGCTGGGGCCGACGGGCGCACGCTAGGCGGCGGGGTTCGCATCGAGCACCAGCACGACGGGGTGCGCTGGGGCGCGTCGTACGTCTTCGAACACGCCCGCCGCTCGGTGCCGGGACGCTTCGACGGAGAGCGTGTCTCCGTGCCATGGTCAGCCCCGCACCGGCTCCGTATGGACGCCGATTTCCGACTCGGACGCCTAGTCCCTGGCGTTGGGATGCGTAGCCTCGCCCAAGCCGCCTTCGGGCGCGCGTGGGGCTACCGGACGGCGTACTATGACTACCTCCTGGGCACCACTCCCGACCGCGACGCGGCGTTCGACCGAACCGTGGTCAGCGACGACCTCCTCGGGGCACTCGCCCGACCCAACGCGGCCACGTTGCCTGCCGAGGTACGCCTTGACCTCGGCGTTTACCTCGACCGCCGCATCGGCCCAGCGCAGCTCCGATTTGACCTCGGCGTGGTGGACGTGTTCGACCGCGCCAACGTCTACGACTGGAGCCGTACGACACCGGCCCCGGGCGGGGCTGCACTAGCGCGCGGCCTGCCGGGGCGGCGGTGGACCGCGCAGGTCCGCGTGTCATTATGACGGAGCACGTATTCTAAGGCTCCGGCGCTGTGCCTAGCTCTCTGCACGCAGGCTGTCCACCGGGTTCGCCCGCGCGGCACGGACCGTGAGGATGCTCACCGAGGTCCACGCCACCGCCATTGCGAGACCACCGGCGACGAGGAACGTGAGCGGGCTGATAGCGATGCGGTAGGCGAAGCCGTCGAGCCAGCGGTCCATCGCGAACCAGGCGAGCGGAGCCGCGACGACGACCGCCACGGCGATGAGCCTCGTGAAGTCCTTCGTCAGCAGGACGACCACGCTCGACACGGACGCGCCGAGCACCTTGCGCACGCCGATCTCCTGCGTCCGCTGCTGCGTCGTGAACGAGACGAGGCCGAGCAGCCCGAGGCACGCGATGGCAAGCGCGAGCCCGGTGAAGAGTTGCACCACGGCTGCGATGCGCCGCTCGGCGCGGTACTGCTGGTCGAAGTCGTCGTCGAGGAAGACGTAGTCGAGCGGGCGGTCGGGGGCCAGGCGGCCCCAGGCAGCTTCGAGGCCCGCGAGCGCGGCGGGGATCTCGTCGGTCTGCACGCGGATCGTCGCCACGTCGCACCACTGCGGGCGGTAGTAGAGCACCACGGGCGGAATCGCCGATTGCAGGCCTTCGAGGTGGAAGTCCTGCACCACGCCGACCACCGTCCGCGTGTCGCCAAACTGCCGCGTGAGCTCGACGCCGAGCGCCTCTTGCGGGTCAGTCCAGCCGAGCCGCCGCAGCGCGGTCTCGTTGAGGATGAACGACGCCGAGTCGGCCCGCGCGCGGTCGAAGGCGCGGCCCGCGATCACGTCGAGGCCGTACGTCTCCACGAAGTCGTACTCGACGGGCAGCACGATGAACGTCTGCCCCGCCTCGGTCATGCCCGGCTCGCGAGCGATCACGTTCGTCGGCATCGTGGTGCCCGGCACGGCCGAGGAGAACGTCACCGAGCGGATGGCGGGCGTCTCTTCGAGCGCCGAGCGGAAGACGTCGAGGGAGCCCCCGATCACGTCGGCGGCGTCAAAGTCGACGGCGATGAGGCGGTCCTTGTCGAAGCCGAGGTTCTGCGTCTGCATGAACCGCAACTGCTGTCCGACGACGAGCGCGCCGACGACGAGCGCCACCGACACCGCGAATTGGAAGACGACGAGCCCCTTCCGTAGCCCCTCGCCCTGCCCTTTCGGCGTGCGCTGGCCTTTGAGCACCGCCGCCGGACGGAACGCGCTTAGCACGAACGCTGGGTAGCTCCCCGCGAGTAGCCCCACGCCGAGCGCGAAGGCGACGAGCGCAGGCAGCAGCGGCGAGAGATACGACACCGATAGGTCCTTGCCCGCGAGCCCGTTGAAGAGCGGCAGCGCGATCTGGATGAGCGCGAGTGCCACGAGCAGCGCCGCCACCGCGTAGAGCACCGACTCGCCGAGGAACTGCCGCGCGAGCTGCCCGCGGTCCGCGCCGAGCGCTTTGCGCATCCCGACCTCACGCGCCCGCTGCGCGCTCCGCGCCGTGGCGAGGTTCATAAAGTTGATGACGGCCAGCAGCAGGATGAACACCGCGATCGCGCCGAACGCCCACACGTAGGCGGTGTAGCTGTTAGCGCCGAGCTCGTCCTCGTAGTGCGACGTGAGGTGGATGTCGGTGAGCGGTTGGAGGTAGAGGAACTGTCGGTAGCCGCTGCGGTCCTCCTGCTCGGGGATGTAGAGGCGCGGCAGTTCGCGGATCGAGGCCCCGAGCGCCACCGGGTCGGCCTCGGGATGGAGAAGGAAGTAGGTGTAGTAGCTCAGATTCCACCAGTTCGTGTAGTTGTCAGCGCCGTACTCGCTCACGAGCGTCTCGAACGCCCCGACGAAGTCGAACGTGAAGTGCGAGGCCCCAGGCGGATCGGCGGCGATGCCGGTCACGGTCATGTCCATCCCGTCCACCTCCATCGACTCCCCAACGACGTCCGCGAGGGCCACTGCGTCGCCGAAATAGCGGCGGGCCGTCGTCTCGGTCAGGACGAGCGTGTAGGGCTCCGTGATGACCGTCGCCGGATCGCCGTGCAGCAGGTCGAACCCGTCGAAGACCACGAAGAAGGGCGCGTCGGCCCAGAGGTAGTCATCCTCGTTGAGCCGCGTCTGGCCGCTCGCCACGAAGTAGCTCGGATCGAGGATGCGGACGGCGGCCTCGATCTCGGGGAACGTCTCGATGGCGGCCGGGGCCATCGGCGGGGACGAGCCGACGGTCAGTTCCTCGGAGCCGTCGCCTGCGAAGCGCTCGACGCGCAGGCGCTGGATGCGGTCGGCGTTCTCGTGGAAGCGGTCGTAGCGCAGTTCGTCCCAGACGTAGGCCGCAATGAGAACGCAGCACGTCAGCCCGAGCGCCAGCCCGACGATGTTGATGAAGGCATAGCCCTTCTGCCGCCGTAGCGACCGCCACGCGACGAGGAGATAATTTTTTAACATGGGTCGTGGGTCTAGAGACGAGAATCACGGGTCGCAGAGACACCTTCACCGAATAAATCAGCGACGACGCTGGACCCACGACTCACGACTCGCTAACCGGCTCGGGCGCGTAGTCCTCCGCAAGGGCTTCCTGCTGGCGGAACATCACCGGGATGCGCGTCTTGCGGTCGGCCATCCCCGAGGGCATGCCGATGTTGATGAGCCGCCAGCCGGGCTCGTAGGCGTCGATGAAGAGCCGCAGCGCCTCGGCGCGGTTTACGCTGGGGTCGATGTCGACGGCCTCGACGCGGTATTGCATGAGCCGGCGCTCGCCGTTGACGATGACTTCGACGTCGAGGGTGTCGCCCTCCTGGAGGGGCGGGATGGGGATGCAGACTTGGGCCATGGCTAGGGGGTCGCAGGTCATGGATCGAAGGGCGCAGGTCCGGCGGCCCCGACCTGCGATGTGGGACCTGCGACCTGCGACTCCGCGAAGCGGACTTACTCGTAGCGCAGCGTGCGGGCGGGGTTGGCGGTGGCGGCGCGGTAGGCGAGGCCGCCGATGGTGAGGAGCGCGGCCGTGAGGACGGTACCCCCGGCCAGCAGGAAGAGCATCGGGCCGAGGTCGATGCGCGTGGCAAAGTCGTCGAGCCAGCGGTCGAGGCCGAGGTAGGCGACGGGCACGGCCACGAGCGCCCCGACAGCAACGAGCCGGGCGAAGTCCCATACGAGCAGCCGCACCAGCGCGGGCACCGATGCGCCGAGCACCTTGCGCACGCCGACCTCCTTCGTCCGGCGCTGCGCCGCGAACGCCGCGAGCGCGAGCAGGCCGAGGCACGCCAGCGCCAGCGCGATCCCGGCGAAGAGTGTCACGAGCAGGCCGACGCGCTCCTGCGTCTGGTAGAAGTCGGCGAACGCCTCGTCGAGGAAGGTGCCCTCGAAGTCGAGCGTCGGGTAGAGGTCGGTCCACACAGTGCGCAGCAGTTCCATCCCCGCCTCGGCCTCGCCGGGCTGCGTCCGCACGAGCATCGCGCTGTAGAACGTGGGATCGACGCTGCGGAAGAAGTGCACGAGCGGCTCGATGCCCTCGGCGGCGGAGCGGTACTGGAAGTCGGCCACGATGCCGATGACCTCGAACGGCTGGCCGCCGCTGTTGGTGAGGCGGTCGCCGGGCTGCACATCGCCATAGGCCCGCGCGGCCGTCTCGTTGATCAGAACGGGGATCGCGCGCGTCTGGGCCTCCTCGGGCTGCATCTCGTCGCTCGGGCGGAAATCGCGCCCGGCCAGGAGCGTGAGCCCAAGCGCCTGGACATAGTCCAGTCCGATGGTGGACTGCCGCGTGCGGATGAGCTCCCCGAACGAGGCGCCCTCGCGGCCGTAGCTGTTGAAGTTGGTGTAGTACTCGCTCGGGGCGACCGTCGAGAAGGCCACGCTCACCACGCGCGGGTCGGCGAGGAGGCGGTCGCGCGCGGCGGTGAGCATCGCGTCGCCGCTCTCCTCCGGCAGCGGCTCGGTGTGGATGGGCATGGTGAGCACGCTCGCCGTGTCGAAGCTCGGGTCCTGGCTGCGCAGGTGCTGCACCTGCTGCCACACGGTCGTCGTCCC
>JBCDFF010000248.1:0-6630 GCA_039178415.1 Bacteroidota bacterium
CGGTCGACGCCGTGCGGGGGCGTGCCGCCGAGGCTGTAGACCGTCTCGTTGAGCTTGGCGAGCTCCACGCGCCCACGCTTGAGCAGCCCGCGCAGCGTGTCGGTCAACGCCGCGTCGTCCAGGCTCGCGATGGCGACCTCGTAGGCGTTGTGCAGGTCGAGGTGGCGCTCCACGAGCGGGAGCAGGCGCCGGGCGCTCTCGGCGCGGCTCAGCGACGGCCCCGCGCCGCCTTTGTTTAGGAACGGGCGAAGGAAGGGGTACATGGTGGGAAGGCGGAAGTGAGAAGGATGAAGGCAGAAGTGGGTGCTAGAGCAGGCCGTCTGAGGCCAGCCGCATGGCCTGGTGGAGCGCGCGGGCCTTGCTGCGGGTTTCCTCGTATTCCGAGGCGGGGTCAGAGTCGGCCACGATGCCCGCGCCCGCTTGGACGTAGGCCGTGCCATGGTGCGGGCCGTCGCGCTGGACCACCATCGTGCGGATGGCGATGCAGGTGTCCATGTTGCCGGAATAGTCCGCGTAGCCCACCGCCCCGGCGTAGACGCCGCGCTTCTCGGGCTCCAGGCTGTCGATGATTTCCATCGCGCGGATCTTCGGCGCGCCCGAGACGGTGCCTGCCGGGAACGTCGCGCCGAGCACGTCCATCGCGGTGCGGCGTTCATCCACGAGGCCCGACACCGCTGAGACAATGTGCATCACGTGGCTGTAGCGCTCGACGTAGGCGTAGCGGTCCACGGCGACGGTACCGGGTGCGCAGACGCGGCCGAGGTCGTTGCGGCCGAGGTCGACGAGCATTAGGTGCTCGGCGCGCTCCTTCGGGTCGGCGAGGAGGTCCGTTTCGAGCGCGGCGTCTTCCTCGGCGTCGGCCCCCCGCTTGCGCGTCCCGGCAATGGGCAGCACCTCGGCGCGGCCCTCCTCCACGCGCACGAGTACCTCCGGCGAGGAGCCTACGAGCGCGAAGTCCTGGCCCGGCTTCCCATCCAGACCGGTGCTGTGCAGGTCCAGATAAAACAGATAGGGCGACGGGTTGACCTGCCGGAGCGCGCGGTAGAGGTTGAACGTGTCGCCGCGGAAGGGCATCGCGAAGCGCTGCGAGAGGACCACCTGGAAGATGTCGCCCTCCACGATGTGCTGCTTGGCGGTTTCGACGGCCGCCTCGAAGTCGCCGCGCGCGAAGTTCGACGCGATGGCGTCGGCGCGGAGCTGGATCGCGGGGCCGGGCTCCGCCGTGCCCTCGGCGAGGCGCTGTTCGAGGCGCGCGAGCCGGTGTTGCGCCTCGGCGTAGGCGTCGTCGAGGTCCGTGTCGGCGTCGGCGAAGACGGTCGCGATGAGCAGCATCTGGTGCCGCACGTGGTCGAAGGCGACGAGCGTGTCGTAGAACGCCCAGAGCGCGTCGGGCAGGCCGAGCGGGTCGGGCGGCGGGTCGGGGAGGCGTTCGAGGAGACGGACGGTGTCGTAGCCGAGGTAGCCCACGCCGCCGCCGGTGAAGCGCGGGAGGTCGGGGATCTTGACCTCGTCTACGTCCGCGAGCAGCCCACCGAGCACGTCGTAGACCGACCCGGTGCGGGTCTCCGTTTGCGGGGCACCATCGCCGCCGTGCGCACCGTCGACTGGGGCCGGGCGCGTGAGGCGTACGCTGGAGCCGTCGGCTTCGAGCACGAGGCGCGGGCCGACGCCGAGGAACGAGTAGCGCGCCAGCTTCTCACCGCCCTCGACGCTCTCCAGCAGGAAGCCAAGCATGCCGGGCCGCCGGAGCTTCAGGTAGGCCGCCACGGGCGTCAGCAGGTCCGCCGAGCGCCGCACGAAGACCGGCACGGCCACGCGAGCGCTGCCCGCAGCAAGGCGGTCGGCGACGAGGGTGTGGAACTGGTCGAAGGTCATGGAGAGGAGGGACGCAGGGGTCCAGAAATGCAGAAAGCCCGCCGCTCGGTCGAACGGTGGGCTTCAGCGCAGGTCGTACTCAGGCTAGTCCATGAGCGCGCGCGGCGACGCCACCGTGGGGCAGGTCGGCCAAAACCAAAACGGATAGAAGGAAACAGCGCGGTGCATGATGCTGCAAGCTACGGTGCCACACGGAGCGACGCAAGGCAGCGTGCCCCCCGCTGCGCCGAAGAGCCGGAGAAGCAGGAGGCACGTGCAGAGACGGAGAATCGGGGAGGAATGCTGCCGTCGCTTGACGCCCGCGTCCTCGGCTGGCACCTTTTCGACCCTCGACCCTCGACCCTCGACCCTCGACCCTCGACCCTCGACCCTCGACCCTCGACCCGGTGTACGTCCTCTCGAAGCTGCTCCCTCAACTCGTCTACCCGCTTGGGCTGACGTGCGTGGTGCTGGTGGTGGCTGCGTGGCGGGCGAAGCAGGGCGGGCGCCGCTGGGTGCTGTTCGCGCTGGCGGTGCTCTGGCTCGGGAGCAATCGCTACGTGGCGTATCCCTTCTTCGGGGCGCTCGAGAGCCGAGCCGTAGAGCTTCGGGCGGCCGTGCCCGACTCGGCCCAGGCCGGGGCCATCGTGGTGTTGGGCGGTGGAACGCAGGCGCGCGACGCTCCCCGACGCACGGCCGAGGTGAGCGAGGCGGGCGACCGCGTGCTCTACGCCGCGCACCTGTGGCGAACGGGGCACGCCCCGCTCGTCGTTGTCAGCGGGGGCAACGCCAACTTCGATCCGCAGGGCGAGGCTGACGAAGCCGAGGGCATGGCGGCACTCTTGCGCTTCATCGGCCTCCCCGACAGCGCCCTCGTCTTGGAGGCCGCTTCGCGCAACACCTACGAGAACGCCGTTGAGACGAAGCGCCTGCTGGACGCGCGAGGCATCTCGGACGTGTGGCTGGTCACGTCGGCGTTCCACATGGACCGCGCCCAGCGCACCTTCGAAGCGCAAGGACTCACCGTCTACGCAGCCCCCACCGACTTCCACGTCACCGAGGCCAAGCGTGCGCGCCTCGGCGTGCTACGTCCAGACGTCGTGTTGTGGAACCTGCTCCCAGACGCAGGGATGCTGGACCTCATCACAGGGGGGCTCAAGGAGCATCTGGGACTGGCGGTCTACCGGGTGCGGGGGTGGATCTGACGAGGGCGCACCTCGGGGGTCACGCTGCCGTGTCGGCCTCGTGCCGATGCGGAGGCGCTAGCGCGAGAGGATCGTGGCGGCCTCGCTGCTGCCAGTGCGCGTGTGCAGGTCGTCCAGCCGGTCGCGCACGGTGAGCCGCAGCCGCGCGGTCTCCCCCGCGCCGCTCTCAATGCGCCGGTAGCTCGCGACGAGGTAGCGCTCGGCTTCGGCCGTGCGGCCGAGTGCGAGCAGAGCGGTGCCCAGCGCGCCCTGCGCCTCGGCAATGCGCCAGTGATGACCGGTCGCCGACTCGCGGATCGCGAGGGCCTCTTCGAGGAACGGAAGCGCCTGCTGCGGACGCCCCAGCGCGGTGAGCGCTTCGCCGAGGCCGGTGAGGGGGTAGGCCCGGGCCGTGTGGGCCGTCGGGACCTGGGCCGCTCGGTGGTAGGCCAGCGACGCGTCGAAGTGCAGTTCGGCTTCGGAAAATCGCCCCCGCGCGAGCGCGAGCATGCCGATGTGCGCGCGGGAGTGCCCGACACGCAGGTGCGAGTCCCCATAGAGCGCCCGGTACATCGCGTGGGCTTCTTCGAGGAAGGGCTCGGCCGCGTCGAAGTGGCGCGTGTCGTTCTCGACGAGGCCGCGGTCCTTGAGGAGCACGCCGAGGTTAGCAAGCGCGTAGGCACGCCGGGGGTGGGCCGGGCCGTAGATGTGCCCGAAGGCGTCGAGCGCGTCGCGGTAGTAGGGCTCGGCGTCGGCGTAGCGGCCTTGGTTTTTGATGACGACGCCGAGTTCGTTCTGGGCGGTGGCCATACGGACGTGCAGCGGCCCGAGGGTGGGGCGATAGTGGTCGAGCGCTTGCTGGTAGTAGTGCTCCGATTCCGGGAGGAGGCCCTGGCGGTAGAGGACGTGCGCCAGCCCCGCGAGAGTATGTCCCAGCACGGCCGGGGAGAGGGCGTCGTCGTGCTCCTGGAGACGGAGGGCGCGGCGGAGCAGTAGTTCCGCATCGCCGAAGTTGCCGCGCAGCGTGAGCGTGCGGCCGAGTTCGTAGAGGGCCTCGGCGGTGCGCGGGCTGTCTTCCCCGTCACGCGTCTCGAAGTAGGCGAGGGCGCGGCGGTGAAGGCGCTCGGCCTCAGCATAGCGGCTGCGGTCGGAGAGGAGCGCGCCGAGGGCGAGCTCGACCTCCGCCACCTGAGGATGGCGCGTGCCGAAGAGACGCTGCCGCGTGGTGAGGGCGCTGCGGAGGAGCGCGTCGCCCGCGTCGTAGAGGCCGAGGCTGTGGTGGACACGTCCCAGGGTGAGCTGCATCGCCGCGCGCGTCTCGGGCTGGTCCGCCAGCTCCGTTTCGACGCGCCGCGCAGCCCGTTCCAGCAGGGCGCGCGCGCTTAACTCGTCGCCCGTGTCCGCACCGATGCTCGCCATCATGTCGGGGTCCTCGCTGCCGAAGAGGTCGCTGAGGAACTGGGCGGAGGCCACCGCCTTGTCGCGCTCCACCGAGACGCGGTGTACCTGGGTGGCCACAGCGATGATGCCTGCCGCCAGCAGCGCGATGATGGTGCCGATAGCGGCCACGGACCAGCGATGCCGCCATAGGTTGCGGCTGAGCCGGTAGCCGAGTGCGCCGCGGCGGGCCTGGACCGGCTTGCCTTCGAGGTAGCGTTTGAGGTCGCGCGCGAGCGCCTCGGCCGAGCGGTAGCGCCGCTCCGGCGATTTCGCCAGGGCCTTTTGCACGATCGCGTCGAGGTCGCCGGACACGGCGCGCGCGGCCTTGCGTGCGTCCGGCAGGCCGATGGCCCGGTCCGGAAACCGGCGTAGCACCGTGCTGGGGGAGGGGGGCAGGTCTTCTAGGACGGCGCGCTCGATCTCGTGGACCGAACCGGTCGGGGCCGTGAACGGGCGCTGGCCCGTCAGCACCTCGAAAAGCAACACCCCGAGGCCGTACACGTCGGTCGCCGTGGTGACTGCGCGGTTGCGGATCTGCTCGGGCGCGGCATACTGCGGGGTGAAGGGGCGCACGCCGGTCAGCGTGAGCGCCTCGGTGAGCGGGTCTTCGTGCTGGAGCTTGCCAATGCCAAAGTCGAGCAGCTTCACCAGCGGGGTTCCACGGGCCCCGCCATCGGGAGCCACGAGGATGTTGGACGGCTTGAGGTCGCGATGGATGACCAGGTGCCGGTGCGCGTACTGGACGGCCTCGCAGATGTCTAGAAACAGCCGCACCCGCGCCCGGATGTCGAGCTGCCGCTGCGCGCAGAACTCCAGCAGCGACGGACCCGGCACGTACTCCATGACGAGGTAGGGCACGCCGTCGTCGGTGACGCCGCCGTCGAGGAGCTGCGCGATGTGAGGGTGGTGGAGCCGCGCCAGCAGGGCGCGCTCCCGCACGAAGCGCTGCCGCAGCGCCTCCGAGAACATGGAGGCGCGGATTCGCTTGACCGCCACGCGTTGCTCGAACGCGCCGTCGGCACGCTCGGCGAGCCAGACGGTGCCCATGCCTCCCTGGCCCAGCTCCCTGACGAGGCGCCACGGACCGAGCCGGCGCCCTGGGGCTGCCGGACGCGGCGCGAGCATCAGCACCGTGTCGTCCGGCACGTCATCGGCGTCGGGCGGCGGCCGGTCAGCGGCCGAGGGCGGAGGGGAAGACGGCTCCCGATGCCCGGCGACGACCTCGCGCGTGGCGTCGCTCCCCTGCTCACCGCCGCCCCCATGTTTAGCGGTGACCTCATGCTCGGCGACCACCTCGGCGACCACCGGAGCGATGCGGCTCACCGGCGTGTCCAGAAACCCGTCGCCAGCCTCGTCTCCAACCCCGGTGTCCAGAAGCGCGTCGGCATCGAGGAGCGCGCGCACTTCCACGAGCAGCGCCGCGTCGGCACCGGTCGTGGCACGCAGAAACGCTTCGCGCTGGGCTGCGGGCTGCGCCAGCGCAGCTTCGAAGAGGGCACAGACGTGCGCCCAGCGATCTTGCGCAGGGGGCGGCGGCGTACGGTGGACCGGATCAGACACGAGCGTCAGGGAGAGGAAGGCACAACCACAACGCGCAAAACCCTCACGAAAGGGCACACGCGAACATACATCGGGGCCCTCCACGCCGAAAGCCCACGAAGGCACCGCCGCGTGAAGTGTCCGTACCATGCAGCCTTGCACAACGCCGCCTTCCTCAGACAGGCGTCTTCAACCCTCCGCGTATCCGTGTCTGCTTCCGTTCTCGTCGTTGGCGAAGTCCTGTGGGACGCGCTCCCACGGGGGCTCTTCCTCGGTGGCGCGCCGTTCAACGTCGCCGCCCACCTGCACACGCTTGGGGTGCCCGTCCGCTTCGTCAGCCGCGTTGGCGACGACCGGCTGGGCCGCGAAGTCCGACGACGGATCACCCAGCGTGGCCTCTCGGCTGCCCTCGTGCAGGTGGATCCGAGCCACGAGACGGGCTTCGTGGAAGTTGAAGTCGACGGCGATGGGATCCCCGCCTACACCATCGTGCAGCCCGTGGCGTGGGACCATCTCGTCTGGACAGGCGCGCTGGCCGCCGAGGCCAGCGCGGCATCGATGGTGGTGTTCGGCAGCCTCGCCCAGCGAGCCCCTGCCACCCGCGCTACACTGC
>JBCDFF010000249.1:0-6616 GCA_039178415.1 Bacteroidota bacterium
GGCGTCGCGGGGTGAACGTCCGGCGTCGTACGTTGGGGGCTCTCGTCTCTGTCACTTAGCCGTAGTCCCATGCGCTGGTTGCCGTTTGCCATCGCCTTCTTCACGCTTGCCGCGCCCGTCTGGGGGCAAGCCGGTCCCCGCTTCGAGGACGGCCAGGCGCAGGTCGTCCCCGCGTTTGAAGACGCCGACGCGTGGATCCGCGAGGAACTGTGGGTCGAGACCGAGTTCGATTCCGACGGCGACGGCACGATGGACCGCGTGCACGTGGCCGTCGTACGGCCTGCGCAGACCGAGACGGAGGGGCTGCAGGTGCCCGTCGTCTACGAGACGAGCCCCTACTTCGCGGGTACGGCGGGCAACGAGCCGGGGCTGTTCTGGAACGTCGAGCACGAGATCGGCGCCGTGCCGCCGCCGCGCAACATGGGGCCGGACGTGCCGCTGCGGGCGCGGCCGGGCATCGCCGGGAGCCACATCAATACGTGGGTGCCGCGCGGGTTCGCGGTCGTCCACTCGTCGTCGCCCGGCACAGGGCTCTCGCAGGGCTGCCCGACGGTTGGCGGGCCGAACGAGTCGCTCGCGCCGAAGGCCGTCGTCGACTGGCTGGGTGGGCGGGCGCAGGGCTTCACGCAGCCCGAGGGCGGCGAAGTCGTCACCGCCGACTGGAGCACCGGCAAGGTGGGCATGACCGGCACGTCGTACAACGGCACGCTCCCGCTCGCGGCGGCCACCACAGGCGTCGAGGGGCTAGCGGCCATCATCCCCGTCGCGCCGAACACCTCATACTACCACTACTACCGCTCCCACGGCCTCGTCCGCTCGCCCGGCGGCTACCTCGGCGAGGACATCGACGTGCTCTACGACTTCATCCACTCGCGCGACTCCGACCGCCGCGCCTACTGCGACGCCACCGTCCGCGACACCGAGATGGCCGAAGGCATGGACCGCCTCTCCGGCGACTACAACGACTTCTGGGCGGGCCGCGACTACCTCAACGCCATCGACGGCGTCCAGGCGGCCACGCTGATGGCGCACGCGTTCAACGACTGGAACGTGATGCCCGAGCACAGCTACCGCATCACGGAGGCGCTCAAGGCGCGCGGCGTGCCCGTGCAGATCTACTACCACCAAGGCGGCCACGGCGGACCGCCGCCGCTGGAGCGCATGAACCGCTGGTTCACCCGCTACCTCTACGGCGTCGAGAACGGCGTGGAGGACGACCCAAAGGCCTGGATCGTGCGCGAGGACGACGACCGCCAGGAGCCGACGCCCTACGCCGACTACCCCAACCCGGACGCGGCCCCCGTCACGCTCTACCCTGTCGCCGGAGACACGAAATCGGACGGGGACGCGACGCTGCACGGCGCAGGCACGCTATCGCTCACGGACGCGCCCGACCAAGGCGTCGCGACGGTGATCGACAACGTCTCGTTCGGCGGGCAGGCGCTCGCGGCGGCGGAGTGGACCGAGCACCGGCTGCTCTTCGTCACGCCCGAACTGGACGCACCGCTGCACCTCTCCGGCGTCCCGCGCATCCGCCTCAGGGTGGCGTCCGACGAGCCCGCCGTCAACCTCTCCGTCTGGCTCGTCTCGCTCCCGTGGACCGACGGACGACGCGCGCGCGGCGGCATCGTCACGCGCGGCTGGGCCGACCCGCAGAACTTCGTCGCGTCCGCCGAGGGGGTGCTCACCGAGAGCACCTCGCTCACGCCTGGCGAATTCGTGGAACTGAGCTACGACCTACAGCCCGACGACCAGATCATCGCCGAAGGGCAGCGCCTCGGCCTGCTCGTCTTCGCCAGCGACCGCGAGTACACGCTCTGGCCCGATCCCGGCACGCAGCTGAAGGTCGACCTCGACGCGACCGCGATTGATCTGCCCGTGGTCGGCGGAGCGGCTGCGCTCGACGCCGCGTTCGGCAGCGAGTAGCGGAACGGCGACCCGGACACGCACCGTCATGGAGTCAGCACGAACCAACCGAGGCGTCTGGCGCGTGGTGCGGCGCGTCTTGATCGGGGCGGGTGTTCTGTATGCCGCCTATGCCGCGCTTGCCTTCGCGGGACAGCGCGCGCTTGTCTTCCCGGGTCAGTTTATTGAGCCCTTCGAGCCGGTCCTCGACACCGCCACGACCGTGACCTGGATCGCAGCAGGTGCCGACTCCGTCGAGGCGTGGCTGCTCCCGCCCACGGTCGAGACGAGCGAGGCGTACCCCGTCTTCATCTACGCGCACGGCAACGCGGAGCTGATCGACTTCGCGGTGCCCACCGCGCAGCCCGCACGGGCGCGCGGCTTCGGCGTGCTGCTGATCGAGTTTCCGGGCTATGGCCGCTCGGGTGGGTCCCCATCGCGCACGGCGCTGATCGAAGCCTACACGAACGGCTACGACTGGCTCGTCGCCCGGCCCGATGTCGATGCCGAGGCCGTCGTGTTCCTCGGGCGCTCGCTGGGCGGCGCGGTGGTGTGCGACCTCGCCGTGCGGCGTTCCAGTCGTGCGCTCGTCCTCCAGTCGACGTTCACCGACCTCGCCTCGATGGCGTCGGGGATGGGACTGCCGTCGCTCCTCGTCCGCGACCGCTTCGACTGCCTAGACAACCTGCGCAGGCTGGAAGCGCCCGTTCTCGTCTTCCACGGGGAGGACGACACCATCGTCCCGCCGCACCACGGTCGCGCCCTCGCCGACGGGGCACCCCATGCCGAGTTCATGTCGATGGCGTGCGACCACAACGATTGCCCGCCCGACCGCGACGCGTTCTGGGATACCGTCGTGACGTTCCTCGACGCGCGGGCGGGATTGGTGCCCAACCTTAGTCCGTAGGGCTACGCTGTCTGCGCGGGGAGGGCGAGCGGGTAGTCGGCCTCGACATCGCCCTCGGCCATGCGGCGGAGACGGCGCTTGAGCAGGCGCTTCTTGAGTGGCGAGAGGTAGTCCACGAACAGCACGCCGTCGAGGTGGTCGTACTCGTGCTGCACGACGCGTGCGAGCATACCTGTGGCGAGCACTTCGCGCTCGGCGAGGTGGCGGTCCAGGTAGCGCACGCGGACCGAGTCGGGGCGCGTCACGTCCTCGCGGAGGTCGGGAATCGAGAGGCAGCCCTCCTCAAACTCGCTCGTCACATCGGGCTCGACCGGCTCGATCTCGGGGTTGAGGAACGCCTGCGGGCCGCGTGCCCAGTCAGGCAGATCGGCAGGGTCGGTCAGGCCGAGGTCCTCCATCAGGTCGTCGGCGAGGTGGCTGAGGTCCACCACGAAGAGCCGCTCCGTGCGCCCCACCTGCGGAGCCGCCAGCCCGATGCCGCTCGCCCCGTGCATCGTCTCGATCATGTCGTCGATGAGCTGCTGCAGCTCCGGCGAGTCAGCCTCGACGGGGACCGTTTCCTGGCGCAGAACAGGCTGGCCGAGCGTGTAGATGGGAAGCACCATAGCGGGAAGTTAGAAGGTAGAAGTTAGAAGTGAATAGAGTCGGAGAAAGCATGGTGCTGGGGGCGGCACCCACTTTCGACTTCTCACTTCTAACCTCCTACTTCATCAAGGTAGTCTTGGAGGAGGACGGCGGCGGCGGCGGCGTTGAGGCGGGCCTTATCGCGGCGGCCCTTCTTCGAGGCGCCGGCGGCGAGGAGTGCCTGCTGGGCACGGCGCGACGTGGTCCGTTCGTCGTAGGGCTCCACGCGCACGCCAGGGAGCGCGTTCCGGAGGCGGTTGAGGTAGGGCCGCACCTTCTCCACCATCGCACCCTCGGTGCCGTCAGGCAGCAGCGGCCAGCCGACGAGTACGAGCGAAAGTTCCTCGGCGCCCGTGCCCTGCGCCAGGCGCTCTAACTCGTCCACCGCGCCCTTCGCGTCGAACGTGCCCACGGGCTGCGCGAACAGGCCCAGCGGGTCCGTCACGGCGAGGCCGACACGCTTGGTGCCATAGTCAACAGCGGCGATGCGGGGCATGGGGTGGGACGGCCTGCGGCCTTTGGTCAGTGGGACGGCGGCTGCGCCGCCTGTGGGACGCTCGCGATGCGAGCTGTGGTTTGTGGGGAAAGCCGGTTTCAACCTCTCGAGACGATTCTATTACCGAGGTTGGGCATACCACCGTCCACTACGGACAACACCCAACAGACCACGGACACCCAACAGAAAAGGCCGAGGTTGCCCCCGGCCTCTCCGCAGTCGTGCGAGTGGTCGCCTAGTGCTTGCCGTTGAGGCTCGGCGCGTCGGCGCTGCCCTCGGGGATGGCGTAGCCCAGGTCGGCGAGCGGGCGCTGGAGCTCTTCCTTGAGGCGCTTGCTCGGCTTGAAGTGGGTCTTGCGACGGCTCGGGATGAAGACCGTCTCGTTGGTCTTCGGGTTGCGGGCCTTGGGCTTGGCCTTGGTCTTCTTGACTTCGAAGACGCCGAAGTCGCGCAGCTCGATGCGGACCTCCGGGTCGGCTTCGAGCATCAGCGCGCCGAGCGCTTCGATGACGGCATTGACCCAGGGCTCGCTCTTGTAGATCGGCTCGTCCATCAGCTGGGCGACCCGGCGGGAGACGTCTTTCTTGGTGAGCGTCTCGACTCGCTTGGTTTCCATGGGGGATCTCGATGTGGTGGTGGAAGGGAGGCACCTGCTGGAGAAGACCAGCGCGGCGCGTCGGCACGCCGAGGGCGGCTCAGCAGGCCCGCGTGGGGACGCGGTTCGGCATGCTCAGCCGTCGAAGGCAGCGGGAAGGTAACACTCCGGTCGTGGTCCTAAGCAATTGAGATTGCTGGAACATCCCGAAGCCCCGCGCCAACCGATGCCCTGGCTGTTGGTTCCGGGCGAGGCGTCTGGGTGAACACCGTTCTGCGAAGCTTCATGACATGTGCAGGATATGGCGATCAGCCGGCCACCGCCAGCCGGTGCTCTCCCCACCGCGCCCGCAGGCAGCCTATCCCGAGTCGCCCTACTCTTCGAACCGGTAGACGCCGAAGATGCCGTCGATCTGCCGCATGCGGTCCATGAGCCGCTGGAGGTGCTTGAGGTCGCTCACGAAGAGCACAAGGTTGCCCTCGAACATGCCGTCCTCGCTCTCGACCGTGATCGAGCGGATGTTGGTGCGCTGGTTCTTCGAGATCATCGTCGTGAGGTCGCTCACGATGCCGACGCGGTCCTCGCCGATGATGCGCAGGCCGACGATGAACTGCGCGTCCTTCTGGCGGCTCCAGTCCACGGGCAGGATACGCTCGGGCTGCTCGGCCATCAGGTGGAGCGCGTTGCGGCACGTGCCCCGGTGGATCGTGATCGCGCCCGTCTTGCTCGCGAAGCCAACGACCTCGTCGCCCGGGATGGGGTTGCAGCAGTTGGCGTAGCGCGTGGCGAGGTCCGACATGGGCTCGCCGTCGACGATGAGCGAGGGCTGGGCGGCCTCGCGGGCTTGGCGTGTGACGCGTGTGACCTCCTGGTCGAGGAAGCGCGCCTGCGCCTCGGCGGTCTCGGCGTTGGCCTGCTCCGTCTCGGCGCGCGCGGCGTCCACGCCCCGCCGCAGCGCCGTGATGAACGTGTCGGCGTCGTAGGTGCCTGTGCCGATCTCGTAGAAGACCTGCTGCGAGTCGGGAAACTTCAGCTTCGCCGCCGTGCGCGCGATCGCCTGCTGATCGATCTCCAGCCCCGCCTTCGCCAAACGCTTGGCAAACACGGCGCGGCCCTGGTCGACGGCCTTGCGGCGCTTCTCGTTGATGTGCTGCCGGATGCGCGCCTTCGCCTTCGACGTGACCACGAAGTTGGCCCAGTCGGGGTTGGGCGACTGCTTCTTCGAGGTGAGGATCTCGACCTGGTCGCCGGAGGCGAGCTTGTGCGAGAGCGGCACCATCTTGCCGTTCACCTTCGCGCCGATGCAGCGGTTGCCGACCTCCGTGTGCACCTGGTAGGCGAAGTCGACGGGCGTGGCGCCGCGCGGGAGCGTGAGCAGGTCGCCCGCGGGCGTGAAGACGTAGATCTCCTCGGCGTAGAGGTTGAGCGCGAACTCCTGGACGAAGTCGCTCGCGGCGTCGGGCTGCGGGTTTTCGAGCATGTCGCGCACCCACGAGTAGAGCGAGTCGAGCCGTTCGTCGGCGCGCGGGTTGTTCTTCGAGCCGTCGGCGTTCTTCTCCTTGTACTTCCAGTGCGCCGCCACGCCGCGCTCGGCGATCTCGTGCATCTCCTGCGTGCGCACCTGGATCTCGATGCGCCGGCCCTTCGGCCCGATGACCGTCGTGTGGAGGCTCTGGTAGCCGTTCGACATCGGCAGCGAGATGAAGTCGCGGAAGCGCTCCGGGATGGGCGGGTAGAGGTCCGTGAGGATCGAGTAGACGCGCCAGCAGTCCTCGCGGCCCTGGCGGCCCTCGCTCTCCAGGATAATGCGGATGGCGAGCAGGTCGTAGATCTCGTCGAGGTCCTTCTCCTGCGCCTTCATTTTCCGGTAGATCGAGTAGATCGACTTCGGGCGCCCGGTGATCTCGAAGGCGAGGCCCGCCGACTCTAGCTCCTTCTGGACCGGCTCGATGAAGCGGCGGAGGTAGGTCTCGCGCTGCCGCCGGTTGGCCTTGAGTGATAACGTGGTCGTCTCTTGGAACCAGAGCACTGAGGGCGCACGGACCCTCACAGCCGCGATGCCACTGCTTCGACAGGCGAGCGAGATTAC
>JBCDFF010000250.1:0-6540 GCA_039178415.1 Bacteroidota bacterium
CACACAGCACGTCAGACCCCACAGTCTCATGCCCGCTGAGCCCCTCGACGTGCTCGCCCTGGCCGCGCACCCCGACGACGTCGAGCTGTGCGCGGGTGGGACGATGTGCGTGCTCGCGCAGCAGGGCTACCGCACCGGCGTCGTCGACTTCACGCGCGGCGAACTCGGCTCGCGCGGCACGCCGGAACTGCGCCTCGAAGAAGCCGCACGCGCAGGCGAAATCCTGGGCTTGCGCGCCCGCCACAACCTGGGCCTGCCCGACGGCGATATCCAGAACACGAAGGCCAACCAAGCCGCGATCGCGCGCTACGTCCGCCGCTACCGCCCGAAGGTCGTCCTCCTCAACGCGCCGCCCGGCCACGTCCGTCACCCCGACCACGGCGACGCGGCGCAGCTCAGCATCGACGCGCTCTTCTACAGCGGCCTCCGTAAGCTCGAAACCACCGATCCAGAGTCGGGCGAACCGCAGGAGCCGTGGCGGCCGCACCACGTGCTGCACTACATGCAGTCGATCGAGTTCACGCCAACGTTTGTCGTGGACGTGACCGACGTGTGGGCGCAGCGCACGGCGGCGCTCCAGGCGTTCGCCTCGCAGTTCCACAACCCGGACTATGAGGCCACCGAGGACGAGCCCGAGACGTTCGTGTCGAACCCCGGGTTCTTTCGCTGGGTGGAGGCGCGGGCGCGGGTCTACGGCTACCGCATCGGCGCGACCTACGGCGAGCCGCTGCTCTACCGCCATGGCCCCGTCGGCGTGACCGACCTCATGCAGGCGCTCGACCGCGAGCGGACGTTCCGCTAAACCTAGCCCAAGCTGCCGCCGACAAACAGCAGCGCCATCCCCGCGACCATTGCGAGCGCTCCCGCTTTGGCGTCGTCCCAGTGGAGCATCGTGAACACGATCATCACCGGGCCGACGAGCAAACAGGCTATACCCCAGGGTAGGCTCGCTGCGAAGGCGCGGACGAGGATGTAGAGGCTGCCCGCCACGATGAGGAGCAAGCCCGAAGCGCCGAGAAGGAGACTCATGAGATCCCGTGGTTTTCCTACGCGGCTGCGTGTTCTAGCGCGCGTGCTCGCGGTTGCCGATCGCCGCTAGGCGAGCTGCTGCTGGTACTGGTCGAAGAGCACCGACTGCGCCTCGAAGACCCACTGGTCCATGACCACCTGGGGGCGGAGGCCCAGCTCCTGCGCGACGCGGCGGGCTTCGGTGCGGCTCCAGCGAGCGATCTGGTCGAGCTTGGTGACGCCCATGGCATACAGCTGCGCTTCGAGGTCGTCGTCGATGCCGGAGATCTTCGAGAGGATGTCGGCGTCCGGCGGCCGAACGGGCGCAGCGGGCGCAGGAGCAGAGGGGGCGGGCTCCGCCGGTCCCGTGAGGCTGTCGAACGAGGCGAACGAGGGCAGCGGCGGCGCCACCGAGTCGCCCGAGGGCGCGGCGAAGTCGCCCCCGACGATCTCTGCGTCGTCCGCAGCAGGCGACGCGGCCTCGCTCGCGGCGAAGTCGAAGGATTGCCACTGGAGGCCGTCGCCAGCTGGCGGGGCCGATGGCTCGGCCGGGGACGGCGGGGCCGGCTCGAACGCTTCGACGGTGAAGTCGGGCGTGGAGGGCGGCGGGCTGGCAGGCGGTTGGGTCGGTGCCTGCGGTGTAGCCGCCGGCAGGGCCGCCGCTGCCGGAGCCGCCGCCTGGGGGGCCGCCGCCTGCGGGGCGGGCGGGTTGGCCGCGGCAAGCTGGCGCGGGGCGGCCTGCTGTCCTTCCGGCAACGCGTCGTGCGTCTTCCAGAAGGCGTCGAGGGCCCCGGCAAGCTGGTGGCGCAGTTCGTCGAGCTCCTGGTTGCGCCGCTCGATCTCGTGGTGCAGCTCGCTGCGGAGACCGTCCACCTTGCGGTCGTTCGTCTCCAGGTGCAGCTTCACGTCGTCCATCTGCTGCGAGAGCTGCGCGTGCTGAACCCGCTGCTCCTGCTGCTGCTGCTGGTAGAGCTGCTCAATGCGCTGGCGGATCTTGGTAACCTGCTCTTCCTTCTGGCGGAGCAGGTCCTTCTGCGACTGCGACTCAGGTGCGACAGCCACCTTCTCGGACTGGCGAGCCCGCACGTAGAGGAACGCGATCACGCCGCCGAGGGCGACGGCGAGCACGATCACAGCGGTCAGGATCAGGAAAGTCGTGTTCATGGCGGGCGATAGACGAGCGCGCGAGCGCGGCGGGGTGACTGCGAGGACGGGGTTAAGAAGCGAGCGTGTCGGCGGTGCGACGGGTTAGGGCTGGGGGCCCCTCGACCGGATCGATCTGGAGCAGCTCGGGCGCGAGCCCGGCGCTTTGTAGCAGCGCGAGGAGCAGCTCCCCGCGCAGGGTGGCGGTCTGCAGCCTCGGTGCCGAGAGCGTGACGGTGACCGGTGTCCCGCTCGCGTTGAGCTTTGTTGCGAGCGTCACCGCCGCCGAGGCGAGCGCCTCGTCGATGGTCACGGATTCGGGCGTGGGGTACTGCTGCTGCACAGCGTCGAGGAAGCGGTCGGTGGCAGTGTCGAGCGGGAGGTCGGCGAGGTCGGCGACCTGGTCGAGGTAGTCGGGGGCGTAGGCGGTCGGGGTGACGCGGGCCTGCTCGGCCGTCGGCTGCGTGAGATGCAGCCCGAGCGCCGCGAGCGCCACGAGGAGCGACAGGCTCAACGCGCCGACCAACAAGACGGCTCGGCTCGACAGCATGGGTGTGGGTCGTATCGAAGCTGGGTGGGGCACTCCTGTAACCGGCGGCGGCGGGCACAGAGCACACGGGTGGACACCTGCCCGTTTAGCAAGAGCCATTCCACTTCGGGCACTTGCGCAGCCGGGCATACGGAATCGCTGATTTCGGCGCGGCAGCCTCGTATATTCGCCCCCCTTCTGTGGTGCATCCGTGAAGGCGAGGAGGGCATGCCCTCCCCTCCATGGCCCCATCTTGCATCCAAGAACGCTCGTTACCCCATGCCGAATCTCTACCGTTTGGTTTGCTTTGCCCAGCGCTGCCCTGGCTTCTTGGCTAGGCGTGGCGCTGGCGTGCTGCTGGGCGTGGCGGCACTGTGCGCAGGCCTGCTCGGCACCGGATGCGAGCCCTCGAACACGCCGGACCCGGCGGCATTGGCAACGGCCCCGCTGGCGACGGCCACCTACGTCGGCGACGCCGCGTGCGTCTCGTGCCACGGCGACATCTCGGCCCCGTACGCCGCCACCAACAAGGCGCACGCGCTCACCCGCTTCGACGTCGCGACTGCTCCCGAGCGCTTCGGTGCGAACGGCCGTAGCCCCGTAGTCTACAACGCGGCGTTCGACCTCTCCTACGAGGCATTCGTGCGCGGCGACACGCTCTACCAGCGCGAGTTCCGCCGCGACCCCGACGGGACGATCTCGCACGACCTCACCTATGCCGCGAGCCACGTCATCGGCTCCGGGCATGCCACGCGCTCCTACCTCATGACCGTCGAGGCCGAGGGCGGCGGCTATCTGACCGAGATGCCCCTGACCTGGTATGTCGAGCGCGGCCTGTGGGCGATGAGCCCAGGCTACACCAACGTCAACAACCGCTTCAGCCGCGCCATCACCGAGGAGTGCATCGCCTGCCACGCGGGCGTCCCCGACGCGACGGCCTTTACCGTCAACCACTTCACCGACACCGACGGCGGCATCTCGTGCGAGCGCTGCCATGGCCCCGCCTCGGCGCACGTGGCCGCGTGGCAGCAGGACCCCGCCGGTCAACCCTCCCCCTCTCAAACCGGGACGCCCGACCCGACGATCGTCAACCCCGCGCACTTGAGCATCGATCTCCAACTCGACGTGTGCCAGCAGTGCCACCTCGAAGGGACGACGGTCTTTCAGCCGGGCGAGACGCCACTCTCCTACCGCCCCGGCACGCCGCTCCGCGCCCACCGCACCGTCTTCGCCACGGCAAGCAGCCTCGACGAGCCGGAGTCGTTCGGCATCGCGTCGCACGTGGTGCGGATGCGGCTGAGCGCGTGCTTCGAGGAAACGCAGGGCACGCCCGAGGCAATGACGTGCACGACCTGCCACGACCCGCACCGGCCTGAGGAAGCGCTGCCCGCTGACCACTTCAACGTCACGTGCCGCTCGTGCCACGGCGCCGAAGCGCACGAGGCCGCCTGCTCCCGCCCCAACGTCGATGCAAGCGCGGACGATGCCCGCGTGATGGCCGCGCAGGGCGACTGCGTGAGCTGCCACCTGCAAAAGGCGGGCACGTCGGACATCCCGCACGTCACGTTCACCGACCACTGGATCCGGCGCGAGCTCCCCGAGGCCCGCGCGGCCGTCGAGACGGCGCTCATCCGCCCGACGCGCACCACGCCGTTTCGCCTCGTGGACGTGACCGCTGCCGACCAGGGCGCAGGCTCCGCCGATCAGGGCTCCGCCGATCAGGGCTCCGCCGATGCCAGCGAGGCGCAGGAGCTGATCGACAGCGGGCTCGCCACCTTCAAGTTCTACGAAGCCACGCACACGTTGCCCGCCTACCTCCCCCGCGTGACCGAGCGGCTGCGGCGCGGGCTCGCGCTCGGCGGTCGCCACCCCGACGCGCAGGTGGTGCTGGGCCGCGCCCTCGCGGCGATGGACTCGACGGCCACGGCGCTCGCCGTGCTCCAGGAAGCGGCAGCCGCTACGCCAGACTACGCGTGGGCGCACTACTGGCTCGGGCACACCCTGCACGCCGCGGGGCGCTCCGCCGAGGCCGTGACTACGCTCGACCGGGCGGTGGCGCTGGCCCCGAAGCTCGTCGAGGCCCACCTCAAGCGCGCTGAGGCGCTCAATGCAGACGGGCGCGCGACCGACGCCGTGGCGGCCTGGCGCACGGGCCTCGCCCTCGACCCCGAGCATCACCCCGGCGGCTGGAACAACCTCGGCTTCGCGCTCCTCCAACAGAACGACCTCGCCGGCGCCGAGGCCGCGCTGGGCCGGGCGGTCGCCCTCGACCCCGACTTCGCGGTCGCGCGCGTCAACCTGGGCACGACCTACCTCGTTGCGGCCCAGCAAGACCCGACGCGCCTCGGCGACGCCGCCGACCAGTTCGAGCGCGCCTTGGTCGCCGATCCCGCCTACGCGCCTGCCCTCGGCAACCTCGGCGTGATCCGTGCACAACAGGGCCGCACCGCCGAGGCCCGCCAGCTCTTCGAGCGCCTCCTCGCTCTCAACCCCACCGACCAACGCGCCCGTGCCTACCTCCAGCAACTCAACTAGGCCATGGGCGATGGGCGGTAGGCGCTCGGCTGTTCGCCATGGGCTGTCGGTCGCTGCGCTCGTGCTCCTGGTGGGGTGCGGCGGCAGCGTCGAGGGCGTCGTCGTGGACCTCAACAAGTCCAACGAGGACGTGCTGCTAGGCTTCTACTTCGGCAGCTACGCGGGACCGGACGGCGGCGACCCGTTCGAGGCGGGGGTGCTGGGGCGCGACGGCGACGCCGTAACGCTGAACGTTGACGCCCTCTCCGAGCCGGTCCGCGCCGCGTTCGCGGGCGCGGCCGAAGACGGCCGCCTCGACTGGGACGAGGCCAAGACGGCGTTTCAAGCGACGTATGCCGAGGCGCGCCCCTTCCCCGCGACCTTGGACGACTTCCAGCGCGGGATCGCCTACCTCGGCGCCTCCGGTGCGCCCGCCGACGGCTGGTTCTCGGTCGAGATCGACGGCGTGATGACACAGGCGCGGCGACGGCTCTACGTCCCCAAGGCCGCGCTCCGACAGGCACTCCGCGCCTACGACGCGAACAGCGAACAGGTCATCTACCCGGCCGGCACGGCGCTCATCGGCGAGCACTGGCTCGACGGCGAACGCGCGGAGGTGACCATCAAGCAAAAGCGCGCCGACGGCTTCTGGGACTTCCTCGTCTACGACGCAGCAGGCGTGCTCGCCGACGGCACCACGACGCCCCCGCGCGCCCTCACGGCCCCGACGCAGTGCGTGGGTTGCCACCTCGGCACAAAGCTCTACGAGCCCGAGAAGAGCTTCCCCGCCCGTGCCCCCGATGGCCCGCACGGCCCCCGCGCGATCTACCTCGACGATAGCGTGCGGGACCACCCCGAGACCCGCGCCGTCACCGAGCGCCTCGCGGAGCACCGTACGCGCTCGGACTCGGTGCTCGGCCTCTACGCCACGCTCTTCGTGGCCGACCTGCTCGCAGACCGCCGCGCCGGGCTGGCGCTGGCCCCAGAGGACACAGCGGTGCTGGACGCGTTGGGGTACTGAGGTCGTGGGTCGTGGAAGCAAATCATCTCGCCTCAGCCAGCCCCTTTTCAGCGCAGCGGCGCATCCTTCGCCAGTAGCTTGGCGACCTCAGCGACTTCACCCCTGCTTCTGTGCCTCCGCCTGTTGTGATCCCGCCTGCTGTGATTCCGCCTGCTGTGATTCCGCCTGCCGTGTCCCCACCCATTCCGATCCGCGCGTCTGGGCTTGCCACGGTGCGGCTGACCAACGCCGTCTTCTTCGCGCACCACGGCGTCATGCCTGAGGAGCACCGCATCGGCGGGCGCTTCGAGGTGGACGTGGCGATGGACCTCGACGTGACCGACGC
>JBCDFF010000251.1:0-6516 GCA_039178415.1 Bacteroidota bacterium
CCCAACCAGCCGGGCTTTCCTTCGATCGTGCTACGCCCTGGTGAAGCATTCGCCTCAAAGACGCGCTTCGAGTTCGGTGCTCGCTAAGGCGTGTGGACATTCGGTCTGATCGGTGCTCACGGCCTCCGTTCGGCCTGCACGCCGTTCCACTCGTCGTCCGATCCTACGGGATCGCACTCCTCGTGCGCCTTGTGCAGACGCAAACGGCGTTTCGTGAGTACCTGACCCGATGATTGTCCACACGCCCTAGGGTGGTCCAGGAGATGCCGTAGGCCGCGCGAGCGGGACAACCCGTTTCCTACCGCGCGCGCGTGATGCGGTAGGTGGTCACGTCTGTCTCCGTCGTCACCTGGACGAGGTAGAGGCCGCTGGGCAGGTGGCGGCCGCCGAGCGTGCGCTGATGCCATCCGCTGTCGAGCCACCCATCGTGGAGGACCGAGACGCGTTGACCGAGGACGCTGTACACCTCTACCCGGACTTCACCCGCCCGATGGAGATGGTAGTGGATCTGGGCGGCCCCCGAAAACGGGTTGGGGTAGGCCGCAACGGTTGTGCGCGATGCATCGATCACCCCTCCGGGGGGTGCCGCCGACGCGGAAGCGCGCATGGCCTCGACGGCGGTCGTCCCGCCCGACCGCACAGCAGAAGATGGGGCTGCGGAGCTTGCCGTAGCTACGCCTCGGCGAGCCCCAGCAGAGATGCCATAGGTCGTCATGAACGCGCCCTCCAGGGACTCCCGCGCGGAGGTCGAGAGCACCGCGTTGTACTGACGCACCTCCAGCAGGAACCCGCGCATGCGCGCCTTGGCGCTCGACGCCCCCGTGTCCTCGTACTGCGTCGTTCCGGTGGTGGCGCCTAGTCCGGAGCCGTCTCCGCGTGCCCGCTGGAGGAGGTCCGCTCCAGAGAGCGACCCTATTGAGGTGCCGTTGAGCCACGCCGCAAACTGGCCAGCGTTGGCATCGAGAGAGAACGTGAGCGTGTAGACGGTCCGCTCGCTAATGGGGGTCGAGAGCCAGAGCGGGCCCCAAAGCGTCCCGCGCAGGTTCCAAGCGCCCACCCACAGGGTGTCCTGATACACGTAGGCAACCTGCCCGCGCTCGTCGGAGCCCTGCTCGTACAAGACCTGGCGCGTGTCCACATCCGCCGTTCGAAAGACGAGGGCGGTGGTTTTCTCGCGGTAGGGGCCGAGGTCGATTAGCGAGTCCGAAGGTGGGACCCGCAGGTCACGCTTCTCATTGAAAAAGACCCCGTCTTGGCCGTTGAAGGCGGATACGGCTGTGCGGAGCAGCGGGCGCCGCCGGTTCTTCGGGGCAAAGGCGTCGAGGCCGTTGCCGGATTGGTCGGGCCAGAGTCCCACGGGGTCCGTGTCCTGGAGACCGTCGTCGGCCAACGTCTGGGCACTGAGCGACAACACAGGGGGCGGGATGGGGTCGACTTCCGTAACCTCGACCGTGATCGCATTGGCCTCGTACGTTGCCGTGGCGGCATACTGAGCGTCGCCTGTCACCTCGATTTGATCGAACGTGCCCGTGCAGCCCGCCGAGCACGTGACGAACGTCACGGCTCCGCTTGGCAAGGCACCACCACTTTGCAAGGTGATCGTCAATAGGCCGCTGAGGGTGGCCGTGCCGATCACGTCTACCCGGTTGGTTTCTCCCGCAGGGCCGACCTCGACATCGAGGCGTGGAATTGCAATGCCCCCGCTGATGGTGAGGACGTTGCTGAGCGGACCAGGTACGATGCGGCCCTCGTTTGTCACGACAAGGTCGCCGTCGTCAATATCCAGTTCGCCCCCGCCACTAAGGATGCCCGTGCTCGTGTTCCGAAACGGAGTCATCGATCCGGGGCCGGCTCTCACGTTAAGCGTCCTGTTGCCGGAGATGCGCACCTCGCCGTTGTTCTCGTAGCTGGGACTGGTGCCGTCTAGAAAAGTGGAGCTTCCCACGACAGACAAGAGGCCATCGTTTATCCAGCCTCCTTCAACTTGGACACTGTTGAGGATGAACTGCCCTCCAATCCGGAAGCCGGTACGCAGATCAATCTCGTCGTTGGTATTGTCGGTGGACCTGACAGCCTCGACGGTGACGCCTGCGGGGATCGTCCCTCCGAGCGTGGAGCCCTCGAAGAGTTGGAGGGGGGCCGTCGAGGTGGTGAGGGCGGCCGAAGCGTCGCCGAAGAGCAGCGTGGCCAGGAAGCCGGTCATGCCGCTGGAGATCTCGCCGGAGCCGTCCAGCGTCATTGTAGCCCGGTTGAGTTCTAAGTCGCCACTCTCGATGCGCCCGTCGTTGATGACATGCGACGGGCGGCGGATGAAAGTGAGTCTACCGGTACCAGTCACCGCGCCGTAGTTCTCGAACCGCACTGGGTCGGTCGTTGTCACTCCGTTTGGCGTAACCTCTCTGGTGAAACTCAGCACATGGTTTCCCACGTCGATCGTTCCGTTGTTGACAAAGGCAAGCGTGTCAGCTCCACCCATAATTGATGGGCCGTTCCTAACACGTATCGTCCCATCGTTAATCCAACTTCCCTGCAGGAAGGCCTCTCGTAGGGTAAGCTGCCCCAGATTCCGGAAGCCCTCGCCGAGCCGCACGGCGTCACGAGAGCTATCCGTGGTCTCTACAACGGAGACGCTTACGCCTACCGGGATCGTTCCTCCGAGCGTCGAGCCTTCGATGACTTCGAGGTCGTTGGTGGAGGTGGCGAGACTGTCCGAGGCACTACCGAAAAGCAGCGTGCCTCTGTTGGTCGTTAGGCCGGTGGCAATGTTGCCACCGCCGTCTAGCGTCAGCGTGCTCTGGTTAACGCGAATCGCCTCAGTACCCGACAGCGAACCGTCGTGGACAAAATGAGCATCGGCGTTAAACGTTAGGCGCGCGCTAGTGGTGATAGCCCCTGCATTTCTGTAGAGGCCATCCGCCTTGTCAAGTGAAAGCCCACTCTCGACCGACATGGTGCCCTCGTTGTACCAGTCTCCAGTTAGACTGAGACTTCTCGTCACGCGCAGCTCGCCAAACACGGACAGCCCAGAGTTGAGAGTGAGGTCCTCACGCAGGTTCAGCGTTTGCGTTGTTGCGAGGGCATCGTCACCAACGATCAGGGAGTCGACCGTGGCCACAACGTCAAGGTCGACGGTGAACGTTGCATCCGTCTGGATGCAAACGGTGTCGGCTCCATTCGGCGTTCGATTGAGGTTCCAGTTGCTCGCCGTAGACCAGGACCCGCCCGCGGCATTGATCCAGCTAATGGTGCACGGCTGGGCAAAGGCTGGGGCAGTGAGGATGCCGCCAAGCAGACACAGAGCGACGAGGACGGACGACGAGGAGGCGAAGCGGAGCGGGCACGACATGGCGGTATCGGGCGGACGGAGTGAGCAGCGCGGTTGAGAGAGGCGACCCTCGGTACTGGACGTCGCAACATAAAGGACAGCCTGGATTTAATTCCAGGTATGCAAGGTGGCATAACTGCTGGGCAGAACGGAATCACCTTCCCGGAGTGGCGTGCTGAACACGCCTTCGGGTCGACGTCCAAGACACAGGAGCGAGCATCCCTACCTGGTCCTGGCCCACACTCCTCCCCCGTGTGCGAAGTCCAGGGCGCGTACGACCCTACAAGCCGAACAGCAGGCCCAGCCGAGGTAGAACGGCCAAAGGGATCGTTCGGGCGGGGAGAGTGCCTGCATCGGTCCCTGTCGATCAGTCTGGGCGCACGTAGGGTGGTGGTCCGTCAGCGACCTGTGTAGCGTGCGGCCTGTGCTCTGGCGTGGACCGGTCGTCCCCGCCGTGACCAAGTGCCCCCAGCCAAGTGCCCCCAGTAGGCACGTATGGCACGCTGTGAGCGTCCGGGTGCGTCCGTCTTGTTGAGTTTTGAGCCTGTCTTGCAGGACGAGAGATAGCGAGCGTTCTGCGGTAGGATGGGGTTGGATGGCGCGGAGTTGTAACGTTGGGTGTTACGTTGGCAAGGATCTGCAAAAATAAAGGCGGCTACTCTGGATGAGTGCCGCCGCGCGCCGCTGAAGGAATATACGACAGCTGGGCTCGCCAGGCACCAGAGGGTAAAGAGAAAGTCCACACTAGTACGAAATATTTTCGTCATCGTATTGACAATGACGAAATGTTTTCGTACTATGTATGCAGATGGCAGGGCAACGCGCTCGCCGCTCACCAACTACAACAGGGTAACCGACATGACTCGCCTAGACCTCACCGCCGTCAAGTCCGCCGACATCGCTTGGTCCGTTCTCACAGGCCCCGCCAGCGAAATGCCCCTCGAAATCGCCTTGCAGCACGTCATGCGCCGCGACGGCGTCTTGGCGCACGAAGGCACGAGCTACGTTGTCATCGACGCTATCGGCATCGGTGAGACGGACGGCCGCGAAGCCATTGCACAGGCAGTCAAGGACGCTGCCGAGTGCGACGTGGTCGCCGTCGTCGGCTACCGCGAGGCATTCCTCGCCGACTACGCAGAGCGCGCGACTGTCGTAGCCCCCGCCCTGGAGAACGTTGACGCCCGCTTCGGTGTGTAGCTGCAACTACCGCCCACCCCTTCAAAATGAAGACGAGACTGTACATGACTGACTTTCGATTACTTCCCGCGCACCTTGTTGCTGACGCTGCTGTAGCGCTAGACTACCAGCTCAAATGCGTGCCTTCAAACGCCATCGGTGACATCACTCAGTTGGCTGCCAACCGACACGCCAGCGCCGCCGTTGAAGCGCTCGGCGCTGCATCTGAGGACCAGATCCGACTTGTGGGCTACGAGTCGATGACAACGGACGAAACACTGATGGGGGCGGTTGTTGAGGCCTACGCTGTTGGCAAGCGCCGCGTCGTCATTGGAGACGTAACATGGGGGGAGGTGCATACCAGCCTGCGCCCGGCCACGTTCGTCAGATTGGCGAAGGAAATACTTGACGAGAGCGAATGGGAGGCCGCCCTAGGGCGGCTGCACGACACGACACAAGAGCGCTTTGCCGCTGTGTTCAAGCGCCTCGGGCGCGGCTCAATGGCGGAAGCCGCACGGCGCGGCGGCTTTTCGGCTCGCTCCATCCAAATGAAGGTCAAGGGGACAGCTCCTGTTAGGCAGGCCGACGTGTGGTGGGCCGAGCGGTTTGAGCAAATTAGGCGGTCAGAGGGCAACGAGTAGCCCCTCGTGGGAACGTGCCCCCCCTCGTGGGAACGTGAAGCCCCAGCAGGTCCAGATGGTCAACGGTGCTCGCATCGTCTCCGGCTCGTTCAAGGCCAGGGGCAAGAGCCGCGCTTACCCTGGCACCGACATTCAGGGCGAGGCTGTCGTAATAGAGGTTGGCGGCGTACCGGCTGACGTAGCACAGGCCTTAGAGGGCGTCGAGGTCTTGGGGCCAGACGGCTCGGCGAGTCCAGTTCGCGTCGAGCGCGTTGCGACTGACGAAGAGCGTCGCCCTGAATACGCGGAGCACTTTGCGCAGGCACGCGCCGAAGGTCGCCCTGTCCTTATCGACCGAATTGACGACAGCATGAACGCGCGCCGATACTGGAAGAACGACGAATACGAATCGGCCATAGTGTTCACGTACGCGATGCCAGACGGTTCGATCGAGAGCGACGTTCGCCCTCTTGACTACAAACTCTAGGCTTACCAGGAAGACCACTATCATGGCACGACAACCCAACCCTACCCCTCCGGCCAAGTACCCCAGCCTGGCCGACATTAAGCGCCTTCACGCGCGCCTAAACACCGCCGAGATTGCGAGGTCAGCCGGACTGAAGCGCGAGCAGGTCCAGACGCTTCTTCAGTTCGACCGCGAGCCGCCGGTCGAGGTCTATAAGCCTCTTCGGAAGGCACTGCTGGCGTTGCGGCGCGACATTGATAGGGCGATTGGCAGCGACTAAGCGCTCAGCACTAGCGCCGCAAGCCGGTCGGCGTCCTTCTGGCTGAGCGGTCCCCGCTCGGCGCGGAGGCAGTCGGCGGTCTGCTCAATCCGGTCGTGACCGAGGGCACTGCGCGTCTGGTCGATGAGGCAGTAGACGCGCCCGTCCTCGGTGCTGGGCGCAAGCTGCGCCGGGGATGCGCCGGGGATGCGCCGGGAGCGAGAACGATCTCGTCGCCCTCCTTCACGAACTTGCACTCGTCGCCTACGGCGAGGACTTCAAGGCGAGCAGGCATGCCGTCTGCGCCTTCGGTGGGGATGAAGAGGCCGCTCGCGGTGCGGTCCTGCGGGATGGAAAGGCAGGCGACGTAGCGCCCGATGGGCGTGTACGTGATGCCGGTCGTCTGCATAGTGGCGGGGTGAGTGCGCTAGGGACCAGAATGGAACCCAATCTACAACGCTGGTTGTAACGCAGTCAAGTTGTGCGTAGTAAAAACCCCGTAGAACTATACGTTTACGGGGTCTAGTGTAGTACTGGAGGCGGGACTCGAACCCGCAATCCCGTAATGGGCGGCAGATTTTAAGTCTGCTGCGTATACCAATTCCGCCACTCCAGCAACGGCGTCAAGCTACGCCCGCGCGGATCAGCGCGTCGGTTCATCCGTCGAGAC
>JBCDFF010000252.1:0-6508 GCA_039178415.1 Bacteroidota bacterium
CGGGCGAGATCACGCTGCGCGGCCTCGTGCTGCCGGTCGGCGGGATCAAGGAGAAGGTGCTCGCCGCCAAGCGCGCGGGCATCACGACGGTGTTCCTGCCGGAGAAGAACGAGAAGGACATCAAGGAGATCAAGGCCGAGGCCATCGAGGGCCTGACGGTGAACTACGTCGGCCGCATCACGGACTTGATCGATCAGGTGCTCTGCCCCGATCCCGTTGCGGACCCCGCCGTGAAGTTCGCCGTCCCCGAGCACGCGTCCACCAACGGCAAAGCGGCCGAGGACGCGCTCGCCGAGGCAACGGTAATGAACTAGCGGGAGCGTTCCCGTTCTTCAGTAATCCTGTATTTCTGTGCGGCGGTGGGCTTCAGCCTGCCGCCGCGCTTCGTTTAGCGACCGAGTTCCGGCACGGACAATCCGCGGCAGATCTTGTACGCCAGCCGGTTGGCGACCTCCGTGTGACGCGGCACGGCCTCGACCTGTCCGGTCTGCGGGTTCATCCAGAGCGAGTGGGAGCGGCCCTCACGCTTCAGGACGCATCCGTGCTTACGAAGATGCTTGAGCAGCGCGTTGCGCTTCATCCGACCACGACTGTTTCACGCACGGCGTCTTCAGGAACCCCACGCAAGCCTTCTTTGCGGCGGTCTTCTAAGATGAGCGCGATGGCGTCTCGGAGGCTATCGAGCGCTTCGGCGTGCGTCCGTCCCTGCCCGTTGGCCCCCGCGACTTCGGGGGAATAGGCGACGAACCACTCGTCGTCTTGCTCGATGATCGCTGTGAACTCGTTGCGCATGGTGCTCTTTAGCTGTGTACTCGGGAAGAAAGGGCGAACGCTTCCGTTCGTTCCCGCGACTACAGACGGTACGCCTCGGTCTGCCTCTGTGCTGTGCTTCGCTAGCTCCTACTTGCGCATCAGTTTGGGGTGCGTGTCCGGATCGAAATAGAGCTTCCCGTCCTTGTCCATCGTCCAGACGTTGCTCACCTCGCGGAGCAGCGGTAGGGCGGTGCCGTCGTGCCCCGCAGCGAGGCGCTGGCGCACACGGCGTCGCAAGCGCCGGTTGGCGAGACGCTTGTCGTGCTTCTCTGACGTGGCGGTTGTGGTGCCGGAGATCGGTGTCTTCTTGCGGGAACGGCTCATCGTGGTATGAAACGCTGTGGGCTCTAGGCGCGAACGCGTTTAGCGGGGACGCTCGAAGTCTCTGCCCCGACCTCTCCAATCATGCTGAGGTCTAGCAGGGTTGACTCGCTCGTTGCCTCGGCGGTGACATCGCTAGTCCCCCTGGGATGACGTGTGCCCTCGCGATCCAGCACGCGCTCGACAACGCCGTCCATCTGGCGACCACGCTCCGACGCCCAGCGCGGGAGGCTCAGCGCCGTGACTCCGATACCCCCGACACCCGCCGCTGCGAAGAGCGACATGATCGCGACCATCCCCGCTTCGGGATCGGCCTGAACCGCGAGGAGCGAAAGAAAGACCGCGCCAATCGCGAGGAAGAACGCACTCAGCGCCAGCGTTTGCTGCGCGTTGCCTTTGGTGGTAGCGAGACGAAGCCGATAGCCCGTTGCCGTAGGCTCCACGTGGGCCTGTAAGTTGCCGTTGCGCCACGAGCGGATCGAGCCTTCCTCGCGCATGTAGCCCGTCGCTTGAAACGTCTCGCGCAGGTCGACTACCAGCCGGTCCCAAGCCTCGGCCGACAGCGGACCCGGCAATTCCACCGTGCGCTCGACGCCGATCGGCATGCCCGCGAGCCTGCGTGGCGGTGCGCTCGACACTGTGTGCGTCAGTGAGGCCGCCGCCCGTGCGATGAAGTCGGGGGCGATGCCCGCCTCGCGTCCGATTTCCTGGAGTTCGCCTAGCGTGAGCCCCTCCTGAAACTCGATCAGGGGCTGTGCTTGCTCCTGCGCCCGCGCAGCCTTCTCAAAAATGGCGGCAATCTCGCGCTCAGAGTAGCGTCGGGGGGCACTCATGCAACTCGGGGGCTCAGCAGTGGGAACGATGTGCTCCTCTACGGACCGGTAGCCTTCCCGTTGCGAAGTCAGTACGCCTAGGACCAGCGGGCTGCCTCAGGGGCTGCCGTAGCCGTGCAGCAACCATGCCACGACGGCGGTCCAGCCGGTCTGGTGGCTCAGGCCGAGGCCGCGGCCAGTGACGTCGTCAGGTGCCGGTGAAGGCGTCCTTCATGCGGCTGAAGAACGAGCGCTTCTCGCCGCCTGTCTCGGGCTGGAAGGCCGGGTCGTCCCGGAGCGCTTCGAGGGCCGCGCGGGCCTCGGGGCTGAGGTCGCGGGGCGTCCACACGTGCACGCGCACCATCTGGTCGCCGCGCCGGCTGCTGCTGCCGAGTTCGGGCAGGCCGCGCCCACGCATGCGCAGGATGCGCCCGCTCTGGATGCCGGGGTCGATCTGGAGCCGCGCGCGGCCCTTGAGGGTGGGGACCTCGACCTCGGTGCCGAGCGCCGCGTCCGGCACGGAGAGCGCGAGGTCGTAGACGATGTCGAGGCCGTCGCGGGTGAAGTGCTCGTGCTCGACCTCCTCAATCTCGACGCGGAGGCTGCCCGCTGGACCGCCTCGCTGCCCAGCGTTGCCCTTGCCGCGCAGGTTGAGGTACTGCCCCTCGGAGACGCCGCCCGGCACCTCGATGGTGACCATCTCCTCGCCCTTGATGCGGCCCTCGCCCGCGCAGGTGCTGCAGCGGTTCTGCACGATCTGGCCCTCGCCGCGGCATTGCGGGCACGGCTGCACGTTGACGAACTGGCCGAAGAACGAGTTCGATACCTGACGCACTTCGCCGGAGCCGTTGCACGTCGGGCACGACGTGTAGCCTGCTTCGCCACCCTCGGCGCCGGAGCCGGAGCAGACGTCGCAGCTGATGAACTTGCGCAGCTTGAGTTGCCGCTCGACACCCTCTGACACTTCTTCGAGCGTGAGCTTGAGGCGCACACGGAGGTCGGAGCCGGGGCGCCCGCCGCGCCGCCCGCTGGTGCGCTGGTTGAAGTCGAACCGGACGTCGCCGCCGAAGATGTCGGAGAAGGCGGAGAAGATGTCCGAGATGTCGTTGAAGCCCTGGCCGGGCCGCCCGCCACCCGGACCACCGCCTGCGGCACCGCGCAGCCCGGCGTGGCCGAAGCGGTCGTAGCGCTGGCGCTTCTCGGGCGTCGAGAGCACCTCGTAGGCCTCGGCGGCCTCCTTGAACTTGGTCTCGGCGGCCTTGTCCCCCGGATTGCGGTCCGGGTGGTACTTCATGGCCAGCTTGCGGTAGGCCTTCTTGATCTCGTCCGCAGTGGCCGAGCGGGTCACACCGAGGACGTCGTAGTAGTCGCGCATGGGGTCGGGCGGGGGCGCGCGGAGGCGCAGGTGAGCGGAGCTACTGGGCCACGACGACGCGGGCGTGACGCAGGACGCGCCCGTCGAGGGCGTAGCCCCGCTGGATCTCGGCGAGGATGGTCCCCGAGGCGATCTCAGGGTCGTCCACGGGCTGCTGCATGAGCGCCTCGTGGACGCGCTCGTCGAACGGCTCGCCGACGGTCTTGATCGGCTGCACGCCGAGCTTCTCCAACTCGCCGGTGAACTTGCGGTAGACGAGCTCGACGCCCTCGCGGAGGCTCACGAACGCGGGGTCCGTCATCGGCTGCTTCTCGGCGGCCTCGGCGGCGGCCTGGAGGGAGCGGCGGAAGTCGTCGTACACGTCGAGGACGCGGACGACGGCCTCGGCGCGGCCGCGCGCGGCGGCCTGGCCCAGCTCGGCGGTCGTGCGGCGGCGGTAGTTCTCGAACTCGGCGGCCTTGCGCTTGACCTGGTCCTGCGCAGCGGCGAGGTCGGCGACCAGGCGGTCGTTCTCCTCGCTGAGTTCTTCGATGTGCTGTTGGCGTTCGGCGAGTTCGTCCACGGCGTGGAGGGCTACTTCAGCGGCATCGGTGTTGACGCCGATGTGCTGCGACACGCTGTCGTGCGCGTCGGGGTTGATGGGAGTCGTCGACATGGCTGTGCGGGGTTGCGGAGGGTCGAACGGGGTGCGGTCAGTCGATGGCGGTCGGTGGGGAATCAGGCGGCGGGGCGTCGAACCGTACGGAGTCACGCGGCGGAGCGGCTGAGCAGGGCGGCCACGCGCTCGACGAGGGCGACGGCGCGGCCGTAGTCCATCCGGGTCGGGCCGATCACGCCGACGCGCCCGATGGTGTCGCCCACGCGGTAGGGAGCCGTCACCACGGCGTAGTCGGGGGCCGCGACGGCGTCGCCGGCGAGGTCGGTGGTGAGTTCGCGGCCGATGAGCACGATCGCGCTGGCGTCGTCGTCGCTCGGCGCGGCAGGTCCGGCTTCGAGCGAGCCTGCTTCGAGGAGGTGGACGACGGCCTCGCCGTCCTCGACCATGCGGATCAGGCCGCGGACCACCTCGGGGTCCTGGAACTCGGGCTGCGCGACGAGGTGGCGCGGGCTGCCGACCTGCGCACGGCGGTTCGGCGGCGCGCGAAAGAGCGTGTCGGCCTCGCGGACGACGAGCCGCACGAGGCCCGCCGGGTCGGGCGCGGCGGGGTTGCCGAGGAGGTCGTCGAGGCGCGCCGCGCCGGTCTTGCGGATCTCGCCGAGCGAGAGGCCCGCGAGGCGCTCGTTGAGCAGCGTCACGAGGCGAGGCAGATCGCTTCGCCGGATCTCGGCGTCGGCCTCGGCGATGATGGTGCGGACGAGCCCGCCGCGCACCTCCAGCACGAACATCACGCGCGACGAGGAGAGCGGCACCACGTCGATGCGGTCGAGCGTGCCGGTGGCGAGCTTGGGCGTGAGCACCACGCCGAGGAGCTGCGAGAGTTGCCCGAGGAGGCGGCTCGACGTGCGCGTGAGCGCCTCGATGTCGCCGTAGAGCGTCGCCAGCGACCGGCGTAGGATCGCCTCGTCGCCCGGCGTGAGGCCCGCCACGTTCATGAGCGAGTCGACGTAGGTGCGGTAGCCGAGTTCGGTGGGGACGCGGCCCGCGGAGGTGTGCGGGTGGCCGAGGTAGCCGAGGGCTTCGAGGCGGCTCATCGTGTTGCGCACGGACGCCGACGAGAGGGTGATCTCGTCCTCCTCGGCGATCACGCGCGAGCCAACGGGCGCCGCCGTGTGCACGAAGCGCTGCACGACGAGCCGCAGGATCGACTGCTCCCGCTCGGACAGAGCGGGCGCGGTCGGGCGAAGCGGAACGGGGCGGCGGGGGTCGGGCATGACAGGATGGCAACCGGACGCGGTCCGGCGGGTGTGGAAGCCGTCGCTAGACAGGGAGCACAAAGGCCGTGCCGCAGATGGGTCGTGGCAGGCAGGCCCAGCAGGCGTCTAACCGGATGCCCCGCAGCGCGTTTCCGGGCAGCCTCTTCGACCCAGCGCTCCACCTGTTTTTCAAGGGGGCAGCTCTTTCCAGGGGCCGCTGGGGGATGTTCGCCTTCGGCTCCCAGTTGGACGGCGGCCGCGCCGTCCGTTCGCTGCCCTCGATCGTGAGACGCTTGCGATGCTCGCTGTGGCTTGTGCTACGGTGCAGCACTCCAGCTCGTCTAGCTTCACCGCAACGCGGACGCACCGCAACACGCTCCTACCGTCCCCACACCATCACGCCACCGACGTGGCCCGTGTAGGCGACCAGCAACGTGGCTGCGAGTGCGAGGAGCAGCACGGCCGCGCGCGCCCACGCGGGATCGCGGCCGAGCCGCAGCACCGAGTTCGCCTTGCGCCACGTGATCGCCCGCCACCGCCGCCACCCGCTAAGCCCAGCGAGCAGCAGCGCCACCGCCGCCGCGAGCCGCAGCGTCCACACCGCAGGCTGCCGGTGCTGCGCGATCAGTTCCTCGACGATGGGCGTACCCTCGACCTCGTCGTAGAGGCGATGTCCCGTACGCACCGCCCACCACGTTGCTAGCGCCGCGACAGCGAACCAGGCGAGCAGCACCAGGCGCACGCGCGGCTGGCCCGTCACGGCATAGACGCACGCCCCGAGCAGCCCCAGCGGCAGCAGCACCACGGGCAGGTGCACCGCGAGCGGGTGCCACGTCGTCAACTCGTACTCAAACGGGGCGAGCAGCCAATCCATCGGCGCAGGTCGTCAACAAGGGGGAGAGCCAACGCAAACCTAGCGCGCCGGAAGGGCTCATGCGTGCCGATTGCGTTAAGCTCACGATGGGTCATGGGAGCAAGTCCAAACCTGTCGCTCGCCCAAACGAATTCGCCTATGCAGGTTTGCCCAGGCGTACGTTGGGAGTGAACCACCGGAGTTGAAAAGGGAACCGACCTCTTAGGGTGGGTGGGCACTGCCCGAATCGGAGGAGGTACTCGATGTCCGAGTTGTGTCTGCTTCCCACTTCTCCCTTCATCCTTCTGCCTTCCTACTTCTGTTATGTCGTCGATTCCTGAGCCGGTCCGCGCCGAGATCCTCGACCGGCTGCGCGCCGTCGAGGCCGAGGAGGGCGTGCGTCTCGTCTACGCGTGCGAGTCGGGGAGCCGCGCGTGGGGCTTCCCGTCGGCCGACAGCGACTTCGACATCCGCTTCCTC
>JBCDFF010000253.1:0-6427 GCA_039178415.1 Bacteroidota bacterium
CACTCAAACACACCGAATCACTCCCATGGTCAACCGTCTCATCGCCATCGCCTTCATCTTTTTCTGCACGTCCATCGCCTGGCTGTTTCTAGGCGGGACGGTCGAGAAGCGGACCCACGACCAGGACACGAGCCTGCACAGCAGCGTCGGCGAGATGTGGGGCGCGCCGCTCGTGCAGCTCGCGCCCACGCTACAGCGCGAGCGCGTCGAGACGCGCGAGCAGACGCGGCTCGAAGACGGCACCGTCGTCACAGAAACCGTCGAGGAGACCGTCTACGAGGCCGTGCCGCTCGCCGGGACGGCCATCGGCGTGGACCTCGACCTGGAGCAGCGCAAGAAGGGGCTCCTGTGGTACCCCACCTACCGCGTCCGCTTCGACGGGCGCTACCGGCTCGTGAACGACGGCGACGAGGACGGCACGTTTCGTCTCCGCTTCCCGCTACCGCAGGGGGCCGCCGTGTTCGACAACGTCGCGCTGACCGTGGACGGCGTGCGGGTGGACGACGCGGCGATGGAGGCCAGCGGCCTCGTCCACGAGATCGACCTCGGGGCAGGCGAGACCGCCGAGGTGCGCGTCGGCTACGGCTCGCAGGGCATGGAGACGTGGCGCTACTCGTTTGGCTCGGGCGTGGCGCAGGTCCGCGACTTCTCGCTGGCGATGACCACCGACTTCGACGCCATCGACTTTCCGGCGCAGTCGCTCGCCCCGACCCGCAAGGAGGCGACGGACGGCGGCTGGACGCTCGCGTGGGACTACGGCTCGCTCGTCGCCGAGGCGGGCGTGGGGATGGTGCTGCCGCAGAAGCTCAACCCGGGGCCGTGGGTGAGCCGCGTCACCTTCTTTGCGCCGGTGAGCCTGTTCCTGTTCTTCTTCGTGCTGCTCGTGCTCGGCGTGATCCGCGGCGTGCGGCTCCACCCGATGCACTACTTCTTCCTCGCGTCGGCCTTCTTCGCGTTTCACCTGCTGCTGGCCTACCTCGTGGATCACGTGCCGGTCGTGCTCGCGCTGCTGATTTGCTCAGGCGTCTCGGTGGGCCTTGTGGTGAGCTACATGCGGCTCGTGACCGGCCTGCGGTTCGCGCTCGTCGAGGTCGGTGCGGCGCAGGGCGTCTACCTCGTCGTGTTCGCCTTTACGTTCTTCCTCGACGGCTTCACCGGCCTGGCCGTGACCGGCCTCAGCATCGCGACGCTGTTCGTGGCCATGCAGGCAACCGGCCGTCTCGACTGGGAAGCGGTCTTCGCAAAGCCCGCGCTGCCAGGGGCGTCCAAGCCGGCCCGCCTCAATCCGCCCAAGACGACAGCCTGATCACGACGACCTAGCCACGACGTGCAGAAGCAGGGGCCAGGTAGCGCACGCCGCAGCCTGGTCCCTGCACGCACGTGCACGTGCACATCAGCGCGACGTGGCGAGCAGGGACAGGCGCGCCTCAAAACATCCTCGTCTTGTCCTTGACGTGAGGCGTGTCTTCTCGTTTTTTAGCGCTTTCGCCCCTCACGCGCTCCCTGATTTCATGTCCCATTGCTTCCTGCCCGGCCGCCCTGCGCTGGCTGTGCTTCTGAGCGTACTCATCTGTGCGCCTACCCTGTTTGCTCAGGCCCCCACCCGGAGCGCTGCTGCCGAAGCAGCGCTGACCCACTTCCGTGCCCAGCATGCCACCTATCGCCTCGCTGAGGCCGATGTGGAGGCCATGGTCACCGACGAATACCGCACGCCGCACCTGGGGGTAACCCACGTGTACCTCCGCCAGACGCACGCCGGGCTGGAGATTCTGGAGGCGACGGCCAACGCCAACGTGCGAGACAACGGGAGCGTATCGAGCCTGCGCAGCCAGTTCGTACCCAACCTGGCCAACCTCCGCACGGCAGAGGCCCGTCCCTCGCTCGACGCCATCGAGGCGATCGCGGCGGCGGCAGCGGCGCTTGAGCTACCGGGCGCAGCGACAGGCTTTGCCATCCAGGAGTCCCCCGAAGGGGTCGCCCAGCGGCAGGTTCTCGACGGCGGACAGCTCTCGCTGGAGCCGATCCCCGCCCGCCTAGCATGGGTGCAGGATGACCTTGGCGCCCTGCGCCTCGTGTGGAGCATCGCCATCGCCACGCTCGACGCGCAGCACTGGTGGGACCTCGCCGTGGACGCCCACACGGGGCAGATCCTGCGGCAGCACGACTGGGTGGTGAGCGAGACGTGGACGGTGAATGACCACGCGGCGCACAGCCACGCGGGACACAGCCACGCGGGACACAACCATGCGGGGCACCATCATGCGGGGCACGCCAGCCATGCGTTGGCTCGCAGCTTCGCGCCCACACAGTCTGCGCTCCCGGCCCTGGCGCCAGCGCCCAGCAACGGCGGCACCTACCGCGTGGTGGCCTTCCCGGCGGAGAGCCCCATCCATGGCCCCATCGTCACCGTGACCGACCCGGCTGATCCCGTCGCCTCGCCCAACGGCTGGCACAACGACGGCAGCCAGTCCTACACCATCACGCGGGGCAACAACGTCTTTGCGTATGAGGACCGCGGGGACCGCAACTTCGCGGGCTACAGCCCCGACGGCGGTGCCGACCTTGTCTTCGACTTCCCCTTCGCCGACGACAACGACCCGGTCGCGCACGAGGACTTCGCCATCACTAACCTGTTCTACTGGAACAACATCTTCCACGATGTCATGGTCGCCTACGGCTTCGATGAGGCCAGCGGCAACTTCCAGCAGACCAATTTCTCAGGCGAAGGGCGGGGCGGAGACTACGTCCGCGCCGAGGCCCAGGACGGCAGCGGCACCAACAACGCCAACTTCGGCACGCCGCCGGACGGGAGCCGCCCCCGCATGCAGATGTACCTCTGGACTGCGGCGCTCTTCAACATCACGGCCCCGGCGAACGTCGCGGCGACGTACCCGAGCGGTCCGGCCAGCTTCGGCCCCCCCTTCCCCTCGGAATCCACCACGGGCGTTGTGGTGCTCGGCGAGGACGACGAGTTCTCGTCGCTGGGGTGCACGAGCCTCATCAACGGTGACCTCTCCGGGCAGATCGTGATGCTGGAGCGCGGCTCCTGCAACTTCGTCGACAAGGTCCGGAATGCGCAGGCCGCTGGAGCCGCCGCTGCCATCATCTTCAACTGCGAGCCAGGAGCGGACGGATGCAGCACCAACAACCCCGGCGAGGGCATCATCTCGATGGGCCTTCCTGCGGGCGATAACGACAGCGACATTACGATCCCGTCGGTCTTCGTGCAGCGCAGCACGGGGCTCCTGATCCTCGACAACGACCCGGCGGAGGTCGCGCTCACCGGCGCTGCCCGCGATAGCGACCTCGACAACGGGATCATTCTCCACGAGTACACCCACGGTGTCTCGAACCGCCTCACCGGTGGCCCGGCCAACGCCTCCTGCCTGACCAATGCCGAGCAGGCCGGAGAGGGCTGGAGCGACTACTACGGCCTCATGTTCACCATGACGGCCGAGGACGTGGCCACCGAGGGGCGTGGCATCGGCACCTACGTGGAGTTCACCGGCACCGACGGCCCGGGCATCCGCCCTGCGCGCTACTCGACCGACCTGAGTGTCAACCCGCTCACGTATGCCGACGTGGCCGACACAGGGCGCATCTCGCAGCCGCATGGCATCGGCACTGTCTGGGCGACGATGCTCTGGGAGATGACGTGGAATCTGATCGACCGCTACGGCTACGACCCGGACCTCACGAACGGCACCGGCGGCAACAACATCGCCATGCAGTTGGTCACGGACGGGATGAAGCTCCAGCGGTGCAACCCCGGCTTCGTGGACGGGCGCGACGCCATCCTGGAGGCCGACGAGCTCGCGAACGGCGGCGTCAACCAGGATCTCATCTGGGCAGCCTTCGCGAAGCGCGGCCTCGGGTTCAATGCCGATCAGGGTAACCCGGACAGCCGTACCGACGGCGTGGAGGACTTCACGCTGCCGCCGCCCGTCGCGAGCGAGGGCGACGAGGCGTTCGCAGGCACCCACCTCCTGAGCGCAGTCTACCCGAACCCGTTCAACCCGGAGGCGACGTTCACGCTCCAGGTCGCTACCGCGCAAGACGTGTCGGTCGTGGTCTACGACGTGCTCGGACGGCAAGTCGCCGCGCTCCATGACGGCGCGCTCGCCGCCGGTGCGCTGCACCGCTTCGAGGTGGACGGCCGCGCGCTGGCGAGCGGGGCCTATGTGCTGCGCGTGCAAGGCGAGGATTTTGCCGAGACGCGCCGCCTCACGCTCGTGAAGTAGCACCACACACGCTCGCATTCGGCATGCGCTCACATGCGACCGCGCGCCGGGGCTTCCGAGTCCCGGCGCGCTGGTGTTCGGGAGGCAGGCATCGGCCGTCGGGGGCCGGTGTGAGGGCGGGCCGGGCGCAACCGGCACCGGGTCATTCCGTAGGGCGCGGAATCATCCTCACCCGACGCCCCTCATGCTGATTCGCCCCCTCGCGCTCCTCCTCGTCGCCCTCGTTGTTGCCCCGACGCTAGCCGCCCAGGAAGGCCGCAGCCTCGACCTGATGGTCAACGACACCGGCCTCGCCATCGGCGATGCGGAGCGAGTCAACGGCCTGCGCCTCAACTTCCGCGACCGCTACCTCCAGCAGGTCAACGGCATCAACCTCACGATCTGGACGCCCTACTTCAACGACTCGACGCGCACGCGGTCCTCCGATGCGAAGACCTCCCGCTTCGGAACCGTCAACGGCCTAGCGCTTGGGCTTCCCGCTACGGGCGCGGGCAACATCAACGGCCTGGGCCTTGGGCTTCTCGGCGTCGTGGCCGAGGAAGAGTTCCGGGGCATCGGCGTGGGCGGCCTCGCGGTGGTCTCCGGCGAGGAGTTCAGCGGCATCGGGGTCGGCGGCCTGGCCACCGTCGCTGGCGACGACTTCTCTGGGCTCGGAGCTTCTGGCCTCGCCACCGTGGGTGGTGAGTCGTTTAGCGGGATCGGCCTCGGTGGCCTGGCCTTCATCGCAGGCGAGGAGTTCAGCGGCATCGGTGGCGGCGGGCTGGCCGCCATCGCAGGCGAGGAGGCCAACGGCGCGCTTGCCAGCTTCGGTGCTGCCATCTCCGGCGACGACTTCACAGGCATCGGTCTGGGCGGCCTCGCCACCATCGCCGGGGCGAGCGGGCAGGGCCTCTTCACGGGCGGCCTCGCCACCATCGTCGGCGAGGACCTGACCGGGCTGGCCTGGGGGGGGCTGGCTACCATCGTCGGGGAAGACGGGCGCGGCCTCATGGCGAGCAACCTCGCCACCATCGTCGGCGAGGACGCGCACGGAATCGTGACGGGTGGCCTCGTGACGATCGTTGGCGACGAACTCCGCGGGGTGCAGGTCGCAGGCCTCGCCAACATCGTCGGGGACGACGCGCGGTGGCTCCTGGTGGCGGGTCTCGCTAACGTGGGCTACGACATCAACGGCCTCGCGGTGACTGCAGGCGTCAACCGCGTCGTCGACAATGGGGAGCACACGGGCGTCGGGGTCGCCCCCGTCAACTGGTCGACGGGCACGCAGCGCGGTCTGATGGTCGGGATCGTGAACTACACGCACACGCTCAGGGGCGTGCAGGTCGGCCTCGTCAACATCGTCCGAGACAACGGCCTCGCGCGCGTCCTCCCGCTTCTCAACGTCGGACGCTAGCCAGGGCCATGCGCCTGTCATTTCTCAGCGCAGCATGAGCGTGATGCCGGTGCGGATCATCGCCACGGCGATGGCGGCGAGGAAAAGGCTCGCAACCTTCGCGATGGCCTTGGAGGTGCTCGGGCCGAGGAGCGTCATCAAGCGCGGGCCAAAGTGAAACGCCGCGAGCACGAGCGTCATGTTGACGACCACCGAGAGCAGCGTCGGGGCGTAGCCGTAGCTCTGCTGCGAGACGAGGATGGTGGTGATCGCCGCCGGCCCCATGATGAGCGGGATGCCGAGCGGGACAACCGCGAGGGCATCGGCGTCGGGGGCTATATCGTCCTCCTCGTAGTCGTGCTTGCCGTTGCCGGAGCGCCGCGACTGCATCTGCTCGCTGAAGAGCAGATCGGTGATCGCGAGGATGAGCAGGATCAGGCCGCCGCCCACACGGAGGTCGTTGACGGTGATGCCGAGTACCTGAAAGATGACCTGGCCCGCGAACAGCATCAGTACCGCGATCACGAACGCGACCGTGAGCGCGCGCACGAGCAGCCGCCACCGTGCGCGCGGGTCCATCGTCTCCGTCAGCCCGATGTAGAGCGGGAGGATGCCGGGGATGTTGAAGGCCACGAAGAGCGGCAGGAACGCTTCGAGGAAGACGCTCAGGAAGGAGAAGTCCACGTCGCGAAGGGAGAAGTTCGAAGGGGGAAGTAGGATGTTTGGGGTCGGGCTCCGGGACCCGGTGTGGAGCGGTACACCTGAGGGCTAAGAGCCTACCGACGTCGCATCGTGCAGGTCGAAGGGAGAGAGG
>JBCDFF010000254.1:0-6402 GCA_039178415.1 Bacteroidota bacterium
CGGTCCGGCGGCGATGGGCCGGGGACGAGCACCACGAGGCCCTCGCGCACCTTGCCCGAGGCGTTGCGCGCGGTGGCTTCGGGCTCAACGGTGGCCCCCAAGCTGGCGAGCGTGGTCGTCAGCCGGTCCGCGAAGCGCGCCAGTCGCGGCGATGGCGCGGCGTCGGGCCACACTGTCAGCGCTATCGAGCGGGCCATCGCGTCGAGCGTGAGCGGGACGCCCGACGGGAGGCCGAGCAGCGAGAGGGCAGACGAGGTGGGGAGCATGGCGGGTGGTACGACCAGCTTGAGCGAGTAGTGCTAACAAAATCGGCAGCCGCTGCGAAGGTCCCGGAAGGAACGCACCGCGCGGCTGCCGACCAAGAGGACGCAGCAAAAGCTGAGGCGATCAGACCATGTTGTCGATGATTTCCTGGCCGAAGTCGGACGTGGAGATCTCCTCGGCGTTGTCCATGCCGCGCGCGAAGTCGTAGGTGACGCGGCCGCCGCGGATGGCCCCGGCCACGCCCTCGATGATGAGGTCGGCGGCTTCCGTCCAGCCCATGTAGCGGAACATCATCTCGCCGGAGAGGATGACCGATGACGGGTTGACCTTGTTGAGGCCCGCGTATTTCGGCGCGGTGCCATGGGTCGCCTCGAAGATCGACGCGCCCGTGACGTAGTTGATGTTCGCACCCGGCGCGATGCCGATGCCGCCGACCTGCGCGGCGAGGGCGTCCGAGAGGTAGTCGCCGTTGAGGTTCATCGTGGCGATCACGTCGTAGTTCGACGGGCGGAGCAGGATCTGCTGGAGGAACGCGTCCGCGATCACGTCGCCGACGGTGATCTCGAAGCCGTCGTCGAGCGTGATCGTCTGCCAAGGGCCGCCGTCGAGGTCCACGGCGCCGTACTCCTCCTTGGCGAGCTGGTAGCCCCAGTCGCGGAAGCCGCCCTCGGTGAACTTCATGATGTTGCCCTTGTGCACGAGCGTCACGTTGGGCTTGCGGTTGGCGATCGCGTAGTCGATGGCCGCGCGGACGATGCGCTTCGTGCCCTCTTCGGAGACGGGCTTGATGCCGAGGCCGCTCGTCTCAGGGAAGCGGATGCTCGTGACGCCCATCTCGTTGATCAGGAAGTCGCGCAGCTTCTTGTTGGCGTCGGTGCCCGCCTTGAACTCGATCCCGGCGTAGATGTCCTCCGAGTTCTCGCGGAAGATGATCATGTCCACCTTCTCCGGCTCTTTGACCGGGGAGGGCACGCCGTCGAAGTACTGGATCGGGCGGACGCAGGCGTAGAGGTCGAGCTTCTGGCGGAGCGCCACGTTGAGCGAGCGGATCCCGCCGCCGACGGGCGTGGTGAGCGGGCCCTTGATCGCGACGAGGTAGTCGGTGATCGCGGTGAGCGTGTCCTCGGGGAGCCATTCGCCGAACTCGTTGTTGGCCTTCTCCCCGGCGTAGACCTCCATCCAGTGGATCTTGCGGGTGCCGCCGTAGGCTTTCTCGACAGCGGCGTCCAGGACGGGCTCGCTGGCCTTCCAGATATCGGGGCCGATGCCGTCGCCCTCGATGAACGGGATGATCGGGTCGTCGGGGACGTGCAGCTTGCCGCCGGAGATGGTGATTTTCGAACCGGTGGTCGGAGGCGTAAGGTGTGTGTAGCTAGCCATCGGCAGGGGAAGATCAGACGTAGGTCAGGGAGTCAAGACGAAGCGGCGGCCACGGGCTCGTCGGTCACGGGGGCGCGACGAAGACGGTGCTGCGCGGTGAAGGGGAGCGGCTGCACAAGGTCGCCTTCCGCAAGGTGCGCCTGCGCGGCCTGCCAGAACTCGGGAGTGAAGAGGTCGGCGTGCTCGGCCAAAAAAGTACGGCGCAGCGGCCCGACTAACCCGAGCCCGTAGATCAACTCTTCGGGAAAGACATCATCTTCGCCTACGGAATACCACGGCTCGGAGGCCATCTCTTGCTCCAGTGTCCGGGGCACGGGCTTCGTGCGGAAGTTGACGGTCCCCATGAGCTGCAACTCGTCATAGTCGTAGAAGACGACGCGGCCGTGGCGGGTCACGCCGAAGTTCTTGAGCAGCAGGTCGCCTGGGAAAATGCCCGTTTTTGCAAGGTCTTTGATGCACCACCCGTAGTCGACCACGGCCATCTCCGCGTCCGCGAGGGATAGGCCCGTGTCGGTGTCGTCGAGCGCGCGGCGGACGTAGAGGTCGAGCGGCGTCACGCGGCGCTCGGTGTAGGCGAGGCCGATCCGCACGCAGTCGCCGTCCACGGAGACGACGTGGCCGGCTTCGTCGAGCAGCTCGTCGAGTAGGACCGCATCGAAGTGGGCGCGGTCGAATTCCAGGTGCTCGAAGGCCTGGGCATCGACGAGGCGGCCAGCGCGCTCGCGGCGGAAGACGAGCGCGTAGGCGTCCTTGACGCCCTGGTGGGTGACCGTCTTCGGCGGGTCGAAGCGGTCCTTGATGAGCTTGAAGACATAGTCGTAGCTCGGCATCGTGAAGACGGTCATCACCATGCCGCGCTGGCCGGGCGCGCGCACAAAGCGGTCGTCGGGGTTGTCGCGCTCGGCCTGGGCGAGGTGCCGCAGGAGGTCGCGGTAGAGCTCCGTCTTGCCGTGCTTGTTGAATCCGAGCGCGATGTAGAGCTCGGCGACGCGCTTGCGCGGCAGCAGGCTCTTGAGGAACCGCACGAGGTCGTAGGGCCGGTCGGCCACGACGAGGAAGTACGACCGCGTGAACGAGAACAGGATCGAGACGGCGTCTTCGGTGAGCAGGAACGCGTCCACGACGAGTTCGCCGTCGTCGTTGGCGAGCGCGATCGCCACGGGCGAGGTGTAGGCCCCGCAGTAGATCCGCCCGACGAGGTAGGCACGTCGGTCCCGGAAGAACACCGACTCGATCAACTCGAGGCGGTCCACGTGCCCGACGGCCTCCTGCTGACGGAGGTGGGCTTTCACGCGCGCAGCGAGGGTTTCCGCGTCCGCGCGGAGGTCGCGGTAGGGCAGGTCAAACGTATACGCTTCGAGAATCGAGGCAAACAGCTCCGGCACGGTGCCGACCCCTTCGAACACGCGAACAACGGGACCAGGCGGTGGCGTTTTGATGCCGCTCGCCACAAACTCGATCTCCTCGTCCACGCCCACCGTGTCGAAGATGCGGCGGGTGATCGAGTTGAAGAACGTCTCGCCAAGCTCCCAGTCGTCACGCAGGCTGTTGCGCTGGGCGAACGCGCCGTGCATGTTGGCCCACAGATAGTGGTTCTCGATGTCCGCACCGAGCGTGTTGCGGAGGTCGTACTCGACGGCCGCGACGGTGCGCTTGTAGAGGTCGAGGCGCTCGGTGGCGTCCTTGCCCATCCCCGCCCAGTCTTGCGTCTCGAAACGTGTGCGGGCACGGCGCGTCAGCACCCGGTATCGGCGGCGGTAGCTCTCGAAGCCTCGAAAGACGACTTCGGCGCTGCGGTCGGCGAGGGCAGGAATCGGCATGGCGTAGATGGGTGGTCCTGTGGCAAGGTACACGCCCGCGATCCGCCGCCTTGCCAGCGATGCCCGGCCACACATCCACCGGGGAGGGAGCACCATGAGCAAGACGGTCCTTATCACCGGCGCGTCGTCGGGCATTGGGCGGGCGACGGCAGAACGCCTCGCAGGCGACGGCTGGCACGTGTTCGGCACCAGTCGCACGGCGGCCTTCGGCGAGGTGCGCGACGGGGTCACGATGGTGCCCATGAACGTGGATCAGGGGGCATCCGTGAGCGATGGCGTCGCCTGGGTCCTCGAACAGGTATCGCGTCTCGATGCCGTCGTCAGCAACGCCGGCTGGTCACTCGTTGGGCCGTTGGAGGAGACGACGGAGTCCGAATTGCAAGCGCAACTCGACACACACCTGCTTGGCGCCCATCGCCTCGTGCGCGCCGCGCTGCCCGCGCTTCGAGCCCAGGACCCGGTAGGGGGCACGCGCGCGCACCTGGTCTTTGTCGGCTCGATTGCAGGACGGATCGGGCTACCGTTCCAGGGCGCGTACTCTGCGAGCAAATTCGCCCTTGCCGGTTGGGCCCAAGCGCTCCGCCTGGAACTGGCCCCGTATGATCTCCCCGTCACGCTCGTGGAGCCGGGCGACATCCAGACAGGCTTCGGCAGCGCGCGCCGGTTCACCGTCGCGCACTCCGACGACTCCCACTACCGCGCGGCGTTGATTCGTGCTTTCGACGTGACGCTCGAAGGCGAGCGGACCGGGCCGCCCCCTTCGGTGGTCGCGGACGCCATCGCCGACGTGCTGGCCCTGTCGTCCCCGCCACCGAGACAGACCGTGGGCCGCCTCGCTGACCGCATGGGCGCGTGGGCTGCCGACCTGCTGCCGGACCGCATCGCGGAGGCACTCAAGCGCACGTTTTTCGATGTGTGATCTGATTTGCGACGGTTGGATGTGAGAGTGTGGCCTCCATCTCCAATCGGAGCTCTCCAATCACAAAGCACTCATCTTCAGAGTCTGCCGACCAGTTGGCGCATCCGTAGCTCCCAGACCTTCCATGCGGCTTCGCGAACGATAGCCTTGCTCATCTTGCTCTGGCCCTCCGTGCGCTCCGTGAACACGATCGGTACCTCGGCGATCTTGAAGCCTTGCCGCCACGCGCGGTAGGTGAGCTCGATCTGGAACGAGTAGCCGTTCGACTTGACCCGGTCGAGGTCGATCGCCTCCAAGACGCGGCGATGGAAACACTTGAAGCCCGCCGTCACGTCGAGAACGGGCAGGCCGGTGATGGCGCGCGTGTAGACGCCGGCTCCGTAGCTCAGCACGAGGCGAGAGAGCGGCCAGTTCATGATGCGCACGCCGCCTACGTAGCGACTCCCGATGGCGACGTCGGCCCCTTGTTGAATCGCCGCGATCAGCTTGAGGAGATCGTCGGGGTTGTGCGAGAAGTCGGCGTCCATCTCGCAGACGTGGTCGTAGCCGTGGATGAGCCCAAAGCGGAAGCCGCGCACGTAGGCGGTGCCGAGCCCGAGCTTCCCTGCGCGCTCCACAAGATGCACGCGTCCGGGAAAGGCCACCTGGACTCGGCGCACGAGGTCTGCGGTCCCGTCCGGAGACCCGTCGTCTACCACCAACACGTCGAGGGTCACGGGACGCGCGAGCGCCAGGCCGTACTCCGGCTCGGCAGCAGGGTCGAGGTGGCACACGTGCGTCAGCAGCCGCTCGATGTTTGCCGCTTCGTTGTAGGTGGGCACCACCACGAGTGCGCGCTCAACCGGTGCAGTCGGCGTCGTCGGTGGAGTAGCAAGGGAGTCGGGCTGGGTCGACACGAGCGGCAGAGCGACCGAGGGGGAAGGGTGCGCGCGCAAGAATCCGCAAGATAGGCAGGGGCCACTTCATGTGCGGGGTCGGGACTTGCAGGGGGCGGCATTCTGGAGATGTGTGTTCATCCGCGATGAACGGATCGAGCAACGCTTGCCGCGTATATTCAGTGTTCGCTCCCAGCGAACATCTCGGACGCGCTCGCGTGTCTGCTTCGTCCCAGCGTAATCGTACGCCTCCCCTCGTCCCAGCTTTCACCAAGCGCCACCCCTTCGATGGCAGAAAAGAAGACGACCTCCACGGCCAAGAAAGCCGCCGCGACCAAGACCTCGGCCAAAAAGACCACGACCCGCGCGTCCACGCGGAAGGCCACCGCCAAGAGCACGGCCGCCAAAAAGACGGCGCCAGCGGCGGCTCCAGCCGAGGTGGGTGGCGACGGGGCCCCGGCGCTGATGGGCCACGCGTCCGTGGCGAGCGCGCCCGGCGACGCCGACTTCCGCTTCTATACGGAGGTCGATGCGTACACGCACGAAGAGCTCGGCCTCGATGTCGACACGCTGCTCGACATGTATCGCAACATGCTGCTCCAGCGCCGCTTCGAGGAGCGCGCCGCGCAGATGTACGGCCGCCAGAAGATCTCGGGCTTCCTCCACCTCTACATCGGCCAGGAGGCGGTATCCACCGGCTCCGTGTGGGCGACGCGCCCCGACGACCCGATCATCACGGCCTACCGCGACCACGGCCTCGGCCTCGCCCGAGGCATGAGCCCGAACGCCTGCATGGCGGAACTCTTCGGCAAGATCGACGGCTCCTCGCGCGGCAAGGGCGGCTCGATGCACTTCTTCGATGTCTCGAAGCACTTCTACGGCGGCCACGGCATCGTCGGTGGGCAGATCCCCGTCGGCGTTGGCCTCGCGTTCGCGTGCAAGTACAAAGAAACGGGCGGCGTGAGCCTGACCTACTTCGGCGACGGCGCGATCAACCAGGGCAGCTTCCACGAAGCCGCCAACCTCGCGGCCCTCTACGAACTCCCGGCGCTTCTCATCTGCGAAAACAACCAGTACGCGATGGGCACCTCCGTCGAACGCTCGCGCGGCGACGTGGACCTCTACAAGCAGGGCTACCCGTACG
>JBCDFF010000255.1:0-6388 GCA_039178415.1 Bacteroidota bacterium
GAACTCGGGGTCGTACATCGAGTTGCCCACCACGCCGTGCGACTCGGTGTAGAGGCCCGTCACGAGGGTGTAGTGGTTGGGGAACGTCTTCGTCGGGATGACCGGGACGAGGCTCTCGGCCTGGACGCCCTCAGCGACGAGCCGGCGCAGCGTCGGAGCTTGCACGTCCTCGCGGTCGAGGTAGTCGTAGCGGAAGCCATCGACGGAGACGAGCACGAGTGCGGTCGCCTCGGCGCCCTGGCTGTCCTCAGCGGCGGCATCCCCATTGCCCTCCGCCGAGCGCGGACCAGAGCACGATGCAGCGACCGCCACGAGCAGGATGAGAAGGAAGCGAACGGGCCAAGCCAGGCGCATGAGTGCGAGGGGGATGGGACGAGGGACTAGGAAGCTCGCACCGCCGACGCCCTCGGTGTGTTAAGGAACGGCAGGATGCGTGCAGCCGCTGCGTTCCTACTCAGCCAGGGTGACGTGCTCCTGGAGCCAGGCCAGCAGCGTCTCGCCGTAGCCCGCCGCGATGCGGTTCCAGAGGTAGTGGTAGCGCGTGCTGCGGTCGCCGTCGAAGGTGCGCAGCCCGTTCGGGTTTTCGAGGCTGTGGTCCATGCCGCGCAGCACGACGGCCGTCGCGTCGGGGTTGCCGTTGGCGGTCATCGCAGCCTCGAACGCGGGGATGTTGTACGCCGGGTGGACGACGTAGTCCTCCGCGCCGAAGAAAGCGAGCACGGGCATCGTCATCCGCGCGAGGTCGTCCGCGGGATCGTAGCGGTTGACGCGCGCCCACGACGCCTCCAGGGTCGCGCGCGTCATCGGCGGGTCCACGAGGATGTCGTCCCACCCTTCGGCCTCGGCCTGCGCCGCACCGTCGACCATCGCCTGGACAGCCGCGTCGGAGGCGTCGGTGCCCGACTCCAGCTTGACGTAGTCGATGGCCGCAGCGATCTGCGCGGGGGTGTAGTCGCGCTCGGCCATGTACGCCTCGGCGACGTGCCACTGCTGGTCGTAGACGCTCTCGAAGGGGCCGATCTTGGTCACCACGAACGCCGGAGGGATGGGGCTCGCCGCCTGCGCGATTGTCACCACCCAGCCGCCTGCGCTAGTCCCGTGGAGGCCGACCTGCGCCGCGTCGATGTCGGCGCGCGCGGCGAGGGCCTGCATGATCGCAGCGACGTCGTCGGCGTGGTCGTGGAGGTTGGCCGCGTCGAAGTCGCCCGTGGAGGCGGCGACGCCGCGCTTGTCGTACACAAACGCCGCGATGCCGTGGCGAGCCAGCACGTTGGCCTGCTCGCGGTACGGCTCGCGCTGCCGCGACGCACGCCCGCGCCCATGCACGAAGACGACGGCGGGGTGCGCGCCGGGGCGGTCGGGCAGCACGAGGGTGCCGGCCATCGTCGCGTCGCCGCTCGGCACGCTCAGCTCGACCGTGCGGATGGCAGGCTGCGCCGGGCGCACGGCGCGGCGGAAATGCGCCGTCACGGGCGTCGGCACCCCCTCCGCGACGCCGACCAGTTCCCCGTAGGTCGAGTCCAGGCGCATCGGGACGCGGAGGCCGTAGAGCAGCCTCGTCGTGAGCGTCCCCTCGGCGTAGACGGCGTCCTGGCCGCACGCATAGCCCGGCCACGCGAACCAGTCGGGCACCGTGCAGCGCACCACGAGCGCCTGCGCCCCCGTCTCCGGATCGCGCGGGATCGTGTCGTTCGGCGCGATGTCGAGTTCGATGATTTGGGAAGCCCCGTCGCGGGTGATCACGCCGCGCCAGAATCCCAACGGGGATGCCGGGCTGCCGTGCGGCGGGAGGTAGGCGGCCCAATCGGTCGAGTCAGCGAGCGTAGGCGGCTCATACGGTCGCTCCTGCGCGCGGACGGGACTCAGCTGGACGGTGAGCAGCGCAGCGATGCACGCAAGGAAGAGACGCATGAGAGCAGGAGCCGGTGGAACGAAGCGCCTGCAACATAGGCGCGCGGCCCTATTCGTTGGACGTCTCAGCGGCGAGCGGTGCAGACAACACGACGAGCGGGCGCAGCGCGAGGTAGCACAGCGTCAGCAGCACGGCGAAGAGCACCGTCGTCCCTACGGCCTGCGGGTGGCCGAGCGGGTCGAGCAGCGGCCCGACGACATCGGCGAGGAGGCTGCGCGGCTCGGTGAGGATGTCCCACGAGTTCCAGCGCAGGAAGCGCCCCAGGTAGATGCCGAAGCTCCCCAGCACGAGCGCGCCAAGCGCCACGCCCCATCCGATCGTCGTACCATACCACCGCGTGACCGCGTCGTGGACGTCGGCCAGCGTCACCGTGCCGATGAGCACGCCGCTCCACGCTGCCGCGAGCAGCAGCACGAGGTCGTACCACAGCGGTGCCTCCGTGCCCCGATGCACGTGGATGAGGTCGGTGAGGAGGTAGGGCGCGTTCGGGAAGAACAGCAGCCACGCACCGCCCACGCCGAGCGCGAGCCACCCCGGGCGCGCAAGGCGTGCAAGCCCGCGGCTGAGCGCGAGCGGGACGAGCGCGAGGAAGAGGTTCCACAGCAGGAAGAAGAAGAGCAGCGACCCGGTAACCATCACGCGCATGGCGATAAGGGCCGACACAAACGCGACGGAGGCGATGACGAGACGCGCAGCACGATGCGGCATAGGACGTTGGAGACGTAGAATTCTATACTTTGAATTACAAAGTAGTCTGCATCCTCATCTCTGTCAAGCACCCATGTGCTGCCGGGCTCAGTGTCCCATCGTCCAGTGCTCCTTCAAAGGGTGTCTGACGGGTCTACTCGAATGTGTTGCGTATTGTCCTCGATCCGATACGGCACACGCAACACGTAACACCTGCTGTGACGCCGAACCCGCCAGAGTTGTGATGAAGGAGCACTAGCTGACCGCGACGTACGCCGTGTAGCTGAACAGCCGGTCCAGGTTGCGCTCGTAGGCTGCACTCGGGAAGAGGCGCGTCGCCGCGTTGCGCGCGCGGCCGGACGCGCCGCCGAGCAGCCCCAGCCGCCCCGTCCACAGCGACTCCCGCGTCACGCGTGCCGTCCGGGCATGGCGCTCCGCCTCGAACGCCTCGAACGCCGCCTCCGGCGCAGCGTGCTCGGTGAGGCAGCGCGTCAACACGAGCGCGTCCTCAATGGCCATGCCGGCGCCCTGCCCCAGGTTGGGCGTCGTCGGGTGGATCGCGTCGCCGAGGAGGACGACGCGGCGGGTGTGCCAGCCTCGGCGCGGCGGCCGGTCGTACGTGTCGCCGCGTAGGATCGCTGTCGCAGGCGTGGACGCGATCGCCTCGGGGATGGGCGCGTGCCAGTCGGCGAAGAGGTCGAGCAGTTCGGCTTTGCGCGCGGTGGCGTCCCCGCTGTCTCCGCCTGCGGGCCGCGCGGCGGTGGCGTACCAGTAGGCCTGCCGCACGCCATCGTCGCTGGGTCCCACCTCCAAGAGGCCAAAGCGTAGCCCACCGCCGAAGCCGGTGCCGCCGCCCCACGTCTCGAAGATCTCGCCCGTCTCGAACGACGCGGGAAGCGGCCCGATGCCGCGCCAGACCGGATAGCCGCGATAGACCGGCGGCGTGTCGTCGCCCGTGACATGCACCCGTACGCGCGAGCGGATACCGTCGGCGCCCACGACGAGGTCTGCCTCCGCAGTCGTGTCATCAGCGAAGTGCAGCGCCACGCCGTCCGCGTGCTCGCCGAGGCGGACGAGTTGCTTGCCGGTGTGGCAGGCGTTGTCCGGGAGTGCGCTGCGGAGCGCGTCGATGAGCGCGGGACGATACGCGCAGAGACTCGGGGCCGTATCGCGGTCGGCGTGCGCGTCGGTGCGGGCGCGCAGGAGGACGCGGCCATCGGCCGCGCGGACGTTGAGCGCGTGGATCGGTCCCGTGTGCGGACGGAGCCGGTCGAGGACCCCCAGGCGGGGCAGCGCGCGCGTCGCGTTGGGCCACAGGCTGATGCCCGCGCCGACTTCCCCGAACGCCGGAGCACGCTCGTAGACCCTCGCCTCGAACCCAGCGTACCGCAGCGCGATGGCGGCGCTCAGGCCACCGATGCCGCCACCTACAATGGCGATGGTCGCTGCACGTGGCGGTAGGTACGTTTCGTGCATGGGCTCGATAGGGTTGGGTTCGTGTCCCGGGTGGGCGTGGCCGCTGGTTGCACGGGACGTTCGCGCTGGTGTCCCACAGGTTGCATTTTGCGGCGGAGTTGATACGCCCTCCACCAATACGTACGCCATCGGAACCGGTACGTACGCCATCGGAGCGCCAGCCGCTGCCCGCGTCCCGCTGCCTCTATGCGGAACATCGTGCATGCGGAACATCGTGGGCCGGCATCGGGCTGGCCGGCCGCTCGTCGTGTGCCGTCGCCGCTCGTCGCAGAGTTGAGGCGCGTGTACTTGTTGGACCAGGGGCCACGGGTATTCCTGTCGCGACATGATCATGCACCGCGTTCGTATTCCCTTCGGCCTCTAGCCTTTTCGACCCATGCGACGCTTTTCCTGGACCTCCAGCGCCCTGCTGGTCCTTCTTGCCTTCGGCCTGGCCGCCTGCGACAGCGGCGACCCGGGCCCCATCGATGCTCCCACCGGCCTGCCGGCCTCGGGCAGCTTCTCTGCGGCCGTGACCACCTCGGACGGCGATCTCCAGATCGCGGGCACCGCGCAGGCGAGCGCCTCGGCAGACGCCTTCCTCGGCACCTTCGAGCGCTACCCCATCGCCACCGAGGACGAGACGACTTACACCTTCTCCGTCTTCCAACTCGCTGCGGAGTCGGGGGAAGAACTCGTCCTCGGCTACATCAGCGACCGCGACGCCCTCGCCTCCGGCAGCTACAACGTCGAGTTCGGCCGCAACCTCACGCCGCCGTACGACTTCGTCGGCGTGTACGACGGCGACGCACTCGCTGGACGCGGCGGCTCGGCACTCGTGGCCCGCAGCGGCTCGGTCGAGTTGACGGTGGAGGACGGCCTCATCGGGGGCACGTTCTCGCTCGACCTCGGCAACGGCACCTCGGTCTCGGGGCAGTTCTCGGCACCCGCCGAGTAGCCTCTCCGCCCCGTTCCGCTCGCGCGGGGCGGGGCGTTTCCTTCCTCTCTCTATCCCTTCTTCCCATGCGCGCTCTTCTTCTCGCGGCCCTTCTCGCCGCCGCCCCCGTCACCCTCGCCCCCGTCGCCCTCGCCCAGGACGGCTCTGTGGTGCTCACCGACTTTACCGAAGACGGCCTCGCCGAGCGCTGGATCGCCGTCAACGACAACGTGATGGGCGGGCGCTCCACCGGCGGCCCGACGTTCACGGACAGCACGCTCGTCTTCGCGGGCGCGACGAACACCACCGGCGGCGGCTTCTCGTCCACACGCACCCCGTCTGACTACGACATGGCCGGCTATGCGGGCATTGAGCTTCGCTACCGGGCCGACGGCCGTACCTACGAGTTTGACATGCAGAACGGCGAGCGCGACATGGGCTTCCCCATCGCCTACCGCGCAGCGTTTGAGACGGAGGCATCGGAGGACTGGCAGACGGTGCGCCTCCCCTTCTCGGCCTTCCAGGCGACGCGCTTCGGCGAGGTCGTCGACGACCGGCAGCTCGACCCGGCAACCATCCAGACGCTCGGGCTCTACATCTTCGACGGCCAGGACGGCCCCTTCGAACTCGAGGTGGACCACATCGCGGTCTACATCCAGGAATAGGTACACAGGCGTAGCTATCCAGGAGGGATCACCGGGCCATAGCCTCACGCCAGGCCGTGGCCTCACGCCAGCGTGCGCTGGAGCCGAGCGCAGGCGTCTTCGAGCACCGGCATTTCCTTCGCGTAGCAGAACCGCAGCAGGTAGCGTCCGCGCTCGGGGTCGGCGAAGAACGAGCGGCCCGCGACCGTCCCCACGCCCGCCTCGTCAATGAGCGTGCGGCTCGCGGCGTGGTCGTCTTCGAAGCCGGCGCGGCGCTCGGCGAGAGCACGGGTGCCGGCGAGGACGTAGTACGCCCCCTGCGGCCAGTTGACCTCGAAGCCACACGCCTCCAGCGTCTCGCACAGGAGCGTGCGTTTGGCGGCGTAGTCGGCGAGCATCTGCGCATAGTAGGCGTCGGACATGGGCAGCGCGGCGACGAGGCCGTGCTGGAGCGGCGCGGGGGCACAGATGTAGACGAGGTCGTTGACGAGGCCCATCTTCTCGATCACGGGGCGCGGCGCCACGGCGTAGCCTAGCCGCCAGCCGGTCATGTTGAACGTCTTCGAGAAGCCCGAGAGCGTGACCGTCCGCGCGTACGCCCCAGGCAGGCTCGCCATCGAGATGTGGCGGTGGTCGTCGTAGGTCATGTACTCGTAGATCTCGTCGGTGACGATCCAGAGGTCGTGCGCTTCGGCGAGCGCGCGCATCTGCTGCAGTTCGGCCTCGGTCCACACCTTGCCGCTCGGGTTGGCC
>JBCDFF010000256.1:0-6351 GCA_039178415.1 Bacteroidota bacterium
GCGGCTCGCCCGCAGGCCATGTGGAGCCAGGAGCTCCGCGCGACTTCCAACGGCGACGGACCGGTCGCCTTCACGGTGGGCATCCACGCGTTCACCCAGAACACGTTCGAGCCGACGACCAACCGCGCGCGCGAGCTCGGCCCCGACACCTATTCCCTCTTCCGCAACGCGGGCGCGAACGCAGGCTTTGCCACCTACGGGCAGGCCACGTGGCAGCTCTCCGACCGCCTCGACGTGACCGGCGGGCTGCGCTACGACATCGAGGAGCGGTCGAGCACCTTCAACACCTTCGGCGACCTCGTTTTGCAAGCGGGCGAGGTGACCGAGTTCGCGCCAGACACGACCGTGTCGGCGTCCTACAGCGCGCTCTCGCCGAAGATCGCCTTCGGCTACGACGTGACGGACCGCGTGCGGGCCTACGCGAGCTACACGCGGGGCTTCCGCGCGGGCGGCATCAACGCGCAGCGCATCCCCAACCGGCTCGCGGAGCAGTACACGTACGACGCCGAGACGTCCACCAACGTGGAGGCCGGGATGAAGGTGCGGCGCGGCGAGCGCTTCTACGCCGCGCTGACGGGCTACCTGATCTCGTGGAGCAACCTTCAGTTCGCCAACCTCGTCGCCCCGCCGTTCACCTTCGCCCGCGAGAACGTCGGCAACGCCCGCTCGCGGGGCCTCGAACTCGAACTCGCCACGGTGCCTTTCGAGCGGCTGCGCCTCGACGCGGCGCTCAGCCTGACCCGCACCGCCTACGCTGATGTCGTGCTTCAGCGCCTCGATCCGGAGACCTTCCAGGCGGTCAACGTGGTCATCTCGGGCAACCGGCTCGCCAACGCACCAGGGCGTACGGCGTTTGTCGGGGCCGAGTGGCGGCAGCCCATCAGCGGCCCGGTCGACGGCGGGGCCACGCTGCTTCTGCGCGGCGAGGTGCGGAGCATGGGCGGCTTTTTTACCGACATCCAAAACGACCTCTGGCAGGACGCCTACACCCTGGTCAACGCACGGCTGGGGTTCGAGACGGACCGCGCCTCGGCGTTCTTCTGGATCCAGAACCTCACCGACACGCGCTACCTCATCTACGGCGCCCCCGACACCAGCATCAACCGCCGCGCGGTGGTCGCAGCGCCCCGCACGCTCGGCGTGACGCTGCGCCTGCGGCGGTAGCAACGCACCTCGCGACCTCCTGCCGCTACCCCTGGAGGGGCAGGACGTGGGGGACGCGCTCTACTCTCTTCACCGCTCTCTACCCTCATGCTCCGACTTCTTCCTCTCGTACTCCTGCTCGCAGGCCTGCCCACCTTAGCTCAAGACACGTCTGCTCCCGAATTCGAGGTCGCCGAAGCCTTCGTCGTGGAGGGCTTCCGGCTCGGCGACGAGGTTCCACCAGGAAGCGCCGTCGGGCGGGCTGGGCTGCGCTACACCGATGGGGGCTATGTCCATGTGGTCCACGGTAAGCCCTACGTGCGTGGGCGGCAGGTCTACGGCGGCCTCGTCGGCTACGGCACCGTCTGGGCGGCAGGCGCGCACCGCGCCACCGAGCTCGTGACTACCGTGCCGCTCGCGTTCGGCGATACGCGCGTCGAGCCGGGGGCCTACAGCCTGTTCGTGACGCCGGGGCGCGACCGCTGGACGCTCCACGTCAACCGCGCGCTCGGCATGCACCTCGCCGACGAGTACGACGCCGCACTCGACGTGGCCACGGTGGAGGTCGCACCCGAGGTACTGGCGACGCCGGTCGAGGGGCTCACATGGTCCTTCGCCGACGACGGCACGGCGCTACGGCTCGCCTGGGCCGACGTAGCCGTCGCGGCACCGTTCCAGCGCGCCGCCCCTTGAGCGGTGCGTAGGTCCAGTCCAAGCCGGCCGCGAAGGCGAACCTTAGCGCGATTGGCTCGTTGGGCCTGCACACGTTCATCGTCGCCCGTGCTCGCCTCTCCTTCCCTCATCCTCGTGTTGGTCGCCAGCCTGCTCACAGGCCCGGCGACGACCCTGCTGTGCCCGCACGGCACCGGCGTCGAGGGGAGCATGACATCTGCCGGAGGGCACGAGACGCCGCATGAGGCGCACGGGCACGCTGAAGTGCCGCCGTGCCACCGAGCCCCCGCGCCCCAAGCACCTGTGGACACCGCGCAGCACCTCCCCGAGGTGCCGCCGGACACGCCGGACGGAGAGGTCTGTCTGATGCCGTGCTGCGACGCGACGTGGGCCACGGCGACACCCGACATACGCCTGGACGGCACGACGGTGGCGATGGTGCTGGCATGGCTCCCAGCCTCGCGTGTGGAGAGCCAGGCGCGCCCGGCCCCAGCGCCGAACGGGTCGCCGCCCCCGCTGCGAAGGCACGTCGTGTTCTGCCAGTACTTGATCTGACCGAAGGAGGCCTGCGCGTCCGGGTGGACGGATGCGCGTGACGCCGTGGCCGAGGGGCCGCGCCGTCTTCGGCAGCGCTGTGTGTACGGCGCTGGACGTGTCTCATGCGCCGTGACCCTAGGGCTGCGGTGTTTTCTCCTTCGATTCTATGGTTCGACTTGTTCTCCTCCCCCTCCTGATGGGAGGCCTCATAGGGTGCGCGCCGACAGCTTCGGTCGCGTTCCCCGACGATCACCCTGCTCACCCCGAGGCCCCGACCGCGCCGTTCGTTGCTACGGCGACCCTTGCCCCGTTTGATGCGGCCTTTTCTCCCGCAACCCTCGGCACCTCTGAGGGCGATACGCTCCTCGTCCTGACGCCAGAGGGCGAAGCCGCGCTGCGTGCGGCGCTCACGGCCTACCTCGCCATCGCGGAGCGCTTGGCTGCCGACCAAGCCGACAGCCTCGCAACGCCAGCCAGCACGTTCGCGGCCGCGCTTGACGCGCTCACCAACACCGAAGCCGTAGGCCGTCCGCACGCCTGGCACGAACGGGCCCAGGCCTTCGCGACGATCCGTACGCACGCCGAGGCCCTGGCCATTGCCCCAGACCTCGGCGCGGCCCGGGCCGCGTTCGGCCAACTCAGCCTTTCCTTCGCCGACCTCGTCGCGGCGACGGGCGCTCCCGGAGGCTTCACGCTGACGCGGTTTGTCTGCGGGATGGCCGACGCTCCTGGCGGCGGCGTGTGGCTCCAAGCCGACGAGTCGCCGCGGAATCCCTACTTCGGCAGCGCGATGCTGATGTGTCACCGCTCGAAGGCTCCCGTCCCTGACAACGTCGGTCTGCTGGAGTCGCCTGGGCACGACGAGGGGCAGCCATGAAGCGGTGCGTCTTCTCTCTGCTGCGCGTCTTTCCTCTTCTAGTCGGCGCCGTCGTGGCAGGCTGCGCGTCGGTCCCGCGCGACGCAGGCTTCGGCGCGGTGCAGCAAACCGTGGCGGAGCGCGCCGACGTCGAAGTGCGCTGGTACCAAGACGCAGCGCTCGATGGCGAGGCTACCGCAGCTGTTGCGGCACTGCTCGGTGACACGCTACAGGTCGACGAGGCCGTGCAGGTGGCGCTGCTCCACAACCGGCGGCTCCAGGCGACCTACGAGCGGTTGAGCATCGCACAGGCCGACCTCGTGCAGGCAGGGCTCCTCCGCAACCCCGTTTTTGGAGCCGGTGCGCTGTGGTCGCTTGCGGAGGCCGAGCCGCCCGACCTCGGTTTCTCCGTCGCGTTCGATTTCCTCGGCCTCCTCACGCGCCCGCTCCGGCGCGCGGTCGCCGCGTCAGCGTTCGAGGCGGAGCGGGCGCACGTGACCGACGCCGTGCTTCGGGTCGCCGTGGGCGTGCAGGCGGCGCATGCCGAGGCCGTCGCAGCGCAGCAGGCCGTCGAGTTGCTCACCTCGGTGACGCAGGCCACCGCGCTGAGCGCCCAGACCATGCAACGGCTCTTCGACGCGGGCAACGTGACGCGCCTCGAACTGCTCGAAGGGCGGGCGCTCCACGAACAGACGCGCCTCGACCTCGACGCAGCAACGGCCGAGGGCGTTCTCGCCCGCGAGCGGCTCACGCGATTGCTCGGGCTGACGGGGCCTGATGCGACGACCTACCTCCTCCCACAGCGCCTCCCGCCCGTTCCTCGCGACGCGCTGGAGTCTCAGGCCCGTGCCCTGGTTGACCTCGAAGCCGAGGCGGTGGCTCGGAGCCTTGCTCTCGACGCCCATCGGCATGCGCTCGACGCGGCGGCGCAGCGCCTCGGCCTCGCCGATGCCACCGCGCTCGTCGGCGACCTCGAAGCCGGAGCCGAACTCGAACGGGAGGAGGGCGCGTGGGAGCTGGGTCCGGAGGTCCACCTCTCGCTCCCGCTCTTCGACCAGGGGCAGGCCCGGCGCGCAGCGGCGGAAGCCGAGGCCCGGCGGCTCCGCGCGGACTACTACGCCCAGGCCATCGAGGTACGCTCGATGGCTCGGGCGGCGCGCGAACGCCTCCTCGTCGCGCAGCGGCGGGCTCTCCACCTCCAAGAGGTTGTGCTTCCGCTCCGGATCGACATCACCGAGCAGACGCAGCGCCAATACAACGCCATGCAGGTCGGCACCTTCCGCCTGTTCCTCGCCAAGCAACAGGAGATCGATGCCGCACGGCAGACCGTGGCGGCGCTCGCGGCCTACTGGCAGGCCCACGCCGCCGTCGATGCGCTCCGCGCTGGACACCTTCCCGATCTGCCCACTGCCTCGTCCCCGGCAGGCTCCGCGATGCGCGCGATGGCGGGCGACGATCACTGAACGGCCGCTGATTGCTGAACGAACAACCTGACATCCTACGATTCCGATGAACCGACGAACCTGGATCAAGACCGGAGCCGCCGCGCTAGGCGGAGGCCTCGTGTTGCCCACGCGCCCTGCCGCCGCCCTACCCGCCACCTTCGACCCCGAGGCCGCCCGCGCGGCCCGGGAGCACCTGTGGCGTGGCGAGGCCCTACCACAATCGACCTCCAAGCCCAACATCACGTCGCCTGCCGCCGAGGGGGGCGATCGGCCAGCGCGGGTCGTCACGCCGAACGGCGTCTCGCTCACGGGCCGCCGCGCCCACGACGGGACTTGGGTCTACCACCTCATCGCCGAAGAGGTCGAGCACGAGTACGCCCCCGGCCTGAGCGCCTTCTGCTGGGGCTACAACGGGCGCGTCCACGGTCCCACCATCGAGGCCGTCGAGGGAGACCGGGTGCGGATCTACGTCACCAATCGCCTCGGCGCGCCGACGACGGTCCACTGGCACGGGCTCTTCCTCCCGAGCGGCATGGATGGCGTCGGCGGCCTCAGCCAGCTGCCGGTTCTTCCTGGCGAAACGTTCGCCTACGAGTTCACCCTGCGCCAGCACGGGACGTACATGTACCACAGCCACCACGACGAGATGACGCAGATGGCGCTCGGGCTGATGGGGCTGTTCGTCGTCCATCCGCGTCGCACGCTGCGCCCCGTGGACCGCGACTACGCGATCATGCTCGGCGAGTGGTACCTCCGCCCTGGCACGCGCCGCCCCGACCCCAACGCGATGGGCGACTTCAACGTGCTCACGATGAACGCGCGGTGCTTCCCCGGCACCGCGCCGCTCGTCGCGCAGACCGGCGAGCGCGTCCGCATCCGCTTCGGCAACCTCTCGGCGATGGACCACCACCCAGTCCACCTCCACGGCTTTGCGTGGCGCATCGTGGAGACGGACGGTGGCGTGATCCCCGAGGCCGGACGATGGCCCGAGACGACCGTCCTTGTCCCGACCGGCTCTACCCGCACCGTTGAGTTCGTGGCCGACGCCCCCGGCGACTGGGCGATGCACTGCCACATGACCCACCACGTGATGAACCAGATGGGCCACGGCATCCCCAACACCGTGGGGGCCGACCTCGGCCCGCTCGATCCGCCCACGCGCCGCCTGCTCCCCGACTACATGGCGATGGGTGAGCATGGCATGGGCGAGATGGCCGAGCACGTCGAGATGGGCCACATGGACGTGCCCGAGAACTCGATCCCGATGGTCGGCGGGCGCGGGCCATTTGGCACGATCACGATGGGCGGGATGTTCACCATCCTGAAGGTCCGCGACCGGCTCACAGACGCGCCGGGATGGTACGAGAACCCACCCGGCACTGTCGCGGCACTCGCCGACGCGGAGATGCTCGCCCGCGATGGCATCGTCACCTAGCCACGCCCTCGCACAGCCCTTCACCAATGCCTACCCCCATGCCTCGTCTTGCTCTTGTCCTCGTCGCGCTCGCCCTCGCCGCCTGCAGGTCCGATGTCTCCACCGATGATCCGGCAACGTCGGCCGAGTCGTACACCGTGCACGGCCTCTACGAAGGCACCCGCTTCGAGGGCGCGGCCGTCTCGGTGACGCACGAGGCGATCCCTGGCGTGATGGACGCGATGCGGATGACCCTCGTCCTGGACGATCCCGCCGAAGTCGAA
>JBCDFF010000257.1:0-6339 GCA_039178415.1 Bacteroidota bacterium
CAGCTTCGTGTTTGCGCTCACGGCCGACGTGACCGACTTCACGCGCGACACCTACCGCAACGGAACGCCGCTGCCCGTCGCGCTCGAGTTCGACGGGAGCTACGACGCGGAGGCCCGCCGCCAGCCCGTCACCGTGCGGATCGACGGGGAGGCGTATGGGACGTTTTACAGCACCGACGCACGCCCCGCCGAGGCCTACGACGCCACGCTGATCCGCACCGCCGACGGCACCCAGCTCCGCCTCGACGCCGACGCCGACCTGCCCGCACCGCTCGCCACGATCCGCGACGTCACGAACCCGCGCACGGAGCAGCTGCAGGGCCTCCTTGGCAATCTGGCCGCCGACTCGGCAGGCGTGGCCGCTTCGGCTACCGTGCTCTTCGAGCCCGTGCGCTTCGTCAAGCTCAACGCCATCAGCCAGGCCGCGCTCGACTTCGCGGAGGTGGCGGCAGGCATCGCGCTGAGCCTGATCGGCGTGCTCGCGCTGTTCCTGGGGCTGCTGCGCATCGCGGAGGTCGCGGGCGTGATCCAGGCCCTCGGCCGCGTCGTGGAGCCGGTGCTGCGCCCGCTCTTCCCCGAGATCCCGAAGGGCCACCCCGCCTTCTCGATGATCGTCTTGAACCTCTCGGCCAATGTCTTCGGCCTCGGCAACGCTGCCACGCCGTTCGGCATCAAGGCGATGGAAGAGCTCCAGACGCTCAACCCGACCGAGGACACCGCCACCAACCCGATGGTGATGCTCCTGGCGATGAACACGGCGAGCGTGCAGCTCGTCCCGCCGGTGCTGCTGCTGGCGCTGATGGGCTTGCAGATCAACCAGCTCATCTTCGCCATCATCCTCGCGACGGGCATCTCGCTCGTGGTGGCGATCACCGCTGCGAAGCTGTTTTCGCGCCTCCCCGTGTTCCGCGCCACCGACCCGAACGGACTAGATCCGAACCGGCTAGAGCCGGACGGGCTCGACGCGACTCCCCCATCCTCGGAGGGCTAGATGGAGACGTTTCGCGAGATCATCAGCTTCGCCTCGGCCTTCGTGCTGCCCGCTATCCTCGTGGGCTTCCCGCTCTACGGGCTCTACAAACGCGTGCCCGTCTACGAGACGTTCGTGGACGGTGCGAAGGAGGGCTTCAACGTGGCGGTGCGGATCATCCCCTACCTCGTCGCCATCCTGTTTGCCATCGCGATGTTCCGGGCGTCGGGAGCGATGGACTTCCTGATCGCGGGGCTGCGGCCTGTGCTCGGGGCCATCGGCATCCCGGCGGAGGTGCTGCCCATGGCGATTCTGCGCCCGCTCACCGGCTCCGGCTCGGCGGCCATCGTGGTGGACATGATCAACGTCTACGGGGAAGACTCGCTCTTCGTCAAGATGGCCGCGACGATGTTTGGCTCGACCGAGACGACGTTCTACGTGATCGCCGTCTATTTCGGGGCGGTCGGCGTCAAGAAGACGCGCCACGCTGTCGCTGCGGGGCTGCTCGCCGACCTCGTGGGCCTGGTCTCCGCGGTCTACATCGTGCGGTGGCTCTTTGGCTGACACGCTCAGGGTATCCCTGGTGAGCTTCGCGTGAGGTTTCCCGAGAGGCGTGTCTCTTATTTTGACACGCGACCCACCGTCACTGCCCATGCTTCGCCCTCTTCGTCGTCCTCGTGCTGCCCGCGCTGTCCCGTCGAGCAATGAGGACTGGCTCGCGGCCCTGGGGGACGACCGCCGCCGCGACGCCGCGCTGGCGGCGCTCCGTCCGATCCTCGTGCGTGGCCTTCGCGCCGCGCTCGTCCGCCGTGTGCCCGCCCAGGCGAACGCCCTCGCTGAGGACTTTGCCCAGGAGGCGCTGCTCCAGATCCTTGCCAAGCGCGAGACGTTCCGCGGCGACGCCCGCTTCACAACCTGGGCGCAGAAGATCGCGGTCCGCCTCGCCCTCTCCGAGCTGCGCCGCAAGCGCTGGGAGAACGTGTCGTTCGAGGACCTCCTCCCCGACGGCAGCCGCGCCGACGACCGCCTCGGCGCCTTCGCCGACGACGCGCCCGACCCCGAGCGCTCGACCGAGCAGCAGCAACTCGTAGACGAGGTCGTCTCTGCCATCGAGGAGACACTCACGGAGCGACAGCGGACTGCCCTCCAGCTGCTCGTCTTCCACGGCGTCCCGATGGACGTCGCTGCCGAGCGGCTCGGCACCAACCGCAACGCGCTCTACAAGCTGGTCCACGACGCCCGCAAGAAGCTGCGCACCGAGCTAGCCCATCGCGGCATCCCACTCGAAGAACTCGGGGATGTGTAGCACTGCATGCACCTCGGGACCGCCCCCTGCGTCCAAGGGGTAAGACGCCACGGCCTGGTGCCGTCTGACGATCCCCGCTGCCTGCTGCTGCGCCTATCGCGATGACCGATACTGCCCTCAAAAACCTCACGGCGTTCCTCACGCCCGAGATCGACCCCGAGCTCACCTGCGGAGAATGCAGCGCCTACGCCGGGCGCTACGCTGAACTCGTCGAGCGCGGGAGAGACCCCGCCGCCGTGCTGCCGCTCGTGCAAGAACACCTCGACCACTGCCCCGAGTGCATGGAGGAGTTTCAGGCCCTCATCGACGCGCTCCATGCCAATGCAGTGTGAGGGGCCAATGCGGTGTGAGGGCGCTCAGGCGGCGCGAGAGTGCCCGTCTCGCAGCGTCCGGCGCTGCACCGCGCTTGGCGGTCGACTGCTGAGGGCTGAGCACCCACGCCCTACACCAAGCGGTCGCCGATGAGGGTGTCGAGGCGGTGGAGGGCGATGCGGAGGCGCTGTGTCACCTCGGAGGTTGGTGCCCCCTGACGCTCCGGATCGAGACCGATGTGTGCCCAGAGGTCGCGCTGCGTGTCGTTGATGACGTCTTCGCGGAGCCGCAGGCCGTGCGGCGCCAGGGCGGCGGCGACCTCTTCGCGGCGCTCGCGGAGGTTGGCCAGCGTGGAGCGGTAGGCGTGTTCGCAGACGGTACGGCGTTGGCTGAACGAGAAGATGTTGGTGAAGAACATCTGCGTGTCGTCGCGGCGCGGCTCGAACAGGAGCACGTCTTGCCCGGCGTAGCGCTCCTTGTAGGCCGCGATCCCGACGTTGAGGCGCGAGTGGACGAGCGTGCGAAGCGTCTGCGACATCACGGCGGGCATCCCGAGGTCCGTGAGACGGCCCGGGCGGATGAAGCCCTCGCGCCGCGCTGCGGCCAGGTCCACCGGCACGATCGGGTTGACGCACAGCACGAGGTCGGCCCCCTTCTCCAGCGCCACCGAGGCGTGCATCGTCTTGAGCAAGACACCGTCGACGTAGAAGTTGTCGTCGATTTCGACGGGCGGGTAGAGGCCTGGCAGGGCCGTGGACGCCTGCACGGCGCGGGAGATCGGGACGTGGTCGAGGCCCGGCTCGCCGAAGCGGACCGCCTCGCCCGAGTCGAGGTCGGCCGCGACGATGTAGAGCTGCTGGCGGAGCCGCCGGAAGTCGTTGGTGCGGCCCTCCTTCTTGAAGACACGCTCGAGGAAGGCTCGCAGCGGGTCGTTCGCGAACAGCCCCACGGGCACGGCGCGCGTGAGCCGGTCCACGAACGTCCCGACGACCCGGAGGTCGGTGGGGTTGCGCACCACGTCCTTGACCGCGTCGAAGAGCAGGCCGGGGACGCTGAGGCCGCGCCGGAGGAACTCGCCGAAGGCGGGCATGAGGAAGCGCTCGGGCTGGAACGGGTGCTCGCCCGGGTCCGTCGTGACGATGCTGCGGCAGAGCTGGGAGGTCGTCAGCCCGTTGGCCAGGCACGACGCCACGAACGCGCCCGCCGAGACGCCGACGTAGATCGGCACGCGGGTGAAGTCGAGGCCTTCGATGGCCTCGTCGAGGGCGCGGAGGGTGCCGATCTCGTAGATGGCCCCCTCGCCGCCGCCGCCCGCGAGCGCGAGCGCGATGGTGCTGGCGTGGCCGTTTGAGGCCGCTCCGTTGGAGGCAGCCCCCAGGGCAGCGGCCCCGTCGGAGGCCGTGCCGTTGGAAGTCGTGGGCATGAGCGCGAGAGGTGGGGGAGCAGGGCGCGCGGCGTCTCAAGGCGAGACGCCGAAGAGGTGCGCGTCAGAATAACAAAAAGCGCGCCGACGGGGTGGGGACGTCGGCGCGCTAGGGCCAGGCCGTCGCAGCACGGTAGCCGCTGCGAGGGTGCGCTTGGCAGGCAGACTTAGCGGCCGCGCAGCTCAGCGACCGCCTTGGTGGCCTCGTCCTTGCCCTGGACCTTCTTCAGCACAGCCCCGCCTACGCGGACCTCGTACCAGCCACCTCCGAGGTGCTTAGCCGAGATGCTGCTGTCGGCGTCGGCGCGGTCGGCACGGAGCTGCTCGATGTTGGCCGCGAGGCGCTCAACGCTCTCGGTGAGTTCGGTGATCTCACGGCGGGTCGGGACGCCCAGGCGGCGCATGGCCGTGGTGACCGCGTCCTGCACGTTGTGCTCGACTTTCTTGCTGGCCTCGCCCGCCACGAAGACGGCCTCGTCGCGGCGCTCCAGGAGCGCGGTGGCGAGGTTCGACACCTGCGTCTGCAGGGTCGTCACGGCGCTCTGCGCGACCTCGCGGCCCGGGACGGTGAGGTCAAACGCGGCGCCCTTGTCGGTCATCTGCTTGAAGAGCTTCGTGCCCTCCTCCTCGGCGAGGGAGAGGACGCCGAGCCCGGCGAGGACGATCTTGTGGGCGAGCTCGCGCGCGTCGGCGGCGGTCGTCTGGACGGCTTCAACCTGACGCTTGGCAAGCGCGGTCAGGGGCGCTTCGTTGGAAGTACTCATGGGAGTTCGGTCTGGGGGAATCGGGAGCGAGCCAGGGGAAGCGGATGGGAGCCAGGGCGAGGATCTTGATGCCCCGGCCCCCATCGCTCGTCTTCCTCCTCTAGGAACGGTCTCTACGACGTGCGGAGGTCGTCGACCTGCTTGTTGAGCTTGGCGACGGTCGCCTGGAGGGTCTGCACGTCCTGGCGCGTCGGCATGCCGATGCGGTGGAGCGCCTCGGCGACGGCCTTCTCGACCTGCGCCTGGAGGTCCTTGGCGGTCTTCTCGAAAAGCTTCTTGCCCTCCTCCGCCTGGGCCTCAACGGCCTCGGTGAGTTCGCCGGTCTGCGCCTTCGCGGCCTCGATAGCCTGCTCGGACTGCTTCTCGAAGAACGAGAACTGCTCCTGGACGAACGCGCGGGGGCGCTCCACGAGCTGCTGCGGCCACTCGGCCTCTTCGCCGCGGGCGACGAGGCTGGCGTAGGTCTTGGTGGTCTCCTCTGCCACGGTCAGGTAGGCACCGACACCGGCACGGAGCATATCGACGGTGGTCTTGCGGACGGCCTCAGCGGTTTCGAGCGCGGTCTGCGAGGCGGACTTGGCGGTCCGCTGGAGGTCGATGATGGCACGTTCGACGAGCTCTTCGACCTGCTGGACGTAGGGGTTGTTGGTCTGGGCAGCCATGGATGGTACCTCGGGGTTGGATGGATGAAACAGGTGGGGGACGATGGTTAGCGGTCGCCCTGCTCGTTGGGGCTCTTGTCCGTGGGGTCGGACCCGAGCGTGTCGAGGTGCGACTCGAGCGCTTCGAGGCGGGCGCGGAGGCGCGCCATCTCGTCGCGGATATCGGGGCCAGACGCGGCCGACGGGTCATCGTCGGCCTTCGCGCGGCTCGTGGGGGTGAAGCGGTCCATGGAGGTCTTGACGAAGTCCTCGACCTGCTGCTGGACCTGACGGACGCCCTCGCTGCTGGCGCGGACGGCCTGTTCGCCAGCCCGGACGGCGGTCTCGCTCACGCGCTCGCTCACGCGGGCTGCGTTGAGGCTGAGCCGCTCGCCCATGCGGATCACGTCGTGCAGGAAGCCCTTCGGCAGCGTGTTGCCGTCGCGGCGGCTCTCCTCGGCGATGAGCTGCGTGAGCACGGCCGCGGTGACGTCCTCCCCCGTCTTGTTGTCTTCGACGCGGATCTGGGCCCCCTCGCGGATGAGCCGGGCGATCTCGTCGAGCGAGATGTAGCGGCTCTCGGCAGTGTCGTAGAGCTTACGGCTGCCGTAGCGCTTGATGAGGCGCGGAGCGTCAGGCTGGGGGGCGTCGGACATGATCGGAGGCAAAGAGGCCGGGAGTGTTGACAGTGTTTTTGACGCGATGCGGCATCGCCTGTTCCCATCTTTGACACGATGCGGCAATAATCGTAGCCACAGCGCGGCATTTCATGTGGGGTACACCGTTTGCCTGCCGCGCCTTCACGGTATACCTGCGCGGCGCGATCTTGCAGGGCTCGCCCCCGCTTCCCACGCCGCCGTTTTATACGCCGCCGTTTTCCACACCTCCGGCCTCCCACGCCTCCCGCCCCCATGCCGCACATC
>JBCDFF010000258.1:0-6326 GCA_039178415.1 Bacteroidota bacterium
GCCGTGACGCTCGACTTCGAGACGCTCTCGCAGCGCGTACTCGTCGCGGGCGGCCTCTACCGGCGTGGCCCGGGCGGTACGCCGCCTGCGGGCATTGCGCTGGTCTCGGGCAACACGTTCTGGTGGCTCGACGCGCTTCCCACCGAGAGCGACCGCGTCCGTGTCACCTTCGACTACCGCACCGTCGCCGACATCTACGTGCCGGAGGACCTACGTCTGCTGCGACGCTCCTCCGCCGAGGCGCCGTGGCAACTCGTGGACGCCGCGCAGGACCTCGTCGGGCAAACCCTCTCCGTCACCACGACCGACGTGCGCGGACAGTGGACGCTCGGCTCGGTGAGCGACCGCAACCCGATGACCGACCTCCCGCCGGGCCTCGTCGCCAGCCCGAACCCCGCGTCGGGGGCCTTCGGCGTACCGGAGCGTCCACGCCTGGAATGGGAAGCCGCGCCGTTCGCGTTGGAGTACGACGTGTACGTCTGGCCGCAGGGCACGCCGCGCCCCGGCTCCCGCACCGCCACGACCGACGAACCGGGCGTCACGCTGATCTCCAACCTGACGCTAGGCGAGACGTTTAGCTGGCAGGTGGTTGCACGCAACCCCAACGGCGAGACCGAGGGCCCGGTTTGGAGCTTTATGACGGGCGACGCCGCCGACCTTACCGTGACCGCCATCGAAGCGCCTGCGACTGCGGTGGGGCGCAGCGAGATCGAGGTTGCCTGGACGGTCACGAACACCGGCAACGCGGGCACGCGTAGCCCGCAGTGGGAAGACGCCGTCTACCTCTCCCGCGACGACAGCATCAGCGCCGACGACGCGCTCCTGGGCCGTTTCGCCAACCCGACCGCGCTCGGCCCCGGCGACCGCTACCGCCAGACCGCCCGCGTGACGATCCCCGTCCGCGTCCAGCGCGAAGGCCGCGTCATCGACGTGCGCGAGGAGGACGTGGTGGAAGGCCGCTACCAGGTGCTCGTCCGCGCCGACGGCGGCACGCGCCCCCGCGAGACCGAGACCGACGAGGTCAACAACCTCGGCGTCGGCGGTGTCATCGACATCACGCTGCCCAACCTGCCCGACCTGCGCGTGACGCAGATCGACGACCCGGAACCGTTCTGCTTCTACCCGCTCGCCGTCGCGAGCAGCAGCGGGGGCGGGTCGTCGGGGGGCTACTACGCCCCGTGCCCGCCGGAGGTCGGCAGCAGCCTCTTCAACATGCGCCCGGTGCTCTACCGCTACATCTGGCAGGGCGTCAACGAGGGCGACGGTCCCGCCGCCAGCTTCCGCGACGGGCTCTACTTCCAGCGCGACCCCGTGTTTGACGGGAACGAGGCTCAACTCGTCGCCCAGGCCCTGGTTGGCGAGGTGCTTCCTGGTGCCTCCTACACCGCGACCACGGCGCTGGCACCCCGCCCCGTGCAGCCCGACAGCGGCTTCTTCTTCATCCTCGCCAACGAGACGCAGCGGGCCTTTGAGGGCGCAGCAGCCGACAACAACACCTTCCGCGCCCCGGAGCGCACCGTGCTCCGCGACGTGCCGCCCTCGGACGTTGCCATCCAGGGCCTCTCCGTACCCGCGACGGCCCAAAGCAGCGACAGCCTCACTGTGGCTTTCACGATCCGCAACATCGGCCCGTCGGGCGTGCCGCGCGCCGTGATCGACTACACGATCTACCTCTCCGAGGATGACGTGCTCGACCGCGACGGCGAAGACGCCGACCGCGTGCTGCGGCGGTACTACTACGACAACCTCTCCAACGGTACGCTCCAGCCCGACGGCACCGCCCGCGTCACCGACCGCGTGCGCCTCCCCGACGGCGAGACCGGCACGTTCACCGTCTTCGTCGTCCTCGACGAACGCGAGGCGCTCAACGAGTTCGTGAACGACATCTACTACGTCGAGAACAACCGCGCGCAGGCGGACGTGGCGGTCTCGCTCGCGGCCTACGCCGACCTCACCCCAACGCAGCTCAGCGCGCCCGCGAGCGCCACGGCGGGCACGGCGGTGCTCGTGGACTACACCGTGCGCAACGCGGGCGGCCCGCTCCCCGCGCCCGCCTTCCGCCGCGACGGCCTCTACCTCACCGACCAGGCCGACTGGCCCGGCTTCGCCGCCGCGCGCCAGCTCGTCCGCGTCGACGAGCGCGACCCGCTGGCGGCCGGGACCTCCTACCAGCGGGACCGCACGGTGACGCTCCCGCGCGACCTGGCCACGGGCAACTACTACCTCTACCTCGTTGCCGACGCCGACAGCGTCCGCTTCGAGGCCGACGAGACCAACAACATCCGACGGAGCGGCGAGATCGCCGTCACGGCGCGACCGCGCCCCGACCTCGCGGTGACCCTGCTCACCCCGCCGCCCGCGTCCGCCACCAGCGGCGACGTGCTCACGCTGCGCTGGCGCGTCGAGAACGTCGGCGTGCTGCCAACCCAGGCGACGAGCTGGACCGACGTCGTCCTGCTGTCGGCCGACCCAGCGCCCTCGGCGGACGACGTGCGGCTGGACGACCTCGTCCGCGTCGGCGCCCTGGCACCCGGGGCCAGCTACGAGGCCACCACCGAGGTGGCCCTACCCGCTGATCTCACCGGTGCATTCTACCTCCTCGTGGAGACCGACGACGCGCAGTCCGTCGACGAACTGGTCCGCAGCAACAACGCGGCTGTGCCCGCCGCCCCCACCGACCTCGGCCTCGCGGCCCCCGCCGACCTGCGCATCGCGTCGGTGACGGTTTCGGGCACGCCGCAGGCGGGGCAGCCGGTGCGCGCCGTCGTCACCGTGATCAACGACGGCGCGGCAATTCCGGCCCGGACGGCATGGACCGACGCCTGGACGCTCTCGCCCGGCACCGAGGCGAGCGGCGAGACGGTGACGCTGCTGACGCGGAACGTGCAGGGTCCCCTCGCACCGGGCGCGACCTACACGCACACGGTGGACCTCTTCCTCCCCGAATATGCCGCCGGGAGCCACCTGCTCACCACCACGGTCAACCGCGACCGCCGCGTGACCGAGGCCGGGCAGGTCGACAACAACTCCGACGCGCGCGTGCTCGACATCGTGCTGCCGCCACCGGTGGACCTCGTCGTCGAGAACGTGGTGGTGCCGGCTGGCGCGGAGCCCGGCGACGAGGTGGCGCTCACCTACGACCTCGTCAATCGCGGCCAGAACACCTTCACCGGCCTGTTCTTCGACGCCGTGCACCTGTCGCTCGACACCCGCTACGACATCGACGACCCGCGCCTCGCCTTCGAGCGCCGCTCGCTCACCATCGAGCCGGGCGTGCGCCGCACGATGACCATGACGGTGCGGCTGCCCGAGCCGGGCGCGCCGATCTACGTCCAGGACGCCGGGGCGCGCGCCGGTCAGCGCCAGGGCGATATCCCGCTGGGGGCCGCCCCGAACACGCTCGCGTTGCTGCGGGGCGCGTCGCCGAACCAGCCGCCCGAGAACGTAGACGCGGAGGGCACCGTGCCGAATCTCATACCGGGGCAGTACCGCGCCATCGTCTGGACCGACGTGCGCGGCGGCGTCCGCGAGACCGACAACGACAACAACCGCACAGCGTCTGGCAGCACGGTCGGCGTCGACCTCCCGGCGCTCACGCTGGGCCAGGCGGCGCCGGTGACACTCCTGCCGGGCCTGAGCCGCTACTTCAAGCTCGACGTGCCCGCTGGGCGCGACCTCCGCTTCACGCTCGACAACCCGACGGCGTACCGGGACGAGGAGTTCGAGGTGTTCGTCGCCTACGACCGCGTGCCCTCGCCCGGCGACTTCGACCAGGCGTTCTTCGCCGAGAGCACGGTCGGCGCGCCCGAGGTCCTCGTGCCGAGCACGCAGGCGGGCACCTACTACGTGCTCGTCCGCAACCCCTACCTCCTCGCGTTCAACAACGACCAGGCCGATGTGTCGCTGACCGCCGAGGCGTTCACGTTCAGTCTTCTCAGCACCACGCCCGACTTCGGGGGCACGCAGGGCCGCGTCGTCGCCACGATCCGGGGGGCGCAGTTCACGGAGGGCACCGCGTTCCGCCTGGAGCGCGGCGGCACCCGCATCGATGGCACGCTCGTCCGTCTGCTGAGCTCGATGGAGGCGGAGGTCCGCTTCGACCTGCGCGGTCAACCGCTCGGGGCCTACGACCTCGTCGCCGCCCAGGGCAGCAGCACCGCCCGCCTCGACGAGGGCTTCGCGGTGCAGGTGCCCAGCGTAACTGGGTTGCGGCAGACGCTCGTCGCCCCCACGGGCCTGCTCGTCAACGACCGGGGGGCGCTCGAAGTGGTCGTCAAGAACGAAAGCAACGCCGACTACGACGTGGTCGTGCTGACCGTCGCGGTGCCGGGCGACCAGCTCGCCTCGCTATCGTCGGATCGCTTCGTGAGCACCGTGCTTTATCCCGACGAGCTCGGGCCGGTCCCGGACGCCATCGCCTCCGGGTTCGAGGCGCAGCTACGCACCGCAAGCGGCGACACCACCGCCATCGGCCTGCTCTCGATGATGACCACCAACGTGCGCGTCGGCGAGACGGTGACGGCGGAGCTCTTCCTCCCCACGGTCGTGGGCGTCGGCGAACGGGCCCCCTACGGCGTGGCCGTGCGCGGGCTGACCTTCGACGAGGTGGCCGAGCTCGCCCGCGCCAACGCCGAGGCGCTGCTCAACGAGATCGAGACGGCCGCACTTCTGACCGGGTTCGACCCCGAGCGACTCGCCGTGCTCCAGGCCAGCAAAGACGCGGCGATCGCCACGCTTGCCGACCCGAGCCAGTCTGGGCTCTCGCTGCTCGGCCTCGACAGCGAGGAGGCACCCCTGCGTGGGGCCTCGCGCGTGACCTACCTGCCGGCGAACAGCGACGCGGACGACCTCGTCTGGATCGACGTGGGGCGAGGTAGCGTCAACCCCGCGAAGACCTGTTCGGACCTGAACACGGCGTTTACGATCGGAATTGGGATCCCTGCGCTGATTGCGGGCATCATCCTACTCCCGGCTGAAGCGGGTGCCTTCGCTATTGCCACCCTGGTGGTCGGCGGCATCGGTCTGCTGCTCACGTTGTATTCGGTGCTGAGCGGAACCGACATCGGCTATTTTGCCGCGCTCGGGAACGTGGCGGGCGACTTCGCCGGAAACGTGCTCGCCTACCTGCCGACGGCGTTCGAGGTGCTCTGTCTGCTCTATTTCGCCTCAGACGACCCCAACGACATCCTCGGCCCGGAGGGCTACGGCGATGCCCGCTGGGTGCCGCGCGACGAGCCGATGGCCTACCGCATCCGCTTCGAGAACAACGCCGAGACGGCCAATGCGCCCGCGAAGGAGGTCGTCATCACGCAGACGCTCGACGCCGACCTCGACCTGCGAACGTTCCGCGTCGAGCGCTTCGGCTTCGGCCCGTACGCGTTTGACCTGCCGGGCGAGGGCCGCGCGTTCTACGCCGACCGCCTCGACCTGCGGGACTCGCTCGGCGTGTTCGTGGACGTCTCGACGTCGCTCGACGCGCAGACCCGGGAGGTCACGCTCGCGCTGCGCGCCATCGATCCGCAGACAGGCACCGTGACGCGCGACCCGCTCGGCGGGCTGCTCCCGCCCAACAACACGCCGCCGGAGGGCGACGGCTTCTTCGCCTACCGCATCACGCCACGCGAGGATGCCCCCGACGCCGCCCGCATCGACGCGCAAGCCAGCATCATCTTCGACAACAACGCGCCCATCGAGACGCCGCCGATCTTCAACACGCTCGACGCCTCGGACCCGGTGAGCCGCCTCCGGACCGGCTCCACGGTCGTGCTGGACTCGACGAGCGTGCAGCTCGCGTGGACGGGCTCGGACGCGGGGGCTGGGCTGGCGAGCTTCGCGCTCTACGGCCGCCGCGTCGACGCTGGGGGGGGCCGCGGCGGCACGGCCCCGCCGCCCTTCGCCACGACCGACGAGTTCGCGCCCCTCCTCACCGGCACCACGGACTCGACCTACGTGTTCGAGGGCACCTTCGGAACCGCCTACGAGTTCTTCACGCTCGCCACCGATCTCGCTGGCAACACCGAGCCGATGAAGTCGCAGGCCGACGGCGGCGTGGTCGTCGCCAACGAGGACGACGGCGGGGCAGCCCTCCCGGCTACGTTCGAGGTGCAGGGGGCCTACCCGAACCCATTCCGGGCGAACGCCACGCTTCAGTATGCCACCCCAGAGGTCGGCGACGTGGAGATCGTGATCTACGACCTCCTCGGCCGCCGCGTGCAGGTGGCCAAGCGGGAGCAGCAGCCCCCGGGTGTCCATCGCCACGCGCTCCAGTTCGGCGACCTCGCGAGCGGCCTCTACCTCTACGAGGTGCGCTTCGAGACCGCGTCCGA
>JBCDFF010000259.1:0-6320 GCA_039178415.1 Bacteroidota bacterium
AGAAGATGGGCTGCAGGAAGCCGACGAGAAGGCCGAGGAACGCGAGCGTGACGAGCACGAGCAACGTCAGGAACGCGCCGTGCTGGATCGATTGAGGCCGCATGGTGGGTGCGGGCAGAGGAGGGAAGCGAGCAGGTGGCCGCCGTGCCCAAGAGAAACGGTGCCGTCTCCGAAGAAACGACACCGTCGCAAGAAAGGTCTGTCCGCCGCGAGAGATTCGCGCAGCGCTCGTGTGAGCACGCAAGCTCAGAAGGTCACGTCGAAGGAGCCGTTGGTGACGGAGATGGTAGAGCTCATCGTCTGGTTGGCCCCTTCAAACGAGAAGGTTCCGCTCGCTCCGGAATCAGAGAGCGTGGTGATATTGAGTGTCCCCGACATGGCCAAGAACACGTCCTGACCAGACGGGCTCACGTCGGCGTAGGTGACCGTGATGCCACTGATGAGACCGAGCTGACGTTGCCCTACACTCGCGCTCGGCACACTAATGTTGATCTGGCGTTGGCTTGCGCCCCCGTCGCCGAGGTTGACGATGCCTGCGATGAAGAACACGCCGCTGTCGAAGTTGGCCTGGATGCAGACGGCATCGAAGCTGGTCCCGCCTGCCTGAGCGGTGAAGGTACCCGAGGCGGCGTTGGGGCAGTCGATGCTGTCGCCACCGCCGTCGTCATCGTCGGAAGAGTCGCAGCCAGCGAGGGGCAGGGCGACGAAGGCGAGTAGAAGCGCGAAGAGGGTCGGAAAGCGGAAGGAAATCATGTGGGGTCGAAGGCTAGTCGAAGGGAGCCCTCGCCGCAGCGTGTCGCCGTGCGAGGTCATGCTCCCATGCTAGCCGTCCGACCCCACCGAGCACCATCCCCAGTTGCGGTGATTTCGGGAGCGTGGGCGAGGAGTGAAGAGCAGGCACGCCCTTGATGCGGTCGCGCGAGCCCGTTTGCTTCCTCGACCCTCGACCCTCGACCCTCACACGTACTCGTCCATGCGGTGCGCGCCGAGGTAGTCGACGATGTGCTTCACCTGCTGCGTCGCGTCGAGGTTGCAGACGAGGATGGCATCGTCGGTGTCCACGACGGCGAGGTCGCGCACGCCCACGAGCACCACGAGGCGGTCTCCGGAGCGGGCATAGCAGCGGCTGGAGTTGTGCGCGATCACGTCGCCGTCGGTGGCGTTGCCGGCGTCGTCCTTGGCCGAGCGCTCGTAGACCGCGCGCCAGTCGCCGACGTCGCTCCAGCCGAAGCTCCCGGGCACCACGTGCACGTCGCCCGCGCGCTCCATGATGCCATAGTCGATGGAGATCTTCGGGCTGCGCTCGTAGGCGTCGCGGACCTGCGCCTCGGTAGTGTCGGCCGGGGCACCGAGGCCCGCGAAGCAGGCGTGCACCTCCGGGAGGTGCTCCGCCATCGACGCGAGGATGGAGTCGGCGCGCCAGATGAACATGCCCGAGTTCCAGAGGAAGTCGCCCGAGTCTAGGAAGCGCTCGGCGGTCGGGAGGTCGGGCTTCTCGGCGAACGTCTTGACCGGGAAGGCCTGCGGTCCGGCAGCACCGTCGCCGCCGGTGGCCCCGGACATGTCGTACTGGATGTAGCCGTAGCCCGTCTCCGGGTGCGTCGGCTCGATGCCGATGGTGACGAGCGCGCCCGGCGTCTGTGCCTTCGCGACGGCGGCGTCGAGGACGGCGTGGAAGCGCGCGGGCTTGTCGATGAGGTGGTCGGCGGGCAGCACCACCATCGTCGCGTCGGGGTCGAGCGCGTGGATCGTCGCGGCCGCGAAGGCGATGCACGGGGCCGTGTTGCGGGCGATCGGCTCGGCGAGGATGTTCTCGGGCGGCACGGCGGGCAGGTGCTCGCGCGTCTGCTCGACGTACTTCGTGTTGGTGACTACAAACACGCGGTCGGCGGGGATCATCGGCTGCAGCCGCGCAAACGTGTTCTGGATCATCGACGACGCGCCGAACACGTCGAGGAACTGCTTGGGCTGGGCCTGGCGGCTGCGCGGCCAGAAGCGGCTGCCGACGCCGCCGGCCATGATCACGGCATAGAGGGACATGGAGGAGGAGGGTTGGGTGCGAGGGGGAGGCGGAGAAGTCTGGGAGCGAGGCGTGGACGGGCGAGGCGTGAGCGCGGCGAATTCGTTTGACGGAGCGCGTGGCGGCGAACACCTTTTCACTGCATCACTGCATCACTGCATCACTGCATCACTGCATCACTGCATCACTGCATCACGCGAAGATAGCCGACCCTGTGGCCGCCCACCCGCCCAACATCGCTGCGCCGCGTCCGGTCGTGCACGTCACGACGGTGCACCCGCTCCGCGACCCCCGCATCGCCGCAAAAGCGGTGCCGAGCCTCCGGGCCGCCGGCTACGACGCGCGGCTGGTCGCCCGCCACACACGCTCGGAGACCATCCAGGTGAACGCGGGCGGCGGCATCGCCGAGGTGCCTGTCGAGGCGCTGCCGGTGTCCCGCAGCGCCGGGGGGCGACCGACCGCGCGCGAGCGCCTGGTCGTGCAGCGTGCCGTGTGGAGCCACCTCCTGCGCCTCCGCCCGGCGCTCGTGCACCTCCACGACCCGGAACTGCTCCCGCTCGGCTGGCGCGCCCAGCGTCGCCTCGGTGCGCGCGTCGTCTACGACCGCCACGAGGCCTACGACCGCCGTCCCGGCCCCGCAGGCCGCGCCTTCGCCCGGCTCGAACGCTGGGCCTTCGGCTGGCTCGACCATACGGTCCTCGCCGAAGCGTCGTACGCCCCCGCGCTACCCCTCGGCACGCCGCACACGCTCGTCCGCAACCACGCGCTCCCGCCTGCCACCCTTCCGCTGACCAAGTCGCTCCCTGCTCCCGGGATGCCGCTGCGGCTGGTCTACGCCGGGACCGTCTCCGAGGCGCGTGGCCTCACGACGATGCTCGCGGCCCTGCACCTCGCCCGCGCCACCGGGCACGACTGGCACCTCACGCTCGCCGGGCGGGCCCCCCGTGTCACCGAACGGGCCCGCGCCGAGGCGTTTCTCCACGCCCAGGTCCTCCACGACCACGTCACGCTCGACGGCTGGACCCACTTCGTCCCGCCCGAGGCGATGGCCCCGCACCTGGCTGCCGCGCACGTCGGGCTGTGCATGCTTGCCCCGCACCCGAACTACGTGGGCTCGATGCCGACCAAGCTCTACGACTACCTCCAGCACGCGCTCCCGTTCGTCTGCTCTGCGGTGCCGCTCTGGGACGAGTTCGCCACCGCGACCGGAGCCGGGGTCACGAGCCTCCCCGACGACCCCGCCGCGCTCGTCGCGGCCGTCCAGCGGCTCACGGACACCGCCTACGCCGCGCACACGACCGCTGCCGCCGAGGCGGCCCCGCGCTACCGGTGGGACACCGAAGCCGCCAAGCTCATCGCGCTCTACCGTGACCTGCTCGGGAATGACTCGCACTGAGGCTATCGTGCGCGTGTTCACTTGATCCAGACACGCGAGCCGTAGTGGCTTCTTCGCCAACCGCAGGTCTATCGCACCAGCAGCACCGACTCGGTCGCCACGAACGTCTCGCCGACGACGCGAACCACGTAGAGGCCGCTCGGGAGCCCGTCGGCGGTGAGCGAGAGGGTCTGCGCCGAGTTGGCAGGAGCGAGGCCGTCCATCAGAACGCGCACGCGGCGGCCCAGCGGGTCGTAGACCTCAGCGCGGACCTCCTGGGCGTCTCGGACGCGGAGCGTCAGCGTCGCGGCGTCCGTGAACGGGTTCGGGTAGGCCGCGCTCAGCGCGAACGCCTCCGGCAGCGGGGCATCGTCCTCGGCATCGACGCTGAGGCCGTAGAAGAGGAGCGCCCACTGCTGCAGCGTGCCGGTGTCCTGGCCCGCGCCGTCGCACACGCGCAGCGTCCACGTGCCGCGCGGGTCCTCGTCGTCGAACGACGAGAGCGGGTCGACGCCTGCGGTGCCGGGGCTGCCCTGCTCAGGCCGGCCCTCGTTCTCGAAGAAGGGAGCACCTACGGCGTGGTCGCCAGAGGAGCTGAAGAGGCTAGCCTCGCCACTGTCGCTGAAGAGCGCGTCGAGGTTCTCTGCGCCTGTGCCGAAGGTCCCTCCGCCGGGGCGGTCGAGGAGGTTGGCGATCGTGCCCTCGGGGCTCTCGAGCTGCACGCGGAGGTCGCCGCGGAAGGTGTGCTGGATCACGACGCCCACCTTGAGTTCGTCCCAGGTGAACGCCTCGGTGATGTCGAGGCTGGTGCCGCCGAGCGTGGGGCAGCTGTCGTCTGGGATGGCGACGGCGGTCGTGTTGCCCAGCTGGCGGTCCGGGGCCACGAACACCTCGATGCGGGTGGCCACCTGCAGCGGAGCCGTCAGCGAGGCCTGCGAGACCGTGCCGAGGATGTTGAGCGTGCCGGTCGCCGCATCGGTCAGCGTGACGTCGAAGCTGAGCGTGGACGCACCGCCTCCTGCCAGGTCGAAGTTCCACGTGACGGTGCCGCCCGCTTCGCCGACGGTGCCGGTGGAGGTGGCGGCGTTGCCCGCGTAGACGAGGCCCGCCGGGAGCGTGGTCGTGAACGTCGCGCCGCTGGCGTCGCCGTCGTTGAAGTTGGTGACCGTCAGCGAGAGGCGCACCGTCTCGCCGGACGACGCCTGGGACGTGCCCGCCGTGAACGCCGCCGCGACGCCCTGCCCGGACTCGCGCCCGCCCAGCGTCTCCACGCCGCTGCCCGCCGGGTCGAGGAAGTCTTCGAGGCCGCCCGCCATCGAGCGGAACATGCGGCCGTACCAGTCCGGGTCGTCGTTGCTGCAGGCCGCGAAGCCGCCGTGGAGCTGCCCGACGATCTGCTTGTCGGCGTTGTAGATCGGCGAGCCTGAGGAGCCGCCCTCGGTCGTGCCGAGGTCCCAGTCCTCCACGCGGATGTACGCGGCGTTGGAATCCTGGGTGTCGCTGAGGTACGACGTGATCGTCGTCGGGTCGTCCTCAAACGAGATGCGCTTCTCCTCGACGGCGGGGTGGTGAATGGCGACGACCGACGTCGGGGCGAGGTCGCGGCGGTCCCAGCCGGAGAGGTAGACGTTGTGGGCGGGGTCGAAGGGGTCGTCCATTTCGAGGAGCGCCCAGTCCGAGTTCGCGGCGGCACCGAGGAGCCGGGTGCCCGAGTTGAACTGCGAGAGCGGGCCGTCGCCAGGGCCGCCGCTCGCGGGCGAACCGACGGGGCGGCACGTCGAGTTCTGGTAGTTCCAGTAGATGACGATGCTCGACGCGTTGCCCGTGCTGTTGCCGCAGTGGTTGGCCGTGAGGAAGAGCGGGCGGCCGTCCTCGAGCGCGTTGTTGACGGCCGCGCCCGAGCAGATGTCGATGCCGCTGCGCGTGTAGGCCCCCGACGAGCGGATGATGTCGCGGTAGCCGTCGCCCTCGGGGCAGACCACGTCCACGTTGCACGAGCCCGAGGCGACGCGGCCGTTCTCGAGGTCGGCCTGCTGGCGCTGGTCCGCGGTCAGGCCGAAGGGCCGGTAGGCGTGCGCGATCTGGCCGATCTCCAGGGCGAAGTCGGGGGTGTGGCCGGGCTTGGAGCGGGGGACGTTGACCTCGATGGTGAGGTCGTCGCCCGGGACGACGGGCGTCCAGAGCTCGCCGTGCGCCTCGTTGTCGGCGGCGGTGAAGGCGCGGAAGAGCGGGGCCTCGCCGGTCGGGTAGAGCCACAGCGCGGCGCCCTCGGGGAGCCGGAACTGCGAGAAGCCGACGTTGAGCGAGTAGGCCCCGGGCGAGGTCACACGCAGCCGCCACACCTGGCGGCCGTCGGCCAGCGTCTCCCAGGTGCCGCCGGTGCGGGCGTCGAGGGCCATCGCGACCGGCTCGGCGAAGCGCTGGGCCGTCGGGGTGCCCGCGGCACGCTGCTGGGCGAGGACGGCCTCGTCGCGCGCGAGCAGCGCCTCGTTGTCGAACGCGGGCAGCGCGACGCGCTCGACCTCAGCGACGCGCTTGGTGGCGGCGTCGAAGCTGGCCGGGCGGGCCGCCGACTGCGCGAGCACCGGGCCCGCGAGCAGCATGAAGAGCAGGACGGAAGCGAAGCAGGATAGAACCGTACGGGGGCGCATACGCAAACAGGCCACCAGGGGCGGAAAACGGTGGAAGACGACGAGGGGCGGTCTTGCAGCAACCCATGTGCCGAAGACCCGGCGGCGAAGGTACGGCATGCCTCAGGGAAACTCCCAGGGCAGGCGCGTACGTCCCAGGGCGACCGCACGCTAATTGATTCGGCCGGCACAGACGCGTAGGCTGCGAGGTCACTCACCTCGCTCCCCATGATCGCCTCCCACTTCGACCACCTCCAGGACCCCCGACGCGCTCAGGGCCGCCTCCACCGCCTCG
>JBCDFF010000260.1:0-6315 GCA_039178415.1 Bacteroidota bacterium
CCCGGTAGATGACACCTTTCTGTCACCCTACGGACGAGGCTCTGACTTCAAGGACGTGTGAAGAAACGTGCGTGTCCCAAGGCTTCAGCGCAAACAGATCGAAGAAGGACGCGCTTTTTATTTAGATCAGACTCCATGCTCGCATTAAAGGAGTAAAACGATCGTACCGAATGCCTTGAATTCCTAAGGATCTCCTCCTATGTTTTATCCCGTCGCACCTAGTGCGATTGGTCTTCTAGCGTTCATCGGCGAATTCGCCGGTGCGCCTGGGGCCGCAGCTCTTGGGGGAGAAGCTGCGGCCCCATTCTTTTTTGCGGTAGGTCTGATGTCGCTCACACTCGGACGTACACGCGTGCAAGCCCCGCTTAGCTTGCGAGCCGTGCTTCAGGTGTGCGCGTGTGCACGTGGCGAGGAGGACCTTCTCCACGCGTCGAATCAGTCCCACTCTCCCACTTCTGTCCACACCCCTCCCCCGAGAAGCAAGGCAGGCGTGGCGAGCGCTACGGCCTGGGCGGTCTGTCCTCGCCCGCCCCGTCTTCGATCCCAACGACGCCCTGGAGGCGCCCGATGAAGTCGGCGTAGGCCTCCACCGTCGAGTCCACGGTCAGGCCTGCCTGCATGGCTTCGAGCGCGTCGGCGTAGCGGAGCGCGGCGATGAGCGAGTCCGCTCGCGCCTTCACATCCTGGGCGAACGCCGACGGCTCGGGCGGGGGTTGCTCGTCCGGCGGCTCGGGCTGGTCACCCTCCAACTGCCGCTTGACGAGTTCGTAGTTGACCTTCGCCTCGGCGTAGCTGGGGTCGAGGAGGAGCGCACGGCGGAGGTGACCGAGCGCGGCCTCAAACTCCTGCGTGAGGGCGGCAGCCGTCCCGGCATTGTAGCGGGCTCGCGCCTGCGCCCGCAGCGTCGGCGCGATCTGCGCGGCTTGCTCGAAGAGGTCGATGGCCGCCTCTGAGTCGCCCGTCTCTGGGTCGCCTTCTTCGTGGCGGACGAGGCCGAGGTCGTAGAGCAGCCGCGCGCGCACGTCGGGATCAGCCTCGGGCGTGTCGGTCGCTTGCAGCCCCTCGCTAAAGGCAGCCGCGGCCGTTTCGAGGTCGCCCGCGAGATAGGCGTCGAGGCCGCGTAGCCCCTCCCGTGCGCCGTCGGGGGCACAGCCCGTGAGGAGCAGCGTGAGCGCAGCAAAGGGGACGATCGGACGCATGCGCGGAAGCTACGAGGAGGGCGGCGTGCTCCGCTTCTCACACGGCGTGGAACTCTGTGCTACCCAGCCCGAGCCGTGTGCTATGGCTCAGCGCTGCGTTGCGGACGGTTTGTGGCGGGTAGCGAGTGGGGCGTCAAGCGCTCTCTCCCCCCTGCTGCCCACCCCCGATCCACCTCCATGTTGAGAACAGAGCGGATAGGGCACAACTCGGGTTACCTAGAAGTCGGCCGACTCGTCGCCGCCACCTTGGCCACCCCGCTGGCGGTCGGAGCGGCGCTGCTGTGGCTGCTGGCCAAACGTGTAATTGAGCGTGAACGTCAGGAAGCGTGCCTGCCACCGCCGCTCGCCCACCTGGTCAATGGTGCTATCGGCAAGCGAGAACTCGAAACCAGCCGTGTCAAACACGTCGCCCATGGTGACGGCGAGGCTCGCGCGGTCGTCGAGCAGCTTCTGGCGGACCGAGAGGTTCGTGAACGAGAACGCCTCGATGCGGCCGTTGGGGATGTCTCGAGGCGCGCGGTAGAAGCCGAAGAACTGCACCGCCGTGCCGGTCGAGAAGTTGTAGGACAGGTTGCCGCGCAGGCTCCACTGGAACCCGTTGGCCGCGAGGTCGGCGTCGAAGCTCTCGCCGCTCGCCTGGAACTGGTAGGCGCTCAGCGTGACGAAGCTGCTGAAGCGCTGCCCAAGACGCAGGCTCCCGATCGTCTCGACGCCGTAGTTTTCCTCCGTTTCGAGGTTGACGAACGTGCGCACGATGCGACCGTCGGCGTTCGGCGGCACGGAGAAGCGGGTGATGGCGTCGGTGGTGCGGCGGTAGAACGGCGTGAAGGTCAGCGTTGTCTTCGGTGTAAACCAGGTGAGGCCCACCTCGTACGAGTCGGTGTATTCGGGCTGCAACCCGGGGTTGCCCACGCGGATGTTGCGCGGGTCTTCGCGGTTCTCGAACGGGTTGAGCTGGCGCGTCGAGGGGCGGTTGATGCGGCGGCTGTAGCTCGCCTTGGCCGAGACGCCCTCGCTGAGCTTGTAGGTGGCGAAGGCGCTTGGGAAGACGCTGAAGTAGTCGTTGTCGAACGTGCCGACGTCTTCCTGGCCGGGTGCCGGCCGCGCTAGGTCGAACGTGGTGAAGGCCTGCTCCAGACGCGCACCCGCCTTGATGCTGAGAGGTCCGAAGCTGCGGCTGAGGAGGCCGTAGACGGCGTGCACCTGCTCGTCGAACACGAAGCTGTTCGAGAGCGTGTCGCTGCGCGCAAAGATCCCCGTGACGAGGTCCTGGTCTTCCACGAGGAAGTCGTCGTCGGTGCGCGTAAACTCGCTGCGGAAGCCTGTTTCGAGGCTGAGGCCCCCGATGGGCTTCACCCAGTCGAGCTGGAGCGAGCCTTCCTGCTTGAAGCGGTCGGTCGTGTTGCGTTCGATGTCGGTGGGGTCGGGGATCGCCTCGTCCACCAGCGGCGCAATCCCTTCCGTGAAGAGGTTCACGTCGTCGCGGGCGTCGGCGGTGTAGCGGGCCTCGACGGTGAGTTCGTCGGTCGAGCGTTCCTGGACGCGCGTGAAGGTGAACGCGAGGTCGGTGTTGAGGTCGTCCCCGTCCTCGTCGGTGAGGCGGTAGGACTCGAGGCGGCGGCCGTCGTCGAACACCTCGTCGCGGAAGTTGACCTCGGCGTCGCTGCCAAACCCGAGGCTGAGGCGGCCCGAAGCCGAGAGCGTCGCCTTTGGCGTGAGCTTGTAGTCGGCCGAGGCACTGAAGAGATGGCCGAGGCTGGAGCGCTCGCCGTCGTCGTCGGTAAAGCGGGTGTCGAGGGGAGGCTGGCCGTCGGTCCCAGGCAGCAGGGTGAAGTCGGCGTCGTTGAGACCGTTCGACTCGCGGATGTTGCGGCGGAGGCCGTAGGTGACGAACGTGGTCCACGGCCCGCGCTGGTAGCCGACGTTGCCCGAGGCGTTGAAGCCGCCGATCGTCTCCACGGCCGTCGTGATGCCGCCCGAGAGGCCGAGGTCGGTGTTCTCCTTCAAGATGATGTTGACGATGCCGCCGAGGCCCTCGGGGTCGTACTTCGCGCTCGGGTTGGGGATCACCTCCACGCGCTCGACGCTCGACGCGGGCAACTGCTGGAGGTAGCTCGCCAGGAACGCGCCCGTGATCGGGACGGGCCGCCCGTTGATCTGGATGGCGACGTTCTGGTTGCCGCGCAGGCTGATGTTGCCGTCGATGTCGACCTCGATGGCGGGGACGTTGCGCAGGAGGTCCGTCACGGAGCCGACATCGGCCGCGATCTGGTCGGCGGTGTTGAACACGGTGCGGTCCACCTGCACCTCGATGTCGTCGCGGATGCCCTCGACCTGGATGCCCTCGAGCAGCGCCGCGTCAGACGCAAGCTCGATGGTGCCGAGGTCGGCGGTGAGGCTGCCGGGCCGCAGCGCGAGGTCGTCGATGCGCTGGGGGACATAGCCGACGTAGGTGAGCGTGAGGTAGTAGCGACCTGGCCGTAGCGGGCTGATGTCGAACGCGCCGGCAGCGTCGGTGAGTGCCCCTGTCACGAGCGACGAGTCCCGCGCGCTCCACACGGTGGCCGTCGCCAACTCGATCGGCTGGCGGCTATCGGCGTCGATGACGGTGCCGGTGATCGCACCACCGCGTGCCTGTCCTGGTGGGCCGCCGGGACGTCCGCCGGGGCGCTGGGCGAAGACCGGGAGGGCAAGCGCTCCGACGAGGAGCAGCAGGAGCAGGCGCGTACCGATGCGCATGGCAGTAGGGAGGCGAAAGGAGAAGGGCGAAGGAGAAAGGGGCGCGGTGCACGTCTCCGCGTCCGAGGCCGCGTAATACGGCCACGTTGAGGACGAGACTAAAACCCGCAGCGCTTCTATGTGTCACGCCGTGGTGTCGGTTGCATGAAGTGCACGCGTAGCAGCATAGACCCGGGCACGGCTACGGAGGTTCTCCCTCCTCCGTTGCATCGCGGCATACGGCACCGCGCGGGTCGCTCCAGAGCCGCACGAGCGAGCCACCTCTTCACGGCATGCGGCCCCGCATCAGACCGACAGGATTGTGACGCGGGCGACGCTACAGTTATGCTAGCTGCTTTAAAACGCTTGGATAGGGCCCAATCGGTAACACTTACGTAACACGGGAGTCCGAATCCGTATACCGCGAGTGTCCTTCGGCGACGCCGCGTGACGCTGGACTCTGCACAGGCTCCGCGTTATCCTTGCAGACTATGTCCTTGCAGGCTGTCGCCCCCACTGGCGCTGCGCCCGGGTGCTGGGCGGCCGCGCCGAGCCGAGCCGTGTTATGCTGGAGTTCCTCGCTTCGGGCCCGCTGCTGCCCCTCACCGTCCTCCTCGCCGTCGTCGGGGTCTACTGGCTGTTCGTCATCCTCGGCGCGCTCGACCTCGACTTCCTCGACGTGGACTTCGACGCGACGGACGCCGACGTGGACCTCGACTTTGAGGCCAATACCGATGTGGGCGCGGACGCCGATACCGGGCTCTCGGGGTGGCAGCAGGCGCTGTCGTTCCTGCACCTCGGCATCGTGCCGTTCATGGTCGTCTTCAGCGTGTTTGTGCTGAGCTGGTGGACCGTCGCCGCCATCGGGTTCTTCGTGCTCGGGCTCGGTGCGCTCGTCGGGCTGGGCGGCAGCGCTTTGCTGGCCATCCTCGCAACGAAGGTGCTCACGTGGCCACTGGCGGGGCTTTTCCGCAAACTCAAAGCCGCCGAGGCTCCCGTGCAGATCATCGGGCGCGTCTGCACGGCGCTCACCGCCATCGACCACGAGCGGCTCGGGCAGGCCGAGCTCGCCACCGACGGCGCGCCGCTGCTACTCACTGTCAAGACCACGCAGCCTGGCGAGCGCGTCGCGCGCGGCGAACGCGCCCTCGTGGTCGCCCGCAGCGACGACGGGCAGGTCTACCTCGTGGACCCCGTCGCCGTCCAGCAGGCCACGGTCTGATCCTTGCGGCTCGACGCCGCGCTCCAGTTTCGACGTTTTTCTGGCTCCACCCCCTCTGTCATGGATATCTGGACCATCCTTTCTGTCGCGGGCGGCTTCACGCTCGTCATCGTCCTCGGGCTCTTTGCGCTCGTCGCGAAGTTCTACAAGAAGGTCGAGCAAGGCCGCGCGCTCGTACGCACCGGCGTCGGCGGCACGAAGGTCGCCTTCTCGGGGATGTACGTCCTCCCGGTGATTCACCGCTCGGAGCTGATGGACATCTCGCTCAAGCGTGTCGAGATCTCGCGCACGGGCAAGAACGGCCTCATCTGCAAGGACAACATGCGCGCCGACATCCAGGTGGCCTTCTTCGTGAAGGTCAACAAGGACGAGCAGAGCGTGCAGACCGTCGCCGAGTCCATCGGCACCGTCCGCGCGTCTGACCCGCAGGCGCTCGTTGAGTTGTTCGACGCCAAGTTCTCCGAGGCGCTCAAGACGGTCGGCAAGAACTACGACTTCGTCGACCTCTACAACAGCCGCGAGACGTTCAAGGAGGACATCCTCAACGTGATCGGCACCGACCTGAGCGGCTACGCCCTCGAAGACGCCGCCATCGACTACCTGGAGCAGACGCCGATCGAGACGCTCGACCCGGACAACATCCTCGACGCGGAGGGCATCAAGAAGATCACCGACCTCACGGCGAAGCAGGCTGTGCTCGCCAACGAGATCAACCGCGAGAAGGAGAAGACGATCAAGAAGCAGGACGTGGAGGCCCGAGAGGCCATCCTCGAACTGGAGCGCCAGCTTGCCGAGAAGGAGGCGAGCCAGCGCCGCGAGGTCGAGACCGTACAGGCGCGCGAGACCGCCGAGACAGAGCGCGTACGCCAGGAGGAGCGCCTCAAGGCCGAGCGCGCCCGCATCCAGACCGACGAAGAAGTCGAGGTCGCCGAGCAGAACAAGCAGCGGCAGGTCCTCGTCGCGGAGAAGAACCGCCTGCGCACCGACGCCGTCGAGACGGAGCGCGTGGAGAAGGACCGCCAGCTCGAAGCCACGGAGCGCGAGCGCGTGGTCGAACTCGCCCAGATCGAGAAGGAGAAGGCGCTCGAAGAGGAGCGCAAGACGATCCAGACCGTGATCCGCGAGCGCGTGATGGTCGAGAAGTCGGTCGTCGAGGAGGAGGAGAAGATCAAGGAC
>JBCDFF010000261.1:0-6312 GCA_039178415.1 Bacteroidota bacterium
CTCATCGTCGCCGACGCCACGGGCGAGTTTCGCCACGAGACCATGTCGCGGGCGCTCATCGCGCGGCTCGATGCCCGCTTCGGGGGACGCCTCGGCCTGGCGCTCGCGCTCTTCGACGGCACCTACGCTCGCCCCTTCTTCCACGAACTCGTCGCCTCGCAACTCGACGTGGACCGGCTCGACTACCTGCGCCGGGACTCGTTTTTCACCGGCGTCGCCGAGGGGGTCGTAGGCGTGGAGCGGATTATCAAGACGATGCGGGTGCACCCCACCGACGGCGGCGCTGGGTCGCGCATCGTGATCGAGGCGAAGGGGGCCTACGCGGTCGAGAGCTACGTCCTCTCGCGGCGGCTGATGTATGCCCAGGTGTACCTCCACAAGACCGTCATCGCCGCCGACCACCTGCTGCGCAGCGCCTTCGCTCGGGCGCAGACCCGCGCGGCCGCCGGCGACGCGGCCGTCGAGGCGTCTGCGCCGCCCCTCTGGTTTTTTCTCACACGCCGCGTCAGCACGAGCCAGGCGAGCGACCCCGCCGTGGTAGACGCCTTCGCCCGGCTCGACGACACCGGGGTGCTCTACAGCCTCACGCGCTGGACGGAGTCGCCCGACCCCGTTCTCGCCGACCTCAGCCAGCGCTTTCTTCAGCGCCGCCTCTTCCAGACACGCTACCTCGACGCGGAGCCGACCGAGGCCGACCTCGCCCGCTGGCACGCGCAGGCCGCCGACTGGCTCGTCTCGCGCGGCGTCCCTGCGTCCGACGCCGCGGAGGCCGCTCCCCTCTACGTCTCGCCGGGCGTCTCCCGCCTCCGTGCCTACGGACCGACGCCGGCGGCGATCTGCATCCTGGAGCGCGACGGGCGCATCCGCGAGCTCTCCGAGGCCCCCGACGGCATCTCCGTCGGCGCGATGGCCGAATCCGTCACGAAGCCCTACGTCTGCTTTCCGAAAGAACTCGACCTGCGCCTGAGCTAGCGCCCACCTAGAAGCCCATGCGCGCTCGCAGGTTGGTCGCGGGTGGCTGCCCAGCGAAGCCAAAATTGCCCACCGCGTCGAGGGTGTAGTAGCCGGGGTAGAGCGGCCCAACGAGCAGGGCGAGGTGCTGCCATTCGGACGGATGCACGTCGCGGCCGTTCACAAACACGCCGGTAGCCGGCCCGGAGCAGTGCGGCGGCAGCGCCCCGCCGAGCGGCAGCGCAGGCGGAAGAAACACCCGCGTCGCCTGCCCCCACGGCCCGAAGGCCCCGCACTGGGCGTCGTACCAGTACATCCCGTCAGGCAGTGTGCTTCCGGCCGTGCGCTCCAAGTGCTGAATGATCGTCCACGCCTCGTCGGTGGGCGGCGTGCCGTTGATGAACACGCGCCGCGGTGCCGGAGGCCGTGGGACGGCGGTCGTCGGGGCCGTGCTTCCGGGCTCAGCGGTGCGCTCGTGGTAGGCCAGCAGCAGGTCGGGATCGCCTCCAGCGGCGTAGTAGAGCGCGCGGTCGTACTTACCGCGACGCAGGTGCCGAAACATCTCGCTGCTCCAGCTTCGTCGCCGTGCCATCGTTGCCCTCGTCGGTTGGTACCTCGTGCCGTGTCAACGCGCTGCGTTTAACGTAGTGCACTTCACCAACAAAACCAAGCAGATGAACCTAGTCAATCACGACACCCGATGGCTGCCGTAGCCGTGGAGTAGCCACGCCACGACGGCGGTCCACCCGGTCTGGTGGCTCGCGCCGAGGCCGCGGCCGGTGTCGCCGTGGAAGTACTCGTGGAAGAGCAGCCGCTGTCGCCATTCGGTGGTTTGCAAAAACGGCTTTTCCTTGCGGTAGACCCGGACGTCGTCCTTCAGCAAGAACAAGGAATCGAGGCGGCGGGCGAGGTGCTCGGCCACGTCGCAGAGCGTGTGCCCGGTCGTGACGCTGCCGTCGGGGTCCGGCAGCGATACCGTCAGCGTGTCGCCGAAGTAGTCGCCGAACCGTTGCAGCGACTCGACCATCAGGTGGTTGACGGGCATCCACACGGGCCCGCGCCAGTTCGAGTTGCCGCCGAAGAGCGGCACGGGCGACGCGCCGGCGACGTAGCGCACCTCGTAGGTCTGCCCGGCGAGGTTGAAGTGGTAGGGCTCACGTTCGTGGCGCTTCGAGAGCGAGCGCAGGCCGTGCGGGCTAAGGAACTGCGCTGGGTCCAGCATCCGCTCCAGCAGGCGTTCGAGCTTGGTGCGGTTGACGATGGAGAGCAGGATGTCGCCCTTCGCGCCGGGCTCCAGGTGCAGGCCGAGGTCGTGCATCGCGGGGGCGCGGTGCTCCTGGAACCACGCCACGCGGGCGGCCAGCTTGGGCAGCCGCGCGAGCGTGTCGGCGCTAAGCGTCTCCGTGGCGAAGAGCGGCGTCAGACCCACGAACGACTGCACCTTGAGCGGGATGTGGCGGTCGGGGCCGTAGTTCTCGCCTTCTAGGTGCAGCACGTCGTAGTAGAACCCGTCGGCCTCGTTCCAGAGCCCGGTGCCCGCGCACGCCTTGTTGATCGCGCGGGCAATGTAGACGAAGTGCTCGAAGAATTTGGCTGCGAGGTCCTCGTAGACGGGATCGTGCTCGGCCAATTCGATGGCGATGGTGAGCATGTTGAGGCAGTACATCCCCATCCACGCCGTGCCGTCGGCCTGCTCCAGGCGTCCGCCGAGCGGCAACGGCGCGCTCCGGTCGAAGACGCCGATGTTGTCGAGCCCGAGGAAGCCGCCTTCGAAGACGTTGTTGCCGTCCTCGTCCTTGCGGTTGACCCACCAGGTGAAGTTGAGCAGCAGCTTGTTGAAGACGGTCTTGAGGAACGCCACGTCCGGCGTGCCAGTGCGGTCGCGGTCGTGCTGGTAGACGCGCAGCGCACCCCAGGCGTGAACGGGCGGGTTGACGTCGGAGAAGGCCCACTCGTACGCCGGGATCTGGCCGTTCGGGTGGAGGTAGCCCTCGGACGTGAACAGCAGCAGTTGCCGCTTCGCCTCCTCGGGGTCGATGAGTGCCATCGGGAGCATGTGGAAGGCGAGGTCCCACGCGGCGTACCACGGATACTCCCACTTGTCCGGCATCGAGATGACGTGGTGGTTGAGGAGGTGCGACCAGTGGCGGTTGCGCGGGCTGCGCGCCGAGGGCGGTGGCGGCATGGCCGGGTCGCCCGAGATCCAGCGCGCGACGTCGTAGTGGTAGAACTGCTGCGTCCAGAGGAGTCCGGCGAGCGCCTGCCGCTGGACGAGCTTCGCGTCGTCGGTGAGGCCCGGCGACTGGCGGTGCACGTCGTCGTAGAAGGCATCGGCCTCGGCGATGCGCTCGTCGAAGCGCTTGGCGAAGCCGCGGAAGGGCTGCTTGTGCGCGCTGTCGGCGAGGCGGACCTGCACTTCGAGCGTCTCGCCCGGGCCGAGCGTCGCGCGGACGTGCGCCGCGGCCTTCGTCCCGACGCGGTCGGGGTTGACGGACTGCCCATCGCCGTTCACGACGGCCCGGTGGATGCCGTCCTTGACGTAGGGCGTTTGGTTTGGCACATCGTAGAGCCGCTCGGTGTTGGTCTCGTTCTCCGTGACGAGCAGCGCAGGCGCGTCTGCCATCGCCTTGCCACGGGTATCGACGGCGCGGGCATACCACCAGCGCTCCTCCATCGGCGGCCCCATCATCGTCGGGCCGTCGGGATCAGGGCGGATGTGCAGCGCGGCAACGTTCCCCGGCGCGTCGGCAGGTTCCAGGAGCGGTGTGGTGCTGTCCTCGTCCCACGCCCACGTATTGCGAAACCAGACGTGCGGCAGCAAGTGGACTGGCGCGGCGTCAGGGCCTTTGTTCGTCACCCGAATGCGGCAGAGGAGGTCTTCAGGGCCCACCTTCGCGTACTCCACCGTCACGTCGAAGTAGCGCCCCTCGGCGAGGTCGCCCTGGAGCGCGTCGAGCAGTTCGAACTCGACCTCCATACGGCCTCGGTTACGGTTCTCGGCGTAGAGCTGCTGGTAGGGGAAGGCCGTGTGCGGGTAGAGGTAGGCGAGCTTGGCGTACGAGTAGGTCGGCGTCGCGTCGAGGTGGCTGTAGAGTTCCTTGACGTCCTCGCCGTGGTTGCCCTCGTGGCCGGAGAGTCCGAAGAAACGCTCCTTCAGGATGGCGTCCTGCTCGTTCCAGAGCGCGACGGCAAGGCAGAGCCGCTGTTCGCGGTCGCAGAAGCCCGCGAGGCCGTCCTCGTTCCAGCGGTAGGTCCGGCTGCGCGCGTGGTCGAAGGGGAAGTAGCGCCAGGCGTCCCCGTCGGGGCTGTAGTCCTCGCGGACGGTCCCCCAGGCGCGGTCGGAGAGGTAGGGCCCCCAGCGGCGCCAGTCGGTTTGGGCGTCGTCGAGTCGGGCTTGCTCCTTGGTCATTTCAACGTGTGTTGCGTATCGCGTGTTACGTGTTCGATTCGTGCCTTTCAACACGCAATACGCAACACGAAACACCTTGGGCTTCGGTGGCTCAAACCGCTACAACGGCTCACTCGCTCGACCAGGCCGTGCGGAAGTCGGGATAGAGCGTCAGACCGCCGTCGATGTAGAGCGTTTGGCCGGTGATGTAGGTGGCTTCCCCCGAGGCGAGGAAGGCCGTCACGGCGGCCATCTCCTCCGAGGAGCCGGCGCGGCCAAGCGGGATATGGCTTTCCACCATCGCCTTCTTCTCGGGGTCGTCCACCCACGCCGAGTTGATGGGCGTGACGGTGGCACCGGGACCGATGGCGTTGACGCGGATGCCGTGAGCGGCGTACTCCAGCGCGAGCGTGCGGGTGAGGTTCTGCATGCCGCCTTTGCTCACCGAGTAGCCCACGAAGCGGGGCTTCGGGATGACCTGGTGGACGCTCGAGACGTTGATGATGCAACCAGGCTTCTCAGTCTCCAGGAAGTGCTCGATGGCCTCCTTCGCACAGAGGAACGCCCCGCGCAGGTTGACGGCGAGCACCTTGTCGAACTCGGCGGCGGTGGTGTCGTGGGAGTCGCTCGGGATCTGGATGCCCGCGTTGTTGACCAGCACGTCGATGCCGCCCAGGTGGGCGATGGCGGCGTCGAACATGGCGCGGACCTCGTGGGCGTCCGAGACGTCGGCCTGGTGGAGGCTCACCTGCACGTCCTCAGCGCGGACCTGGGCCGCGCACGAGTTGAAGGCGGCGACGTGCTCCGAGCGCGCCTCGCGGATGCGGTCCTCGGTGGCCTCGGCCTCGTCGCGGTCGCGGAGGTAGTTGATCGCCACGTTCGCGCCCTCGAAGCCGAAGCGGATGGCGATGGCCTGGCCGATGCCGGAGCTACCGCCGGTCACGAGCACGTTCTTGCCGACGAGGCCGCGGAAGGTCGAAAAGGCAGGGTCGCGGGGGTAGGGCGAGGTCATAAGGCGAGAGGCGGATGGAGAAGGGACGACAAAATAGGGAGCCGCACCAATTCGCTGGGCGGCGCCCCGTCTGGAGGGGTCACGCCCGGCCGTGCACGGAGACGTGTGCAGAAAACCGAATCTTTCTCCGTGGCCTATGACACACCCTGTCACCCCCTGTCTCGATGTTGGAGCAGTACCGCCTCCGCTCGCCCCTCCGCCTGCCTCGCTATGTTGACCTACCACCACGCGCCCGCCTTCCTGCGCCGCCTCGTCACCCACGCCCGCATGCACGGCGCGCTCGACTGGTGCGCGATCAACGACCTCGCCGCCCGCCACCTTGACAGCACGGCGCTGCGGCCCGGCCAGTCGGCGTCGCAACTCGGCCACGTCTTCGCGGCGCAGCTCATCGAGAGCGGGCTGCTCACAGGCGAGGTGGTCCGGAGCGAGGACGGCCGCGTGTTCGTCGCCGAGGCGCAGCTTCCGAGCGCGGCGCTCGCGCTCGCAGCCTAGTCCGCGCCGGACGCGGCTACACCGACGCGGCCATCACGGCCTGGCTACGCACGGCCTGGCTACGCACGGCCTAGTCATGCCCGGCCTGGTCATGCCCGGCACCGTCTGCTTCCGAGGAGCGCTTCGCCGGCCGGATCGTCAGCGAACCTGCAGGACCCGCCGCGTCGCCATGGCTCCCGATTCCCGGTGGCGCACGCGCACCATGTAGGTCCCCGCAGCCGTTCCAGCCAGCGTCAGCGCGAGGGTGGCGGTGGTCCCTGCGGGCTCGTCCAGCGTCCAGGCACGCACCTGCCGCCCGAGTACGTCGAAGAGCGCGACGTCGTACGTGCCGCTGCGGGGGAGGTCGAGCTGCAGCGTCGTGGCCTGCTCGAACGGATTGGGAAAGGCCTGGATGCGGATGTGCGCGTTGGGCGTCGTCCCGGCCAGCGCATCGTCGCGGTTCGCGCCGCCCTCCCCCTCATAGCCTGAC
>JBCDFF010000262.1:0-6289 GCA_039178415.1 Bacteroidota bacterium
ATGGGATGCAGGCCGCCCTCGAACCCAACGAAACGGAGTGCGCCGGGGTCGGGAGCAGGGGTATGCGGTTCGGCTCGGTAGGCCGGGCGCAGCGGATTCACGGCAAAGACGTGCTTCAGGTCCGTCACCATCAACTCCTGGTGCTGCTGCTCGTGGTGCAGCCCGATCTCCACAGTGTCGGCAAGCACGCGATGGGCGTTCTCGTCCAGCCCATCGAGCAGCCGCCCCATGTGCGCGTCAACGTGAGCCCGGTAGCGCCGCACCTCGGCCACGGTCGGGCGCGAGAGGTAGCCCCGTTGTGCCCGGCAGTGCCGCTCGCCCGCTTGGACGTAGTAGCTATTGAAGAGGAACGGAAAACGCTCGTCGTAGAGCGCGTAGCCGTCGAGGTAGGGGGTGAGGACGAAGGTCTCCCAGAACCACGTCGTGTGGGCGAGGTGCCACTTGGTGGGGCTCACGTCGGCCATGGACTGGACAACGTAGTCTTCTGTGGCGAGAGGCGCGCAGAAGTCCTCGGTGTGGGCGCGCACGGCGCGGTACCGGTCGAGGAGAGGCGCGCGCACGGCGGAAACTGTGCGGGCCGGCGCTGAGAGAGGCGGCATCGAGCAGGAGCGAGAGCGTGGCAGGCGTACCGAGAGAATCCGGTGCCGCCCACGGAGGAGGCGTAGTAGCGACAACGTACGCGTTAGACGCGACGAACGGTATCGGGTTTACCTCGTGCTTTGTCCCCGGGGAGAACGGGGGCGCTCAGGCCCGCAGAGCTCAGACGCTCGGGCCCATTGGACTCAGACGCTCAGGCCATCGGAGCCGGAGCAGCCCTGCCAGCAGGGCCTAGGTCGCGCGCGGCCACCAGGGCGTCTACGTGTCGGAGCAGGGTCTCGGGGGCGAACGGCTTCGTGAGGTAGTCGTCGGCCCCCAGCGACCGCGCGTAGGTGATCGTCGAGGCGTCGTTGTGCGCGCTTACCATCATGACGGGGAGGTCCGCCGTAGAGGGCTCGCGGCGGATGCGCGCGAGGACGTCGAGCCCGCTCATGCCCGGCATCGAGATGTCGAGGAGGACGAGCTCGAACGGAGGGGGCGGCTCGGGGCTCTCGTAGAGAAGCGCCACGGCTTTCGTCCCGAGGTCGCAGTGGGTCGGGGTGGTGCCGTGGCGGCGGAGGGCGTTGCAGATGACCGAGCCGATCAGAGGGTCGTCTTCCACGACGAGGACCTGCTTTGGAACGAGTTGTTCGTCTTCCAGCCCTGCGGGGTCCGTCGGCGTCGCCGCGCCGGGTGCTGCGGGGTCGCGCCCTTCCATGCAGGCGACGATGACGCCGAGGAGTGCGTCGAGCAAGTCGGGTTGGGCCGCGGCGGGGGCCTCCCGGAGCGCCCGCGCCGCCGTGGTGATCTCGGGGAAGCCGAACTGGCCGCCTGAGCCCTTGAGGGTGTGGGCCTCGCGCAAGATCGCCTCCCACGCCGCAGCATTGCCCCCCATCGCTCGGGTGCGGAGGTCCTCCAGGCTGTGGCGGTGGTCGGCCAGGAGGGAGCGGTAGAGAGCGCGGAGTTCGTCCATCGAAGCGGGGCAAGTGCGTGCGGGGAGAAAGGGGCACGCGGCGTGCCACGCGCGCGTCTGTCGCCGCCAGTGCTCGAAAACACCAACCCATTGGAACCAAGCCGCGACACTGGGTGACGGCAAACGAAAAAGCCTGGCGTAGGTGGAACCTGCCGAGCCCTGCAGGCCGGTAGGTTTCAGAAACAAAAGCGACGGACCCACCCCTCATCGGTGACGTTGAACCGGTCCCTTCTGCCTCACGCACGTCCCCAGCTGCCTCACGCAGGCCCCCGCACGCATGCGCGCCGACACGCTTCCGCTCCAGACGCACCTCCGCACCCGTCACGAAGCCCTCCGGGCGCGCATCGACGCGGCGGCACGGCGGGCCGGTCGCGATCCGAGCGCTGTCACCCTGATCGCGGTATCGAAGACGTTTCCGCTGGCCCTGATCCGGGCCGCCGTGGAAGCGGGGCTGCGGGACTTCGGCGAGAACCGAGTGCAGGAACTCGACGAAAAGGCGCAGGCGCTGCCCGGGCACGCGATGGACCCTGCGTCGCCCGACCCGATCCGGTGGCACCACATTGGGTCGCTGCAGCGCAACAAGGCTAGGACGGTCTGCGAGGTGGCGGATGTCTTCCACGCGCTCGACAGCCCCCGACTGGCGCGCGAGTTGGACACGCGCGCCCGGGCGGTAGGTCGTGTGCTGCCGTGCTTGGTCCAAGTCAACGTGTCGGGCGAAGCCTCGAAGTCGGGGCTGGCCCCGGAGGACACGCTTGCGTTCGTCGACAGCCTGGCTGCGTACGAACACCTGCGCCCGGTGGGCCTGATGACGCTCGCGGCCCCTACCCGGACGGAGGAGGAGTTGGAGTCGGTCGTGCGGCCGCAGTTTCAGCGGCTACGTCGCCTTGCCGAGGCGGCGGGGCGGGACCGGCTCCCGGCCCTCTCCATGGGGATGAGCGGCGACTTCGAGGTGGCGGTGGAGGAGGGGGCCACGCACGTGCGCATTGGCTCGGCGCTGTTCGGGGCGCGGGGGTAGCGCTCTGCGGGTGCCTTCGTCACGTTTTCCGACAGCGCCTGCCAGATCGGGGCGGGAAAGCCGTAGCTTGAGAGCGGCTCCGCGAAACCGCGATTACGCGTACGACCTAAGGACGCCGTCGCGCCGTACCGGTTGGTCCTCCCAGACTTCACCCGTCCCTGTTTTGCCAGCCCCCTCCACCGACCCACCGAGGTGACCGCATGCTCGACCCCCTGCAGATCCGCAACCAGGAATTCACCAGCGCCTTCCGAGGTATCAGCGAAGAAGAGGTTCGCAACTTTCTCCGCGAGGTCTCCCGCCAATGGGACGACCTCCTGAACGAAAACCGACGCCTCCAGGCGCGCGTCCAGGAACTCGACGGCAAGATCGCGCACTACGTTCGCATCGAGGAAGCGCTCCAAGAGGCTGTCCAGTCCGCCCGGGAGAACGCGCGCCGGACGCAGGAGACGGCCGAGCAGCGCGCCAAGCTCATCACCGAGGAGGCGGAGATGCGCGCCCAACAACTCGTCCAGGACGCTGAGCACGAGCGCTACCTTGCCAAGCAGGACCTCACGAAGCTCAACAACCGCATCTCGGAGGTGACCGCCCGCCTGCGCGCCTTCCACATGTCCGAGTTGGAGATCCTGGCGTCGTTTACCGGCGAGGAGCCGACGGGCTACTTCCCGCGCGTCGCCCCGGGCACCCGCCGTGCGTTGCCCGCCGCTGGAGCCCCGCTCGTCGGCGATGCCCCCACAGCGGAAGACGCCGTGGTGGAGGAGAGCCGCCCGGCCGAGACCCGTCCTGCTGAGCCACGTCCGGCCGAGGCACGCCCAGCGGAGACGCGCGCTGCCGACCCCGTCTCGTCTGAAGGCACGCGCTCGCCGATGGACTTCCGCGCCCTGTTCACGCCGCCCGCCCGCCCGTCCGTCGTGGACACCGCGCAGCGCGACACCGAGCTAGAGAAGGCCACCATCCGCCGCATCATCGAGGACATCGACTGAGCGGGAAGTGAGAAGTAGGAACGTCGAAGTGTGAAGTAGAGGGAGACCGATCTCAGATTCGGGTCGCGCCTCGTCGTTCATTCGTGTGTCCTGTCCCAGTGGAAGCGCAACGGAGGACGACAGGGGAAGCTCCGGGCGTAGCTTGGTCCGTCTCCCTTTTCGCGTCTGGGTGCTTGTGTGCGCATACTCCGTGGCACTGCTCAAGCGCAACGTTTGTCCTCCACCGCCGCCCACCCTCCGAAAACAGCGTCGGCGGCACATCAGACTCGAAGGGGCGGACGCCAACTTCTAACTTCTCCCTTCTAACTTCCGCCTTCCTCCCCCATGCCTGTCACCGAAGGCCCCGACTTCGACATCGACGCGTACCGCGCGCATGTCGAAGAGGCCGCTGCCGCCGTCCGCGCTCACCTCGACCTCGGCACCGACCAGCCGCGCATCGGCCTGATCCTGGGCACGGGCCTCGGCAAGCTCGCCGACGAGATCGAGATCGCGGCCGACGTGTCGTACGACGACCTGCCGCACTTCCCTGTCTCGACGGTGGAATCACACCACGGGCGGCTGATCGCGGGGACGCTGCGCGGCGTGCCCGTCTTGGCGATGCAGGGGCGCTTTCATCTCTACGAGGGCTACACGCCGAAGCAGATCACCTTTCCGGTCCGCGTGATGGGCGCGCTCGGCGTCGAGACGCTGCTCATCTCGAACGCGGCGGGCGGCATGAACCCGCACTTCCGGCGCGGCGACCTCATGCTGCTCACCGACCACATCAACTTCCAGGGGGCCAACCCGCTCGCCGGGCCGAACGTGGACGCGTGGGGCCCACGCTTCCCCGACATGAGCGACCCCTACGACGCGCCGCTCCGCGTCGTCGCCAAGCAGGCCGCGCTCGACCGGGCGCTCAAGCTGCAGGAGGGCGTCTACGTGGCCGTGGAAGGCCCCAACCTGGAGACGCGCGCCGAGTACCGGATGCTTCGCGCCATGGGGGCCGACGCCGTTGGCATGAGCACCGTGCCCGAGGTCATCGTCGCCAAGCACATGGGGCTGCAGGCGCTCGCCATCTCCGTTATCACCGACGAGTGCTTCCCCGACGCGCTCGAACCCGTTTCCATCCCCGAGATCATCGCCGCAGCTGGAGAAGCTGAGCCTAAGCTTACTCAGATCATCGCCGATGTGGTAGAACAGGTGGGGGGGTGACGCTGCGCAGGGTATGGCGTAAGAGTCGGCAGGTTCGCCCGCATTTGTACCGGGTCGACTCCGGTTGCATGGGTACATCGCCGTTCCTGCGAGTCAACTCGTCCCTATGAAGAAGGCCATCGTTGTCGGAGCTACCTCGGGGATTGGTCGCGCGCTGGCGCTGGCCCTCGGTGCCCGTGGCTACGCTGTCGGGGTCACCGGACGGCGAGAGGACCGCCTGACCGAGCTACTCGCAGAACTTCCTGCGGGGTCTGAGGCGGCAGCCATGGACGTGACCGAACTCGCTGACGCCCGGCGCGGCTTCGATGCGCTCGCAGCGCGCATGGGCGGGGTAGACCTCGTCGTGCTCAGCGCTGGAACGGGGCACACGGATGAGTCGGAGTCGTGGGACCACGTCCGCGAAACTGTGGAGACGAATGCGCTCGGCTTCGCAGCGCTTGCCGATGCGGCCTACCGGCATTTCGAGACGCGAGGGCACGGCCAATTGGTTGGCATCACGTCGGTGGCTGCGGTGCGTGAGAGCGGCCTGGCCCCGGCTTATCACGCGTCGAAGGCCTTCGCTGCCCGCTATTTAGCTGGACTCCGTCATCGGGCCGTGAAATCGGATGTATCGGTTGTTGTGACTGACGTACGGCCGGGGTTCGTAGATACGGCGATGGCCAAAGGCGAGGGCTTGTTCTGGGTCGCGACGCCGGAGCGCGCAGCGTCTCAAATCGTGGCCGCCATCGAGAAGCAGCGTAGCGTTGTCTACGTGACGAAGCGGTGGCGGGGCGTTGCTGCGCTGCTCGCCACCCTACCAGGCATGCTCTACCGTCGCGCGATATAGACCTCCAGCGCAATCTGGCGGGATCGCCATCTGACCGCCTTCGATACAAGGTCGAAAGCTTGTGAATCGATGTCGTATAGACCGTCACCGCCCACTCAAAACGGCACGTCGTCTTCCATGTCCTCCAGCGCGCGTTCGGTGCGAGCGAGGCGGATGCCTGACGCGTCGAAGCCGAATAGGTCTTCGGGCGAGAATACGAGGCGGTGCTGGTGCTCGGTCTCGAAGAACGGGACGAACTTGGCGGCGACCTGGTCGAGGCGGTCGAGGTAGTAGGGCGTGTGCTCGTCGGGCGCATCCAGCGTCCACGCGTCGGCGAGGCGGGCGGCTTCGAAGGCGGGGCCGGGGCCGGCGAGGTAGTAGCTAATGCGGTCGCCCTTGCGCGGCGGCTGGCCGGTCTGGGCGGCGCGCAGCTTGGCGAGCTCGTACGACGCCGTACGCGTGCGTCGCCCAGCCTCCACGTCGGCCTCGTATGCCTCGACGGTGTTTTTCAGCGTCTCGGTGCGCTGGAAGTCGGCGATGCCGTCGGTCCAGTCGTGGGCGAGGATGCGGTCGCGCTGGGCGAGGTAGAGGTCGTGGAGGCCCTGGATGTCTTCGTTGAGCAGCAGCCTGACGGCCTCGCGGACGAAGCGGCGGCCGAAGCGCTCGGTGGAGCGGGAGACGAGCGACGAGCCCTTGAACTTGATGCGCCCGTCGTAGCCGAGCAGCGCGTAGTTCTTCTTTTTGTACGA
>JBCDFF010000263.1:0-6286 GCA_039178415.1 Bacteroidota bacterium
CGCCCCACCGCGCTCGGCTGTCGCCCCCGCTACACCAACACCGCAACAACACGCAGATGGGGGCGGTCGTGGTTGTCTCCGCCCCGCTTCTGGTTGATCGTGCCAAGGTTGACCCGTGTGGTCGCTATGGCGTAGCTGGGAACGTGTACGACGCCTGCAGGCCGAGCGGGATGCCGAGCATCCAGTAGGCGAGCAGGAACAGGGACCACGCGACGAGGAAGACCGCGCTGTAGGGCAGCATGATCGACGTCAAGGTGCCGATGCCGGTCGCCTTCACGTAGCGCTGGCAGTAGACCACTACGAGCGGGAAGTAGGGCATCAGCGGCGTGATGATGTTCGACGACGAGTCGCCGACGCGGTAGGCCGCCTGCGTGAGGTCGGGCGAGATGCCGACCTGCATCAGGATCGGGACGAAGATCGGGGCGAGGAGCGCCCACTTCGCGCTGGCGGACCCCACGAACAGGTTCACAAACGCTGTCAGGAAAATAATGCCCACGATAGTGACTTCCCCCCGGAGGTTGAGTGCCTGGAGCCCAGCGGCACCTTGCACGGCCAGCATCGTGCCGAGGTTGCTCGTCGCAAAGGCATCGATGAACAGGGCGCAGAAGAAGGCCATCACGATGTAGTAGCTCATGCCCTGCATCGCCTTCGTCATCGCGTCAATGACGTCCTTGCTCTTCGTGAATACGCCCGAGACATACCCATAGACGACGCCCGGAATCAGGAAGAGCAAGAAGATTAGCGGCACGATCGACTGCATGATCGGTGCCCGGAACGAGTTCAGCGAACCCGGTCCTTCCTCTCCTTCTGGGACCGGTGCGCGGAACGGCGAGCCCTCGGGTACGAGCGAGAGCCCGAGTAGCACCAGCCCAAGCACCAGAACGCCGGAGGCCGCCCAAAACGCCTTCCGCTCGCGCGACGAGAACGAGGCCATGTCCGGTGCCTCCTCCGCGTCGCTGTCCACCGGCGTGCTCTTGTTCAGGCGCGGCTCGATGACCCTGTCTGTGATGACCCAGCCCAGCACGATAATGAGCACGCTGGAGATAGACGTGAAGAAGTAGTTGTTGAGAGGGTTGACCTGGAATTCCGGCCCTGCTAGGATCTGAGCTGCGGGTTGCGTGAACCCTTGGAGTAAGGGGTCAATGGCGGAGGGCACTGGGTTGGCGCTGAATCCGCCAGAAACTCCCGCGAACGCTGCGGCAATCCCCGCCAGAGGATGCCGCCCGGCCGCGTAGAAGATGATGCCTCCCAGTGGAATGACCAGCACGTAGCCTGCGTCCACGGCGCTGTGGCTGATCAGGCCGACGAGAATTACGACCGGCGTCAGCAGCGCCGTGCTGGTCTTGCCGAGAAGCAGCTTGATGCTCGTATTGAAATACCCAGCCTCGTCCGCTACGCCTACACCCAGCATAGCCACCAGCACCACGCCTAGCGGCGCGAATGAGGTAAACACCGTCACCATCCGCGTTAGGAAGTTTGCGAGCGCGTCTCCGGTGAGGAGATTCTGAACCAGGAGCGGGTTGCCCTCCGCATCGTCCGTGCCCACAGCCACGCCCGATAGGATGGCCGAAAGCACCCAGACGATGAGCAGGCAGATAAGGAATAGGATCGCCGGATCGGGCAGCTTGTTGCCGACCGTCTCGATGCCACCGAGCAGGCGGTTGATGAGGCCCGGCTGCGTTTCAGGGGGCCGCGACTCGGTCGGGGGCGCGTCGTGCGACGAGGAAGCCATAAGACTGACAGGGTTGTGGGTGGGTAGACCGCAGAAAGTACGGGACAGGATGTGGGCTGTCAGCTAGGGGCCGGTGCTGTGGCACGGCTATGCTGGCGGGACCGGTGTCGCCGCACGCCGCAGGGATCCGACCGCCGGTGGGCTGCGATGCGCCAGCCTACAGCACGAGCGTGTGTAGCGGCTCGCCGTAGGCGGCAGCGTAGCGCTCGGCGAGCGTGTCGAGGAAGACCGGTAGCAGGTAGGGGCGCCCGACGACGAGCACGCAGCCGCCCGTTCCCGTCTGGCGCATGCCGTAGATGCCTTCGACGCCCGAGCCTTGCTCCCGCAGGAACGCGACGGCCTCAGCCGTGCGGCCCCACGTGCCCAGGCCCCACTCGTCGCGGAGCGAGGCGTGGGAGACCAGCAACGTCGCGCCGAGCACCTGGCCGTCGCGGCGGCGCAGCGCCATCAGCATCCGTGCGACGCGCTGGCCTTCGCCCACGAGGTGGCGAACGACCGGCCGTTGGTCGTCGGGGACCAACCCAAGCACGTCGCTGAGGTGGCGGTGCTCGATGTCGCGCAGCGTGACCGGGCGCGGCAACCCGAGGCGCGGCGCGTTGGTCTGGAGCAGCAACGTCGCAGCCTGCACCTGCGCGGTGCGCAGCTTGAAGAAGTCACGCGGGGCGTCCCCCATTGACGAGTGCGGCACATGGACGAGGCCCCACACGACCTCGTCGCGCGGCGGCGGGTCGATGGCTTCGCTGGTGCGCTTGCCCCCGTCGACGAGGAGCAGGCGCGGTGGCGCTCCGTCGAGGGCTGCCACGCAAGCGGCGGCTCCGAAGGCGCGCCGGGCATGGTGCTCGGCGACCTGCTGCGCCCGTGCGAGACGCTCCGCCCGCCCGAGCGGTGCGCCCGACGCCCCAGCAACGGCCTGCACCGCCGCCACCGCCACCGCCGCGATCAGACTCTCGCCACAGGCTGGCACGGACAGGACCACCGCCGCCTCAACGGGCTGCTCGGCGATCTCGGCCGCGAGGCGCACCACGGCGGCAGCCACCGCTTCAGCCTCCCCCGTATCGACACGACCGTGTGCACTCGACGCGACCCCGGTGTGGCCATACACACGCGGCACCTCGACGGCGACTGCAGTCTCCGAAGCTGGGCGCGCCGCCACCGCCACGCCGCCGGGTAGCGGTAGGAAGAGCCCGATCCCTGGAAAGAAGTGCGTGTGCTCGGCGCTCAGGGCCAGCATCAGCGCACCGCGCTCGACCGTAGCGTCGCCGCCCAGTTGGGCCTCGGCGCGCGCGGCGAGCTCGTGCAGGTGGACCGGCGCGTGCGTCTCCATGCGCGCCCGCGCCCGCTGCAAGCGCTCGGGGTCCGACACCGACGGCGCACGCTGCTCGGCAGACGGCTCAGGCGGCTGCTTCGACTCGTCGGGGGGCGAATCGGCGTGGCTCGAATCGTCGGGGGGGGACACGTCAGGCATCGGGCAACCGCCGCTGGTGGCCTCGCGCTGGGGCGCAAGAACGGGCTAACTCGAAGGAAGCGGCCAATCTACACGCCAGCCTCCGAGGTTGCGAAGCGTGCAGGGTTCGCTTTGCTGTGAAGATCGAAGCAAGGCGCGTCTGCAGGCCGTCAGGCTCCCAGCCGCATACCGACCTGGAGTTCGACGCCGTGGAGGAAGTCGCCCGTGGCCATGCGCCGCTTGCCCTGGCGCTGCACCTCCAGCACCTCCACGGCCCCCGATCCGCAGGCAACGACGAGTCGACCGTCTGTGTCGAGCAGCACGCCGGGGGGTCCGCTGCGCTCGGCGACGGTCGTGTCGTCCACGAGGCGCGTGCGGTAGAGCTTCCACGTCTCGCCGTCGACCGTCGTCCACGCAGCCGGATAGGGCGAGAGACCGCGGACGTGGTTGTGGACCGTCTCCGCCGGCTGCGCCCAGTCGATCCTGGCGTCGTCCTTGAACAGCTTGGGAGCTGGGCTGGCGAGGGTGTCGTCCTGCGGCTGCCCGACGGCCTCGCCCGCCTCAATGCGCTGCACGGTGTCTACGACGACGTCGGCCCCGACCTCGGACAGCGCGTCATGCAGCTCACCCGCCGTCATGTCCGGCCCCACCGGCACGGCGCGCTGCAGGAGGATCGCGCCTGTGTCGACGCGACGCTGGAGGAAAAACGTCGTCACGCCGGTCTCGCTCACGCCGTCCATGAGCGCGCGGTTGATGGGTGCCGCCCCGCGGTAGGCCGGCAGGAGCGAGGCGTGCAGGTTAAACGCGCCGAGGCGGGCCGCCTCGTAGACCGCGGGCGGCAGGATGCGAAACGCCACCACCACGATGAGGTCGGGGGCGAGGGCCTGCACCCGCGCAGCGAAGTCGCGGTCCTTCACCGAGGCGGGCTGCCATACGTCGAGGCTGTGGCGCTCGGCGGCGCGCTTCACGGCCGTCGGCGAGAGCCTCTGGCCCCGCCCGCGCGGCTTGTCCGGCCCCGTCACCACCGTCGGGCGATAGCCCGCCTCCACGAGCGCGTCGAGCGACGGCACGGCGAAATCGGGCGTACCCATGAAGAGCAACGAGGCAGTCGGCGGCGGGCGGTCGGCCATCGGCAAGACGAGATCGAGCATAGAAAAAGCCCCTGCGCTTCGGTCGGGCACAGGGGCTTGCAAGGTAAAGAAGCCGGGCGCTGGCAGCGGACAGCTTGCCGCTTTTACATACGCGTACGGTCGTCGTGGATCGGGTAGAGCAGCTGGTAGTTGCCGAAGCCCTTCTCGTCGACAAAGATGAAGCGGCGGCCGAGGCGGTTGTAGTACCAGATCTCGTAGGGCTCCACGTTGTAGTTGAACGTGTGCTCCTCCACGAAGTCCGGCTCGCCGAAGCGGACGAAGACCTCGCCGCGATCGGTGTTCCAGCCATTCTCGCGGAAGCGGCTGTAGTTCTCGTTGGCGAAGTGGACGCGGTAGTAGTACTCCTCCATGCGCTCGTTGCGCCGCGTGCCCGGCGTGGGGTCGCGGCGCTCCCAGAAGGCGACAAAGCGAGTGAGGCGTTCTTCCTGGGTGGGAGCCTGCTCGATGGCGCGCACGTCGCGGTCCTTGGCGATGTAGCGCAACTGCGAGATGGCAGCGTCGAGGTCGCGGATCTGCGCGTCGAGGCCGGTCCAGCGTACGTCGAACGCCTTGTCGGAGCGGGTGAGCACGGCGCCGCCTGCGTCGGTGATTGTGAGCGTCAGGCGGTAGCCCCCCGCCTTGATCTCCTCCATCGGGAGGTCGAGCGTGGTGGGCGAGGTGCCCGCCTGCACGTCAATGCGGGTGGTCCCGTCCAGGATGACGCCGCTGTCGGCGCGGTCCTCCTCCGACGTATCCATGCCAAGCAGTCCGCGGGCGACCGTGCGCGCCGAGGGCAGCTCCCGCGCGCGGACCTCCGAGATCACCTCGTAGGCCACGGTGAGCGTCTCCGCGCGATCGCTCACGACCTCGTAGAAGACCGTGAGCGTTTCGCGGTCCGTCTCCACGATGTTGGAAACGGTCGGGACGATGGTGCGCGTGTCCGCGTCGTAGTCGTCGAGGAGGAGCGGCCCGGCAATCGTCACGCCGGTGCTGAAGTCGGGGACGAGGACCGGGATCTCACGGACGAACGCACGGCGGCTCGCGCCGTCTTCGAGCTGCATCTCGACGAGGTAGCGCCCCTGCGGCAACGTGAGCGCCTGGGTGGTATAGTCGAGGAGCGAGTCGGCCTGGGTGAGGTTGTACTCCGGCACGGCAACGCGGCGCTCCCACTGGCGGCTCTCGACGAGGGCCTGGGCGTTGCCGTCGGCGTCGGCGCGGTAGATGTCGGCAGTGATCGTGTAGGTGGCCTCGAAGCCCTCGTCGCGGCTGAGGAAGCGGAGGTTCTGGTAGGGCGCGGCGGCGTAGAGGTCGAGGCGGCCGCGCTCGGCGTCGGCGGGGACCACCATCGTCTCAGCGAAGAACTCCGGCTCGTAGGCCGCACGCTGCGCCGAGAGCGGCAGGGCTGTACAGATCAGCGCGGCGAGGAGCACCGCACGGCAGACAAACGGGCGACAGAGAGCCATGGCGAGCGGGGGCAGCAGAGCGGTGGCAAGGGGCATCAGCACCGAACGAATGAGGCACCAGAACGAGAAAACGCCGAGCAAGCGAGGGGGCCGCCGCATGTGGTCTCGGTCCCAGCGGGTTCCGGGAGTGTACCTGCACGCAGCGAGCAACGTTAACATCGGCTGAAGCGAGGAGCAAGGCGCAGACGGCTCAAGCGAGCCGTCGCCACCCGCGCCGAACGGGCTCGACGCCGGGCCGAACGGCAGCGTGCCGGGGCAGCCGCGTGCACGGGCCACGCCGTGCCGGGGCCGTTTTGTGCCCCACGTGCCGTGCGCCGCATCTCGACGCAGGCGGCCCCCCCGAGGATCCGTCGGCCTGCTGGAAGCCGACGGCCTACTGGAAGAGCGCCTGCACGAACGCCGCGCGGTCGAACACCTGCAGGTCGTCGATGCCTTCGCCCACGCCGATATACTTTACCGGGATCTGGAACTCGTTGGAAATGCCAATCACGATCCCTCCCTTGGCGGTGCCGTCGAG
>JBCDFF010000264.1:0-6247 GCA_039178415.1 Bacteroidota bacterium
CATCGCGGCCAGGTCGGTCAGCAGCGTGAGCCCGTCGTCGCTCAGTTCGCGGGGGACCGCGTCGAAGAGCTTGAGCACGCCGATCGTGTAGCCCTCGGCACTCTTGAGCGGGGCGCTCGCGTAGAACCGGACGGAGGGGTGCCCGCGGAGCGCGTGTCCGGCAAAGCGCTCGTCATGGTAGGCGTCTTCCGTGAACAGCGGGATCTTCTCGCCAGCCAGCGGCTGCACGAGGGCGCGCCGCAGCGCGGCCAACTCGGGGTGGGACGGGGGAGCCGTCAGATCCCCAACCCCCTGGCTGGCCACCAAGCGCCGGTCGCCGCTCTCGATGGTCACCAGCGCGACGTGCTCCACCGCGAACAGCATGCCGGCTAGGCGCACGACCCGTTCGAGCGGCTGCTCGTGCGGCGCATCGGGGACGAAGAACCGACGCAGCGCGTCCGCGCGCTGGTGGGAGTCGTGAAGCCGGGCTGGCATAGGAGCGAGGGCTAGGCGGTGGCGGCAGTCGGTGCGCGATATGCACGCGGACCATGTCGGTAGAGTCGGGTGCAGTATCGACGGCCGGGCGCCTCGTTCAAAGGCCTGGATACCCAGGCGATGCCTTTCGGTCTATCACACCGCGAGATTGGTACGCCCGCGACCACCCCACGCCTCCCAAATCCTTCAGCCGGCACGCTCGTGTGCTTCATACCGCGCCCTCCCACGCCGATACCGAGCACCGAAGCCACTCGAAACGCAGACCTTCACGGACGTCTGCAGCCGTGCCTCTCACGGGGCCTGGATCTTTTCCGGCCTTGGCCTCATCGAAATTGAACCACCATGTTCACCATTGAGACGCGTGCCGTATGTTGGCGGCTGTGCTTGCGCCCCACCCTGCACGCGCTGATAGCGCTTCCAGGACGCTACCCCGCTGAGACCCGGTGAACCAACCATGCGCATCCTGCAAAAACGCAGCAGGTTGGAGTCTTTCATACCCTCACCTCGTTGAGCGCCGCCCTTCGATCCTCCCACGCCGATGTCCCCCCTCGTCGGCACCGCCTAGACCCACCACCGCCCCCACCCATGCTGCGCTCTGCAGACCTCCTGTTCACGGCGCTTGCCGCCGTGCTCGCCACCCTGCTGCTCGTCCCGGCCCCAGCCTCCGCGTCGCTCCCCACCGCAACGGCGACGGCCGCTGACTGGTCCGACACCGATCGTTCCGACACCGATCGTCCCGACGCGGACCGTCCCAGCGCGGATCGTCCCAGCACCGACCGCCCGGGCGACGGCAGCGCCCCGGTCTGGGCCCGTCAGATCGTCGAGACGGAGCGGCTGCTCGAAGACATCGAGGCGGCCGAGGCGCTCGGCGACACCCAGCACGCCGCCGACCTCGCCACCGAGGCGATGGCGCTCGCGCACGCCCTGGCTGCCGATCCCTACTTCCTCCGCGACGCCGAGACGCGCCTCCTCGTCCTCAACGCGCAGGCGGCCTACGAGCGCCACCACGGCGCCGTTGCCACGCTCGATCTCTCGGCCGTTGACTTCCAGCGCCTCCGCACCGACGCCCTCGCCGACCTCAATCTCGACGGCGGCCCGCTCGACCTCCACCTGCACGTCGAGACGACGGCGTCGCTCTTCTTGAGCAGCGTTTTCAGCGCCCCAGAGTCCTTTGCGGCCCGCATCGAGCGCAAGACCGCACAGCTTCAGCGCTACGCGGGCTACCAGGACCGCATCCGCGCCCGCGGCGAGCGCTACTTCCCGATGATCGAGCGCATCTTCCGCGAGGAAGGCGTGCCAGTCGAACTGAAGTACCTCGCCGTGGTCGAGAGCGCCCTCAACCCGCAGGCGGTCAGCCCGATGGGGGCCGCTGGGATGTGGCAGTTCATGAAGGGCACGGGCCGCCTCTACGGCCTCAGCCACCGCGACCGCTTCCGTCCCGAGAAGTCGACGCGTGCTGCGGCGCGCCACCTCCGCGACCTCTCGGAGATGTTCGACGGCGACTGGCAGCTGGCGCTCGCGGGCTACAACTGCGGGCCGTACCTCGTGCAGCGCCTGGTCCGCCGCGCCACCCCGCGCCTCGGCCGCCCGGCGACGTTCTGGGACATCTACGGCTCGCTCCCGCGCGAGACGCGCAACTACGTCCCGACGTATATCGCCACCGTCAAGGCGTTCGAGACGCCCCGCGCGAACAGCTAGACGTGCTCAGACGGTCACGGTGAAGGCACGTTGCCAGGCACGGCGCTAAACGTTGCCTCGATCGTGACGACGTTCTCGTTGCCCGCATCGTCGTACTGCGTGAGCGTGGCGGAGAGCGAGCCGGACACGGCGTCGTCCGCCACGCCCGTCAGCGTGAGCGTGCCGCTCTCGGCCATCGCGAAGAAGGCGGGGCCGCCGTCATGGGTGTCCCAGTGGTAGACCGTCACCCGCGCGCTGCCGCCGACCTCGACCGTACCCTCGGCGAGTGCGTCGAACGCGACGACCTCGACGTAGGAGAACGGCTCATCGTTGTGGGCCCACGAGCTGCCGTCGAGCGAGGCCGTGGCAAGCGCCATCACGCCCATGCCCTCCATGCCGGGGATGAAGTAGGCCGTACCCTCGAACGAGGCGGGTGCGCCGTCGCCGCCGAGTGTGACGGCCGACGAGCCCGTGTGGTCGTCCGCGAACGGAAAGACGAGGAGCAGGAGAAGAGCGAGGAGGCGCATGACGAGGACCGTGTGAACGTGTGAACGTGTGAACGCATGACGAGGACCGTGTGAACGCGTGAACGCGTGAACGCGTGAACGCGAAGCTAGCCACTTGCTTCCACGCAATCCGGCACGGCGCAGGATCACGTGGCATCCGGTCCAGACGACCATTCCCAAGGACAACGGACCAGGGACCTCGACTCGGCCTCGTGGCCCCACCCGATCTCGACCTCTCTCCCGAATCGACCCAAAAAACATCCCGCCCGGCCTGTTACGACCGGGCGGGACGGCAAGCAGTGCGGTGCACTGTTGTTGAGAGTCACCCCGAAGGGTGCTGCGGGAATATACCTGGTCCTCGCCGCAAAGCTCCCCTCCATGCTTTTTTGGCGAAGCGCCCGCGCTGGCCTGCACGCCGTCGCTATCATCGGATCATGAACCTCCGTGTACCCCGCCTCGTCTGCCGACGTCCGCGACGACTTCCGTCCGCGACTCTGGGGTAATGGGTGCACCTGCGGCTTCGCCGCTCCTGTTCTGCCACGCCGATTCCCCCTCCGGAGTCGGCGTTTTTCGTGTTCGCCCGTCCCGTTTCTGGCTGACCACCGACAGCCGATAGCCGACCGTCTTCTCATGTCCATCGTCCTCGCCTTCAGCGGCGGCCTCGATACCTCGTTCTGCGTCCCCTACCTCCGGGAGACCTACGACCGCCCCGTCCACACGATCACGGTCCACACGGGCGGCTTCTCGGAGATCGACCTCGCCGAAGCGGAAGCACGGGCGCACGCCCTTGGAGCAGCCTCGCACACGGTCATCGACGCACGGGCGCGGCTCTACGACGAGGTCCTGAGCTACCTCGTGAAGGGCAACGTGCTACGCGGCAACGTCTACCCGCTCTGCGTCGGCCCGGAGCGCGTGGTGCAGGCGCAGGAGGTGGTGGCGCACGCTGCCAAGCTCGGGGCCACGACCATCGCCCACGGCTCGACGGGCGCGGGCAACGACCAGGTCCGCTTCGACACCGCGCTGCGCCTGCTCGCGGAACGAGAGCTGGCTGGCCAGGTCGAGGTGCTCGCACCGATCCGGGCGCTCGGCCTCACCCGCGAGGCGTCGACGGCCTACCTCCGCGAGCGCGGCGTGGAGGTCCCGCCCAAGACGACGGCGTACTCGGTCAACCACGGCCTCTGGGGCACGACGGTCGGCGGCGTGGAGACGCACCGGCCCGACGGCGTCCTTCCCGAAGACGCGTGGCCCGACACCGTCTCGCCGAGCGCCGCACCCGACACGCCGCAGCGCCTCATCATCACGTTCGCGCAAGGCATCCCGGTGGCGCTCAACGGCGAAGCCCTCACGCCGGTCGACCTCGTGGAGCGGCTGCACACCGAGGGGGCGCGGCACGGCGTCGGGCGCGGCGTCCACGTCGGCGATACCATCCTCGGCATCAAGGGCCGCGTGGGCTTCGAGGCCCCCGCCGCGCTCACGCTCATCACGGCGCACCGCGAGCTCGAAAAGCTCGTCCTCACGCGCCTCCAACTCGTCCAGAAGGCCACGCTCGGCAATCTCTACGGCCAGCTCGTCCACGAAGGGCTCTACTTCGATCCCGTCATGCGCGACCTCGAAGCGTTCCTTGACTCGTCGCAGCAGCGCGTCACGGGCGAGGTCGAGGTCGAGTGGTTCAAGGGCGCGATCCGCGTGCTCGGCGCGCGCAGCCCGTTCTCGCTCTTCAGCGCCGACGTGGCGCAGTACGGCGAGGTGAACACGCTCTGGGACGGCCGCGACGCCGAGGGCTTCACGCGACTCTACGGCCTCCAAGCCCAACTCGCCGCCCGCGTCGGCACCCGCGTGGACGAGACGGCGAACCAGAGAATGAGGTGAGCAACCCAACTCAATCCACCGGGCCTGTCATCCCGGACTTGATCCGGGATCTCAGCACGTTGGACTAGATCCTGAACCAAGTTCAGGATGACACCAAACCACTATCGAAGTCGGCTGGCCCGCGAACTATGACCCTCAACCCTCGACTCTCGACCCTCGACCCGCTCCACGTCGCGATCCTGCACGGCGCGGGCTACGCGGGCGGCGAGCTGCTTCGTCTACTACTCGGGCATCCGTACGCCGAAGCCGTGGCGGTGACCAGCCGCTCCCAGGCAGGCAAACCCGTGTGGACGGCCCACCCATCGCTCCGCGGTCAGACTGACCTCGCCTTCATCGCGCCCGACGACCTCGACGTGGGCGCGTTCGATGCCGCGTTCGTGGCAGCGGAGCATGGACAGGGTGCGGCGGCGGTCGTCGCGCTACGGGAGCACGGCTTTGGTGGGCCGATCATCGACCTGAGTGCCGACCACCGCTTCCGCAACGCGGCGATCTACCCCGACTGGTTCGGCTTCGAGCATCCGGCGCCCGACCACCTCGCGGAGGCCACCTACGGACTGGTCGAGGTCAACGCGCCGTATGCCGACGGCACGCGGCTCGTTGCCAACCCCGGCTGCTTCGCCACGGGCCTCGCGCTCGCGCTGCACCCGCTGGCGGCGAATCTGGGCACCGATGACATGGGGGCGTTCGAGGCGCACGTCACCGCACTCACGGGCGCGTCGGGCTCCGGCACGCGCCCCAAGACGACGACCCACTTCCCCACGCGCAGCGGCAACGTGCGCGCCTACAAGGTGCTCCGCCACCAGCACCTCCCCGAAGTCGAGGCCGCGCTCGGCGTCGAGACAGGCCGCATCCACTTCGTGCCAACCTCCGGCCCGTGGACACGCGGCATTTGGGGCACCGCCCACGCGACGCTGCCCTCCGGCGTGACGCAGGACGAGGTCGGTGGCTGGTACGAGGACGCCTACGCCGACAAGCCGCTCGTCCGCTTCGAGGCCAGCACGCTCCCCGAGTTGCTGCCCGTCGTCGGCACACCCTTCTGCGACCTCGGCGTGGTCGTGCAGGGCCGTCATCTCGTAGTCGGCTTTGCCCTCGACAACCTCCTCAAGGGCGCGGCAAGCCAGGCGGTGCAGAACCTCAACCTCGTCTGCGGCCTTCCGGAGACAGCGGGGCTGCTCGCTGCGCGGTATGCACGTGTGGACGTGTGAACGTGTAGAGGTGGATCCAGGATGACTTGCTTGATACCGTGTGGCTACTCACATGACTGACCGACCCATGACCCACGACCTACGACCTGCGACCCTCGACCCTCTTGCACAGGAGGACGCCTTCACGCTGCCGACCTACCGCAAGCCGCCCGTCGCGCTCGTGCGCGGGGACGGGATCGACGTGTGGGACCACGACGGCCGGCACTACCTCGACTTCTACGGCGGGCACTGCGTGGCGCTGCTCGGCCACTGCCCGCCGCGCGTTACCGAGGCGATCCGGCAGCAAGCTGAGACGCTGCTCTTCTACTCGAACGCCGTCTACAGCCCCATCCGCGCCGAGGCTGCTGAGAAGCTCGTTGCGCTCGCGCCGGACGGGCTCGGCCGCGTCTTCTTCTGCAACTCCGGCACCGAGGCCAACGAGGCCGCGCTCAAGCTCGCGCGGGCGTTCACGGGCAAGCAGCACGTCATCGCCACGAAGGGCGGCTTCCACGGGCGCACGCTCGGCAGCCTCGCCAC
>JBCDFF010000265.1:0-6238 GCA_039178415.1 Bacteroidota bacterium
CCCCTCTCGAACGCATGACTCAGGACCGCTCCACCCAGGACTTCATCAAGTTCGCCCGTGGCATCAAGGCCTCGCTGCTGCCCGACGGCTCGTACAGCTCCAACACGTGGGAGCAGACCATCAACGGCGTGAACGCCGGTCTCGTCCCGATGGTCGTCGAGCGCACCACGCGCGGCGAGCGGTCCTACGACATCTTCAGCCGCCTCCTCAAAGACCGCATCGTGCTTCTCGGCACGCCGGTCAATGACCAGATCGCCAACATCAAGGTCGCGGAGATGCTGTTCCTCACGTCGGAGGACCCGGACAAGGACATCAACTTCTACATCAACTCGCCCGGCGGCAGCGTCTACGCGGGCATGGCGATCTACGACACGATGCAGTTTGTCAAGCCCAACGTGGCGACGATCTGCGTCGGCCTCGCGGCCTCGATGGGGAGCTTCCTCCTCACGGCGGGCGAGCATGGCAAGCGCTCGTCGCTGCCCAACAGCCGCATCATGATCCACCAGCCGTCGAGCGGCGCGCAGGGCCAGGCCTCCGACATCGAGATCGCGGCGAAGGAGATCCTCTGGATCAAGCAGCACCTCAACAGCCTGCTCGCCCACCACACGGGCCAGCCCATCGAGGTGATCGAGCGCGACACCGACCGCGACAACTTCATGAGCCCGGCCGAAGCGAAGGACTATGGCATGATCGACATCGTGCTCGAAGCCGCGTCCGGGGCTCCGAAGAAGTCGGCGGACCGCGAGGACTAAGCGCCCCGTGCTCCCAGTTCGAGCCGCCGAGGTCCACGCGCCCTCGGCGGCTTCTTTTTGTGCGCACGTAGCGTTGCAGACAGTAGCGCGCACATAGACGATCACGGCTAGGTTCGCCGCTCCGTCTTTCATCCTGAACCCCACCCATACCGAACCACAAACGCATGGGACGCATGACCTCGCTGTTCGCCCGCAAGGTGGTGGCCGCAGCCAACGACGAGGTGGACCGCGCGGCGCTGCTGCGGTCCGTGGGGCTCACCCAGGACGCGCCGCCCGATCCCTCCTACATGCTAAAGGCGGAGGAGTACTACGACTTCTTCGAACGCGTGGCGCACGCCGACGGCGAGGGCGTGACGCTGCCGCTCCGCGCCGGAGCCTCCATGCGCTGCAACGACTACGGCGCGCTCGGGCTGGCGATGAAGTCGGCGCTGACCCTCGGCGGTACGTACGAGCGGGCAGCCCGCTACGTGCTCGTGCTCACCAACGTGGCCCAGTATGAGGTCGAGCGCACCATCGATGGGGCGTTCATGCACCTGCATCGCGAGGGAGCGCGCCGGCTCGGGCTGCGGCTCTCCAACGAGGCCACGCTGGCGAGCTTTACCGCGATCGCGCGGGAGGTGTCGTCGCAGCCTGTTGCGTTGCAGGCGGTCTACCTGAGGCACGGCGCGCCGAAGTCCATCGCCGCGCACGAGGCCTACTTCGGCTGCCCGGTGCATTTCGACGCCGACCGCGATGCGCTGCACCTGTCGATGGATATGCTCCAAACGCCCAACAAACTCGGCGACCGTGGCCTGGTGCAGTTCTTCGACACCCACCTCGACGCCGAGATCGAGACGGTGGGCGACGACGTGCCGCTCGCCCGCCAGGTGCGCGGCTTCGTCACGTCGAGCCTGAGCGAGGGCGTGCCGACCCTCAGCGTGGTTGCAATCCACCTCGGAATGAGCAGCCGCACCCTGCAACGTAGGCTCACGGCCGATGGGCACACGTTCCAAGCGCTCGTGGACGACGCTCGCCGAAGCCTCGCGCGGCGGCTGCTCAAGCAGACCGACAGCTCGCTCGCGGAGGTCGCGTTCATGACGGGCTTCTCGGAGCAGAGCGCGTTCACGCGGGCGTTCAAACGATGGGCAGGACAGACGCCGCGCTCGTTCCGTCTCGGAGCGTAGCAGGCTGCGGACACGGCCGCGCCGGGTTGGCGTGCCCGGTCAAGAGAATGGCATCGGTGGTCAAGAACGAGGGTGGGGCGGCTCCCTAAGCTGGGACCGTCACCGATCACCAACCCTTGAGGTTTGCTATGACCCACCCCGCATCCACCCCCAACAGAGGCCGCATTCTCGTACTGGGAGGCACCGGCAAAACCGGTCGTCGCATCGTCGATCGTCTGCGCTCGCGTGGCCTCGACGTGCGCGTCGGCTCGCGTTCGGCCACGCCCTCGTTCGACTGGAACAAGGAGGCCACCTGGGACGCCTGCCTCGACGGCGTCGCGGCGGCCTACATCAACTACGCCCCCGACCTCGCCATCCCGGGGGCCACCGACGCCATCCAGGCTTTTGTGGACCGCGCGAAGCAGCACGGCGTCCGGCGCCTCGTGCTCCTCTCCGGGCGCGGCGAAGCCGAGGCCCAGGCCTGCGAGCGCATCGTGCAGGCGAGCGGACTGGCCTGGACGGTCGTCCGGGCGAGCTGGTTCAGCCAGAACTTCTCCGAGGGCGCGTTTGCCGACATGGTCCTCGCCGGGCAGATCACGCTGCCGGGCGGCGACATCCCGGAGCCGTTCGTGGACGTGGACGACATCGCCGAGGTGGCGGTGGCGGCGCTGACCCAGCCCGGGCACACCGGCGAAGTCTACGAAGTCACCGGACCGCGCCTGATGACCTTTGCCGACGTGGCCGCCGACCTGTCGCAGGCGACGGGCCGCCCCGTGCGCTTCGTCTCGGTCCCGCACGATGCCTTCGTGGAGGGCATTCGCGCCTCGGGTGCACCAAACGACGTAGTCTGGATGCTCGACTACCTCTTCGCCACGGTTCTCGACGGGCGCAACGCGAGTCTGGCCGACGGCATCGAGCGCGCCCTCGGTCGCCCGCCGAAGGACTTCGCGGACTACGCCCGTGACGCGGCGGCAGCCGGGGCCTGGAACGCCGCGACGCGGGAGGTCGCAGCATGACCCGACCCGCCATCCAACTCCTCCTCGCCCTCGCGGGCTTGATTCTCGTCACGCTGGGGATGGCGATTCTCGTCGCGCCGCACGCCTTCTTCGCGACGAACGGCATCGCCCTCGGAGCCGATCCGAGCCTGCTCTCAGAGATCCGGGCGCCTGGGGCCCTGCTCGCCTTGAGCGGCCTCGTGGTCCTGCGCGGCGCGATACAGCGCGGTTGGACCCGCCAGTCGTTGTGCGCCGCCGTCCTCGTCTACGGGGCCTTCGGGGCGGCCCGGCTGCTCTCCATCGTGCTGGACGGCGTGCCTGCCACGTCGCTCCTGTGGGCCACGGGGGTCGAACTCGGCATTGCCATCGTCTGCGCCTCGGTGATGGAGCACAAGGCTGTGCTCGACGACGCGCAGAGCCCACCGGTCCCCGACCGTGTCCTCGACCGGGGCCTTCCTTCAACCACCTAGTCAGCCATGGGGGCGCGTCGCTGGAGCAGCGGCGCGCCCGCCGTCTTCTTCGCTATGGAACTCTCCCTGCTTTCCCTCCTTGCCGCAACGCTCTTCGTCGGGCTCGCCACGGGCCTCGTCTTCACCTTCGCTGTCGTCGTGATGCCTGGCCTTCGGTCGCTTCCCGACGGCGACTTCCTACGGGCGTTCCAGGTGATGGACCGCATCATCCAGGACAACGATCCCCGCTTTCTGCTCGTGTGGGTGGGGTCCGTGCTCTCTCTGGTCGCCGCGGCGTTCGTCCAGGCCCCTATCCTCGATGGCGTGCCGCGTGCGCTCCTCTTCGCGGCGCTGGCTCTTTATCTCCTCGGCGTGCAACTGCCCACATTCCTTGTCAACGTGCCGCTCAACAACCGACTCCAAGCTCTCGATCTCGCCACGCTTGACGGCGAGGCCCTGGCGGCGGCTCGTGCGAAGTTCGAGGCGCGGTGGGTGTTCTGGAACGCGTTCCGGACGGGGTGCGGCCTGCTCACCACCGCCCTGCTGCTCGCGGTGCTAGTGCTGAGATAGGAGGGAGGCAGGCCGCTTGTCGTGCTCCGTTGCCGCTCGTCGCAGCCGCGTCCCGCTTGTCGGCCAGGGCGCATCGACGAGCAGGAACGGCTCGTGAGAAGGGCACGCTCGGGTCAGACCCCTCAGGGAATGGCTCGATTCCTTTCCCTACCTCCCTTCTCAACCATCCTGTTCAACCATGCCGACCGTTCTCTATCTCCTGGCCTTCCTTGCCGTCTTCTTCATGCCGACCGCCGAGGCCCCCACGCTCCCAACCGAACACGACAACGACATCGTCCAGATCGCGGCATCGAACGAAGACTTCGAGACGCTCGTGGCGGCCGTCCAGGCTGCGGGCCTCGTCGAGACGCTCCAGGGCGACGGGCCGTTCACGGTCTTCGCTCCCACCGACGCCGCCTTCGCCAAGCTCGGCCACAGCACCCTCGACGACCTGCTCAAGCCCAGCAACCGCGACCAGCTCACGGCGATCCTCACCTATCACGTCGTGCCTGGTCGCGTTACGAGCCACGACCTCGCCGACCGGCGCAGCCTCACCACGGTGAACGGCCAGAAGATCTCCGTCGGCGTCGGCGTCGAGAACGCCCGCTTCGTGGCGACCGACATCACGGCATCGAACGGCGTCATCCACGTCATCGACACGGTGCTGCTGCCGCGCTAGCCCCGGCCCCGCTCGGAACGCACAGGCGCGTCGCCCGGTCACACGGGGGCGCGCCTGTTTCGTTTGACCCCCGCCCCCGTGGAAGAGGAAGTCTTCTTCGCCTGCCCCTACTGCTTCGCCCAGATCTCGATGCTCGTGGACCCGACCATCTCGGCGCAGACCTACATCGAGGACTGCGAGGTGTGCTGCAACCCGATCCAGATCCGCTACACCGCCGACGAGACGCTCGCGGTGACATCGTTTCAGGCCGATTCCATCGAGCAATAGTACCTGGAAGTCGTTAATGTGTGACTTTGACACGAATGAGGGCGGCTAGGCGGAGCGTGGCAAACATCTGACCTAGCCTCGCGTACACGCCCGCCCGATTCGCCTCACCCTGACCCCGACCCCCATGCCCGAGGTGCTCGACCTGCCCGTCCTCGATACCGTCGCCTTCGACCCAGCGATCGGCTTCGTCGAGGAATACGTAGACCCCACGCTCGACCTCTATGAGCAGATCGAGCGGCTCAAGCGCGAGAAGAACGCCGTCCTGTTGGCTCACTACTACCAGGAGGGCGACATCCAGGACATCGCGGACTACATCGGCGACTCGCTCGGCCTCGCCCGCGAAGCCGAGAAGACCGACGCCGACATCATCGTCTTCGCGGGCGTGCACTTCATGGCCGAGACGGCGAAGATCCTCAACCCGACGAAGAAGGTCCTCCTGCCCGACCTCAACGCGGGCTGCTCGCTGGCCGACTCCTGCCCGCCCGACGAGTTCGCGGCGTTCCGAGCGCAGCACCCGGACCACATCGTCATCTCCTACATCAACTGCACGGCGGCCATCAAGGCGCAGACCGACATCATCTGCACGTCGTCCAACGCCGAGCACATCGTCCGTCAGATCCCCAAGGACCAGCCGATCATCTTCGCGCCGGACCGCAACCTCGGGCGCTGGCTCGTGAAGGAGATCGGCCGTGACATGGTGCTCTGGGACGGCTCGTGCATCGTCCACGAGGTGTTCAGCGAGCAGGAACTCGTCCGGCTGAAGGTGCGCAATCCGCACGCGCTCGTGCTGGCGCACCCCGAGTGCGAGGAGGCGGTGCTGCGCCACGCCGACCACATCGGTTCGACCTCGTCGATCCTGCGCTTTGCGACGGACAACCCCGCCGACACGTTCATCGTCGCGACGGAGACGGGCATCCTGCACCAGATGCAGAAGGACAACCCCGACAAGACGTTTATCCCGGCCCCACCGGACAACGGCTGCGCGTGTAACGACTGCCCGCACATGAAGCTCAACACGCTGGAGAAGCTCTACCTCTGCTTGAAGCACGAGACGCCCGAAGTCACGATGGACGAGACGATCCGCCTGCGCGCGCTCGCGCCCATCGAGCGTATGCTCGCAATGAGCGAGGGCGTGAAGTAGCAGGCTCCCACGCCGGACCGCGCAGAAACAACGAGGCCGACCTCCGAAGTGGGGGTCGGCCTCGTTGCTGAGAGTGCTAGGTGCGCGCTAGGCGATGCCGTCGTCGACCTGGCCGGGGCGGTTGGTGCCCTGCTTCTCGCCGAAGTAGGCGATGCCGTCGTCGACCTGGCCGGGGCGGTTGGTGCCCTGCTTCTCGCCGAAGTAGGCGATGCCGTCGTCGACCTGGCCGGGGCGGTTGGTGCCCTGCTTCTCGCCGAAGTAGGC
>JBCDFF010000266.1:0-6194 GCA_039178415.1 Bacteroidota bacterium
GGTCGCGGCGAGGTCTGCGAACGAGAGGTCACCCGTCGCAGCCACGTCGTAGAGGCACGCGCGGAACACGGTGCGGTCGCCTTCGCTCACGCGGCGGCAAGCCTCGCGGGCAGCCTGGCGCTCCGCCTGCGTGAAGCTGTCAAGGGTGCGCGCCTGGCGCACCTGACTCGCGTCGTAGCGGTAGCTCTCAAAGCTGCCTGATGCGTAGCGGAAGTACCGAGCCATGCCGGCATCGATCTGCCAGCTGACGCCGAAGCGACTGTAGAGGTCGTTGTGGCTCACCTCGGACGAGAGCACCTCGCCGCCGGAGGTCGTCAGGTCGTTGGACGGATCGCCATCCAGGTTGCCCAGGAGGCCCTCGACGGTGAACGAGGCCCCTTCGCCGCGCGCCACGCCGATGTTGACGATGCCGTTCGACGTGTTCATGATGACGCTCGACGAGAAGTCACCGCCGGGCCACACGACGAGGTAGCGCTGCTTCTCACCACGCTGCCCGAGTAAATAGAGACAGCCGCCTCCCGCGAGACCCATCCGGTCGCCGTCCATTGTGGCCGCGCTGCCGTTGACGGTGACATGCGGCGCGTCCTTCGCGTAGAAGCCAACCACGTCATCCTCGACGAGCATTGAGGCCGCCGTGTTGATGCTGGCGTGCGGGCGGCCTGGGATTGCCTCCTGGCGGGCGAGGACGAGACCTCCGGAAAACTGACTGAGAATGAACTCGCCGGTGGCCTGGAACGCGTAGGCGAGGCCGTCGGGCGTGCGGATGTGCACGTCGCCGTAGGAGTGAGGCGGTGGCGGCGCGGGCGGCTCGGGGCAGTTCGTCGGCGTGGTGGGTGGGTCCGTCGGCGGCACTTCGGGCTCGGACGGCGGGTCGTCCGAGGACCAGATGACGCGCGGCTCATCGGCCTCAAAGAAGCCGAGGACCAGGCGCCCGTAGAACCACTCCAGTTGGAGGCTCCCATACTGATCGTAGACGCTTGTCGTGGTGGGGTCGAGGGTGGACCACGTGACATCGCTCCCCGCGTAGGCGACGAGCCGCCCCGGCGTCTCGAATCGCACCGCGGTGTTGCGCCCAAAGTCGGAGTTGATCTCGTTGAGGCCCCACTGGACCTCATCGTTGCCGTTGTAGACGACGAGGTTGCCGTCGCTCTGGAAGACGATGTAGTGGCCGCAGTCGAACGTGTAGAGCTTCTCGTCCACGACGAAGTCGTAAGGCGCGCTCAGCGCGTAAAACTGGAGGGTCTTCTCACCACTACAGTCCTGAGTGAACTGCGCATTCGCATGCGGTGAGGCAACATGGAGGAGGGCGGCTAGCGCGGAGCACGCGAGCCATCGGAGGGAGGTCATCAGGGTGACGAGGTGGGTTGGGGGAGATACGGGCCCGCTTGGGCCGGCCGATGATACACGCCTGCTGTCGCGATCTCCAATCCCGCCGAGAAGCGAGGAGCGGCGCAATTTCGATGCGCATGACCTGGCCCCATTCCGATTCGCTTCGCGCTCCTGTGTCCCGCTTCATCTCTGATCGTTTGGGACGATACCATCCTTCGCGACGCTGTCCACCTGCCCGCTATGATTGGCCCCCTCACCTTCGTTGTCCGCTACGCCGCGCCCTACTCCGACGAGGCCGCCGCGACGGTGCTCAGAGCCGTAGCGGAGGCAGTCGCGGGCAATGCCGATCTCCGTGACGGCGTCACTTCACCGGAGTGGACACCTCCTGATCTACCCTCCTGGCTTACGACGCTGAGCGAAGCGTGGCGGGTCGTGGGCCAGCCTATGCTCGCCGGCAACGAGGCTGAGCACACAGCGCTTCGCTTTACGTTCGCGCCCACCTCCGCGCACGAAGCTGTGCTCCGGCTACAGCGCAACGCCGCCGGGGCATTCCTGGCGCACCTGCATGTGCCTCGGCTCGCGCTCGAAGAGACCGTGACACTCCGTTTGTACTACCGGCTGCACCGCGCCAACGCAACCCGCCAGCGGCTCGGCTATGCAACCATTCCTCTGGGAGACTACTGGGAGGTCCTTCCCTCGGAGCCTACCGGCTTTGTTGGCACCACCAACCTCCGCGCTGCTGCCGCGATCCGCGACGCCTTAGCCCGGGCGCTGCCCGTCGCGCGCACGCTGGCACGAAACTGGGAGACCGAGCCGGTGCCGCCCCCTGCGCCCAAGGAAAAGGACCTACCGGCTAAGCTGCTACGAGCCGCCGAGATCGTCACCGAGGAAGTGCGACGAGCCCCTGAGGGCGGACGCCCCTACATCGAGATCATCCAGGAGCAGGAGGAAGAAGCGGATCGTCTTCACCGAGACGCCCTCGAAGCGGCTCACGCCGACATCGAGGCGCGTGCCGAGCATGCCCTCCGCGTGGTCGCTGCTCTCCTCGGCGTTCCCGCCCCAGAAGACGGTGTTGCTGGCCTTGCACTCTTCGATCAGGTCATCGCCGATTCTACGCTGGTCGCCCGTGCTGACGCCCTCTTCGCCGACGAGCACCCGGCGGTGCGCTTCGCGTGGCACGCAGCGGCGTTCTTCGGGACCGCAGTTCGCGCTCGTTGGGGAGGACGATGGTTTCAACTGCATGGATCTGAACTCCACGGCATCGGACCGCCCGCGCTCTCCGTACTTCCGCATCGCTGTGTCACGCGGGGCCGCGAGTTCACCGCGCTCTACAGCCTCGTCCGGCACTATCGCGCGCTGGAGGTGCTCCTGACCTTTGACGACATCCCTGCCGAGACTCGTGACGGCCAGGCCGTCGCGGAATTCAGGGCGATCCTGAGAGGCGAACACGTTGTGCGAGCGCTCTTCGAAGATCATCTCCGTGGCGTTGTTGGCCGCGACTGTCTCTCATAGAACCGTGTAGACTGATGGCTAGCCCGGAGCCGTCTCTAGGCACCGCATGCTCGTCCGACGCTGTAGAAATCGTCGCGCACGAGCAGGCTCTGTATGATCTGCTGACCCACCTCAATGCGCCCGGTCTTCCGCGTCCCGAAGAGCTTGTAGCCCAGCTTCGACGCCTCTCACTTGACAACTACCGGATGCGAGTTGACGTCGCCAGGTCGCTGTCGAACGAAGGCTATGCGGAAGGCTTCGCCGAACTGGAACGCCTCGCCACCCACGCCGACGCTGAAGCACGACGATGGGCGGCCCATCGCCTAGGCTCCTACTTCGGCGCGCTTCCAAATCGGCTCCGTCCCCTTCTCTACCGACTTGCTGCCGACCCGCAGAAAGAGGTGCGCCGCGTGCCCGTCGACGAACTAGCACGCGCTCGTATGCCAGACTGGGAAGCCATCTTCGTCCGCGCGTTGACACACCTTGCGCCCGAACACGATGCCTCCATGCTCCGTTGGCTGGCGACGCAGGGCACCACGCCTGCTGTGCTCACCGCCATCGAGCGGCTGTTACGTGATGCCCAGTCGGAGGACCAGCGTCTCTCGGCCTTTTCTGCGCTCTTCGTCCTCATTCAACGCGATGAGGCCCTGGCTGCCCAAGCGTGGACCCTACTGGATACCCACTGGAACACCCTTGATCCGCTGTGGGTCATCCAGCCGCGTTTCTCCGAACACACGCTGGCTCAACTTCCCCTCACTCTCTACGATCGCCTTGTGGAGGCGGGCGGCTCTGTCCCGGACCCCACTCCGAAGCAACGCGAGCACCTCCTACGTCTGCGCGAACGCTTCGTGCAGTACGACGATCTCGCCACCGCCGAAAAGCAACTCGCCTCGTTGCTACCTACGCTGGACGAACGCCCGGTTGTAGGCACCCCCTTCCGTACGCTGGCAGACCTCGCCCTTCGCCACCCTACGCTGCGTAATCGGATCGTCGATACCCTCGTGAACACCGCAGACCTCTTGGAGGTCACCGACGTCAAACGACGACCGTACGAGTTCTACTCCATTGCGTACGGCCTCCTTCGCTACGGCGGTCTGCGTGGTCGAACGCTGCTAGCAGAGGCTGTTGAGGTCTTCAGCGCCGAGGCCCTGCGTAGGCTCCATTGGTGGCGGCACGACTGGAGCGCGCTGGATGTGCTCCAAGCGATGTACGACCGAGGGCTTGCTCCTCATGTCCCCTCCGCTCAGGCGCTCAACGCCGCGTACAGCAACCTCTACGACTTTGAGCGAAGCGCACGGGACGACGAGGACCCGCTGCATGGATGGAAGACTCCGCACAGCGCCATTGATGCGCTTCGAGCGCTCAACCTCCTCTACTACTTCGACACGGAGCGGGAATCGCCGCCGCACTATCACGAACTGATCGAAGACCTAACGGAAACGCTTGTCACCTGCCCGTTTCAGTTGACCGCATGCCACCAGCACTTCGACAGGGAGTCCTTCTGGCTTCGGAGAGAGGTCTACCTGCCGTATCACGAGGACGCATCCGTCGACCTTGCTATCGCTGCGGAGGGCTGTGCGGTTCGTGCCAACATCTCTGACAGCGGAGACTGGGTGCTGATGGAGGACCTGCTAGCCGTGCTCAACGCTATTCCCAAGCGTCTAGGCTGGCCGGAACGCTTCGTTTGCGCGACCGCCGTTGGTCAGGACGCGAGCATCTTATTCGGCGACGCCGACGCGCTCAACGAGGTGCTCGAACACTTTTGGCTCGACCTCTACACCAGAGATACGCGCCCCAAATGGGAGGCCCGCCGCGCCGAGCTTCGCACCGCGCTGCTCGCCGACGCCGCGTAGCCTCATCGCCAATCGTCTGGTTATCCACACGTCTTGCCCTCGGGCTGCCGCGCCGTCATTTTGGGAAGCCCTGCCTCTCTCCCACCCTGACGACTGCGCAACCCGATGCCGGAGTTCGCTCACCTCCACTGCCACACCCAATACTCGCTCCTCGACGGGGCCGCGCGGATCAAGCGGCTCGTGGGCCGCGCCGCCGAGATGGACATGCCGGCGCTCGCCATCACGGACCACGGCAATCTCTACGGCGTCCCGGAGTTCTACACGAGTTGCAACAAGGCGGGCGTGCAGCCCATCATCGGGTGCGAGTTCTACGTCACGCCCTCGGGCATGGGCGACAAGTCGGACCGCACACGCTACCACCAGGTCCTCCTCGCCAAGAACCTCGAAGGCTACCGGAACCTCATCAAGCTCTCTAGCCTGAGCTACACCGACGGCTACTACTACAAGCCGCGCATCGACCGCGACACGCTGCGCGCGCACCGCGCGGGTCTCATCGCCACGACGTGCTGCCTCCAGGGCGAGGTGCTCCAGACGATCCTGAAGAAAGGCGAAGAGGAAGGCGAACGCGTCTTCCGCGAGTGGCTCGACCTGTTCGGCGAGGACTACTACATCGAGCTCCAGGACCACGCGATCCCCGAGCAGCGGCAGTGCAACGCGGTCCTCGTCAAGTGGGCGGAGAAGTACGGCGTCCAGACCATCGCCACGAACGACGTGCACTACGTCGAGCAGGCCGACGCGGAGGCGCAGGACGTCCTCCTCTGTCTCCAGACCGGGAAGGACTTCCACGACCCCAACCGGATGCGCTTCGAGAACGACCAGTTCTTCCTGAAGTCGATCCCGGAGATGCAATCCGCCTTCGCGGACAGCGTCGCGCAGGGCGCTTTTTCGTCAGCCAAGGTGGTCGACGCCGCGCTCGACGGGACGCTTGCCGTGGCGCAGAAGTGCGCGCTCGACATCCCGATGGGCGATCTCCTGATGCCGCACTTTCCGCTGCCCGAGCCATTCGGCAGCGACATGGGCGCGTACCTCCGCCACCTGTCGTTCGAGGGCGCAAAGCGGCGCTACAACGGCACGGTCCCGGAGCCTGTCCGCGAGCGCATCGACCTGGAGCTCGGCATCATCGGGAGCATGGGCTTCGACGGGTACTTCCTCATCGTGCAGGACTTCACGACGGCGGCGCGCGACCTCGGCGTGTCAGTCGGGCCGGGGCGCGGCTCGGCGGCAGGCTCCATCGTGGCCTACTGCCTCGGGATCACCAACATCGACCCGCTGGAGTACGACCTCCTCTTCGAGCGCTTCCTCAACCCCGAGCGCGTCTCGATGCCGGACATCGACATCGACTTCGACGACCGGGGGCGCGGCAAGGTGATCGACTACGTGGTGGAGAAGTACGGCCGCGAGTCGGTCTGCCAGATCGTGACCTACGGGACGATGGGCGCGAAGTCGGTCGTGAAGGACGTCGCGCGCGTGATGGGTGTGCCGCTCGACAAGGCCATCGAGATCACGAAGATGATCCCGGAC
>JBCDFF010000267.1:0-6159 GCA_039178415.1 Bacteroidota bacterium
GCTGCGCAGTCGAAGGATCTATGTCGCGCCTTGATGCTGAGGATTGTGGCCTGGAAGCTGGCCCGCAGATCCTTCGACTCGCTTCGCTCGCTCAGGATGACATGGGAATAAAAATCAATCGAGGTCGAGCGTGACGGTCTGGACCCCAGCGGAGGGCGAGCCGACAGTGATCGTCACGGTGCCGTCGCCGACGATCAGCATCTCGGCTTCGGCGCTGCCGCCGCCGGGGATCGGGGCCGTGAGCTGCTGCTTCGGCCGGCCGGCCGCGAGCGTCTGCCCATCGTCGAGGTCCGTCTCGATCAGGATCGGCTGTTGCGCTTGTACGAGGCGGCCGGCCACGGCGTGGGTCGGCAGGTCGCCCCCGTTGCGGACCGTGAGCGTGACGCGGTGGACGCCGCGCCCGAGCGGCTCGGCGCGGGCCGTGACGTCCAGCTGCGGCAGGCGCTCGGCGAGGGCGAACAGCAGCGTGGTGGCATTGTCGTGCACCGCCGCGACGCTATCGGCGGGCGGCGTGGTAAGTGCGAACGGGGCCGGACCGCCGACCTCGACGGTGCGGTTGGGGAGGTCGGGATGCTCGACCTCGGTCCAGTCGAGGACGGCGTCGGGGTCGTTGGCGCGGAGGTAGGCCAGCGCGCGGCGGTCGAGGTCGTGGCGGCTGGGCGTGTCTGTGGTGTCGGTCGAGTCGGCGGGGGGGAACGCCCAGGCGGGGGCGGTGAAGCTGAAGCGGCCGAGGTGGTAGTAGGCCCAACTCGGCAGGTGGCCGGGCGGCTCGGTGCTGGTGCCGGTGTAGCGGGCGAGGGCGCCGAGGGCGTCCGTCGTCGCCTCGTGGGCGAGGGAGTCCGGGGCGAAGCGGCGACCGATGCGCGGCGGCCCTTTGATCTCGGCGAAGTAGTGGATGTTGTCCACCCGCGAGAAGGTGTAGACCGCGACGATGTTGGGGCGCGCGAAGACGAAGTCGGCGAGCGCGCGGAGCGCCGGGGCCTCCATCGGGTGGCGGCCGTGCTTGTCGGTGTAGGGCTCGTGGTCGTACGTGGTGTTGCGCGTGAGCCACGTGCCGCCCGCGCCGTCCTCGTTGATGTGGTGCGGGTCGCCCATGCCGTCGCCGTCGTTGTCGCGGCCCTCGGGGCGGAGGAGCCAGCGGCCTAGGTCTCCGGTGGCGTCGTCCACCTCGCGCAGCAGGAGCGGCTCGGCGTCCTCATCGTCCGGGTCGGCGAACATGCCGGCGGGGTGCTGCACGCGCATCCAGCGGAGCACGCCGTCGCCGTCGAGGTCGTCGGGGCCGTCTTCGTCGGTGAGCCCATCGCGGTCGGCGTCGTCGGGGGCATCGTTGCCCGGGAGGCCGTCGGCGCGGGCGTGGGCGTCGAGTGCGAGTGCAGGGACGACGTAGACCGTCGCCCGGTCGAGGAGCGCGCGGACGGAGTCGGCCTCGCTCTCGACGAGGAACCGGGCGAAGGCGCGGGCGGCGTCGGCGCTCGCGCGGTCGTCGTGCTCGATGCCGCCGAGGACGAGCAGCGCGGGCTTCTCGTCGCGGTCGCCTGCGCCAATCGCGACGGCGTCGAGGGCGCGGCCCCCGGCGGTCGTGCCGAGGGTGAAGGCCTCAGCGCGGTCGGACGCCTGCGCGGCCAGATCCGCGAGCGACTGCGCCTGGAGCGACTGTGCCTGGAGCGACTGTGCCTGGAGCGACTGCGCCGCAAGCGAGAGGGCCGCGAACGCGAGAACAAGGGAAACAAGGCGAGCAAACATAGACACCGGCGGTTGGAGAACGCTGCAAGATCGCACGCGCCGCCCTGCCGCGTCGCGCGTTCTGCTACCGACCCGTTTCTCCAGGCCGGAGTCGCATCAGGGCGCTCAGGGCCGGCACGTTGCGCGCGCCGTCCACAGCAGCGGTCCAGTTCTCACGGACGCGTGGTTGGGCTCTGCTGTAGGCCTGCGTCATCGCGACCACCGCGCCGAGGTAGAGCAAGACCATCGCCATCGTTCCTGCCAGCGAGGACGGGGCGAACATCTGCGCTCCGACGATGAGCAGGACGTTGCCCGCTGTGAACGAAAAGAGCGCGTGGCGGCCGAGCGCGAGCAGCGGACTGAGCATGAGAGCGAGCATGGGGCTGAGCCGCGCCGAGTCATAGCGAGAGCAGGCGAGCAGGATCGCGCTTGCGGTGAGCGCGCCCGCGGCGAAGTAGCCCACATGGTTGAGCGACCGCAGCGTGCCGTAGACGTGCGCGCTAAGCGCCTCCCTCGGCCCCCACGCGACCGCAACGCCGAGACACACGGCCCCGGCTCCAGCAACGACCACGAGGAGCCTTCGCCGAAACGGTGCGATGGCTGTCTGGGTATCGCCCCGAGGCACGTTCCCTCGTAGCGACCGTCCGAGGACCATGCCCAGGCTCACGAGCACGAGGCCGTGCATCAGGCTTGGTGCTCCGACGCCGCCAAATCCAGCAATGAACTGGACGAACTGGCCCCACGGGAGCGGTGGAGGTGGGAGGCCCCCCAGCACAGTCGCGGTACACCAGGTAAGCCCCCCCGCGGCGAGCACGCTTCCGACGCCGTGCCGCAGCCGGAGCGACAGCAGCGGGACCACCAGCAGCAACGCGACCGCGTAGAACTTGAGGATGTTGCCGAAGAACACGTTGCCCATGAGCAGCATCGCCCAGGTGCCCTCCGTGGCGGTCATGCCGCCCGTGTGCACGCGCGCGGTCATCACCACGAGGTAGCCGAGGTAGCACTGCGCGCTGCGTACGAGCAGACGCGGGACCAGCGCCCGGGTGCTGTCCCGCTCGGCGCGCCGCGCGTAGACCACTTAGAGCATGATGCCGAAGAGGACCAGGAAGAGGGGCGTCGCGCCCCGCGTGAGTAGCCGCGTCCCAGCGAAGACGACCTGCGGTAGGAGGCTCCACCCCTCCAACTCGCGCAGGGCGTGCGAGGCCAGCGCGAGCAGGATCGCGCTGGCGCGCGCCACATCCAGGAAGACGAGGCGCGCGGTGGACGGAGGCGCCAGGGGAGAGCAAGCGGGCATGGGAGCCAGGCGGTGGGTCGGCTCTGCCGCCTCCACACACCATTCCAACATGCCCTGTGTCATGTGGGCAGAAGGTTAGGGAACGTTGATGTACCTGAAGACGCGCCCGAACGCCCCACTGATTTCACAGCCACGCACTAGCACGAACCTCTAGCTTGGGAGTGTTTCCACCCCCATCCTCCGGTTTTTTCCTATGCGCGCCTACCTCACCGAATTCATCGGCACGTTTTTCCTCGTTCTCACCATTGGCCTGACCGTGGTCGGCGGCAGCACGTTTGCGCCGCTCGCCATCGGCAGCGTGCTCATGGTCATGGTGTACATGGGCGGTCATGTCTCCGGCGCCCACTACAACCCGGCGGTCACCGTCGGCCTCTGGCTTAGCGGCAACCACGAGACCAAGGACATCGCCCCCTACATCATCGCGCAGGTCGTAGGTGCCTTCGTTGCTGCGTTCGTGGTCAGCGCCACCCTGGAGGAGACGCTCAAGGTCGCGCCTGCTGAATCGACGACGCTAGCTGGCTTCTTCTTGATAGAGTTCCTGTTCACGTTCGCGCTGATGCTGGTCATCTTCAATGTGGCCGTCTCAAAGGGCACCGAGGGGAACTCGTTCTATGGCCTCGCTATCGGCTTTACGGTGCTCGTGGGCGCGTTCGCCGCCGGGCCCATCTCGGGCGGCGCGTTCAACCCGGCCGTGGCCATCGGCCCGATCCTCGTAGACACCATCGCTGGCGACAATGCAACGATGGGCGGACTATGGGTCTACCTCGTCGCAACCTTCCTCGGAGCTGCTGCGGCTGTGCCCGTCTTCAAGATGCAGGAGGCGACGCGCGCCAGCTAGCGGCGGCTCGTTAAGCGGCGTGCGCATCGGACGACACCACGGGGTCCTCGTCACCCTCTGCTGTCGTCCGATGCGTTTTTGCGTAGCCGCCCTCGCCCTGCTCCTTGTCCCCGCCGCCTTTGCCGGGGACGACCCCGTGTCTCCGTCCTGCCAGGCCGACCTGGTGGGCTTGGCAATCACCGTACCGGAAGGCTTCGCGGATAACCAGCACCTCGTCGCGCCAGAGGGCACCCCGGAGGCTCCGACCCTGGTCCTGTGCTCATTCGTAGACGAGGCCACCGGACGCTTTTTCGTCGTCGAAGTGCACACCTACTTCGATGCGGCGCGGCAGGCTGCGTGGGCGCGTGGCGACGAGACCGCCGCTCACTCCGACATCGTGCTCACCTCAACGGCAGCACCAGTCCTCAACGTCGAGGTCGACTCGGCGCGTGACATGGACTTCGAGGAGGGGCATGGCGTGATGGTCTATGGCTGCGAAGCCGGAAACTGCTACAAGCTGGTCGCCAGCGGCTCCGCAGACACGGAGCGCGACGCGCTCGTGGACGTCCTGCGTGGGGTGCGGTTCGAGGGCTAGCCCTGTGGCGGTGTCGAGCGGCTGAACCCGTGGCGGAAAAAAGCTCTTGCGCATCGAATCAGGATTTTATACTTTGAATCACAAAGTTCTTGTAGGCCGACCTTTTTTCGATGACGCGTCCCGACCGCAAGCCCCTCCGCCGGGGGGCAACGCCTGGCCCGCCGCCGCACGAGGCGGCGAGCGCCCAGCTCCGCTTCATCCGCGCCACGATGGAGCGCTCGGCGCGCTTCACCGCCGTCCCCGGCTGGGGCGGCGTGGCGATGGGCGTGACCGCGTTGGTCGCGGCCTGGCTCGCCGCGCAGCAGCCGACCGTCGCCGGGTGGCTCCGCGTGTGGGCGGCCGAGGCCGTCGTGGGCGTGCTCCTCGGCGTGGCCTTCCTCGTGCACAAGGTGCGCGGCGAGGGCCTCGACCTGCTCGCGGGGCAGGCCCGCAAGTTCATGCTCGGCCTCGCGCCCGCGGTCGGCGTGGGTGTGCTGCTCACGCTCGCGCTCTACGCGTTCGACACCGGCGGCCTGTTCGCGTCCGACAACTACGGGTCGGGGATGTACTACGACGCCGACGGCCTCGGCCTCGATGGCGTGGACGCCCTCGCGACGCGGCATCTGCTGCCAGGCGTGTGGCTGCTGTGCTACGGCCTCGGCGTGGCTTCGGCGGGCATGTTCTCGGTGCGGCTCGTCCCGCTGATGGGAGCCTGCTTCCTCGCGCTCGGCGCACTAGCGCTGCTCAGCCCCGCCGCCTGGGGCGACGCCTACCTCGCGACGGGCTTCGGCGGCCTCCACATCGTCTTCGGCCTCCTCGTCGCCCGCAAGTACGGCGGATAGGGACGTTTGAAGTGCGAAGTTATAAGTACATCAGATCGTCTTACCGCCCTCTCCGAATTTGCTCGTCTGCCGCCCACGTCCTGATGCGCTCCATTTCGTCACGTGTTGCTCATCGCGCTGGTCTGGGCCTCGCTCTAGCCTCCACGCTGTTCCTGTTCGTCGTCAGCCTCGGCGTCGGGATCATCGGGGCTGATGGCGACCCGGCCAATCTGCTCTATCTCAGCGTGATCGCGCTCGGCCTCCTCGGGTCGCTCGTCGCGCGGTTCCGGGCGCGCGGCATGGCCGTGGTGCTCGTGGCGATGGCGCTCGTGCAGGCCAGCATCGGGCTCGTCGCGGTCGTCGCTGGGCTAGGCCGCCCCTACAGCGGCGTACTCGAACTGCTCGGGCTCACGGGGTTCTTCGTCGTGCTCTTTCTCACGGCCGCATGGCTCTTCCGCCACGCCGCTCACTCGATTGACCCAACCTGATGGTCCTGCTCTGTTCTATCCACCCAAATCTTGTCATGCTGAACTTGATTCAGCATCTCAGCCATGCTTCGTGAAATCTGAGTCGCCAGAGATTGGCTTCGCCTGACTTCGGCTCTGAACCAAGTTCAGGATGACACCGAATCTCGTTGTGGAGCGACATGACCATATTCAAAGCCACCGCTACCTATGCCTAGATCGAATAACAAGCTCCGCCGCGCGCCGCGTTCGGACGCCGCAGCACCGTTCGCGCCCGACCTTGACACGACCATCCACCAGCGCATCCGCCTCGGCATCGTGTCAGCGCTGGCCGCGGGCGGGACGATGAGCTTCACCGACCTCAAGACCGCGCTCGACCTCACCGACGGCAACCTGTCCGTCCACGCGCGCAAGCTCGAAGACGCGGGCTACATCGCCTGCCGCAAGTTCTTCGACGACCGGACGCC
>JBCDFF010000268.1:0-6134 GCA_039178415.1 Bacteroidota bacterium
CCCTCGACGGGGAGGCGGGCGGAGGCGCGGCGGACGGGGCGGGTGCGGCTCGGCGCGCGCGGGGCGGCGAGCTCGCCCTCGGCCTCGGCGTGGCGGATGGCGGCGGCGAGGAAGGCCACGAAGAGCGGGTGCGGCGTCTCGACGGTCGTCTTGTACTCCGGGTGGAACTGCACGCCGACGAACCACGGGTGCTGCTCCGGGGGCAATTCGATGATCTCGACGAGGTCGCGCTTCGGGTTGACGCCGGCGAAGCGCATGCCGTGCTCGCGCAGCTTGTAGCGCAGCGCGTTGTTGACCTCGTAGCGGTGGCGGTGGCGCTCCAGGATGCTCTCGGCGTCGTAGATCCCGCGCACGCGCGCCGCGTCGTCGAGGCGGCAGGTGTAGTTGCCGAGGCGCATCGTGCCGCCCTTCTTCGTGATGCCCTTTTGCTCCGCCATCAGATCGATGACGGGGTAGGGGCTCTCAGGGTCGAACTCGGTCGAGTTGGCATTCTCCCAGCCACAGACATGCCGGGCGAACTCGACGACGGCCATCTGCATCCCGAGGCAGATGCCGAAGAACGGTACGCCCTGCTCGCGGGCGTAGCGCACCGCCTCGATCTTGCCCTCGATGCCGCGGTCGCCGAAGCCGGGTGCGACGAGGATGCCCGCTACGTCGCCGAGCAGTTCGCCGACGTTTCCAGCATCGACTTTCTCGGAGTGGACGAGCTTGACCTCGACCTGCACCTGGTGCGCGGCTCCGGCAAGGATGAAGCTCTCCGAGATCGACTTGTAGGCGTCCTGGTGCTCGACGTACTTCCCGACGAGCGCCACGCGGACCTTCGTCTCGGGGTTCTTGAGCCGCCGCAGGAAGTCGACCCACCCGTCTAGGTTGGGCTCCGTCAGGACGCGGTCGCTTGCGGCAGCGTACTCGGTCAGGCCGAGGCGTTCGATCACCACGTCGTCGAAGCTCTGCTCGCGGAGGAGCAGCGGCACCTCGTAGATCGACTCCGCGTCGAGCGACTGGATGACGGCGCGCGGCTCCACGTTGCAGAAGAGCGCGATCTTGCGGCGGATCCCGTCGTCGAGCGGGTGCTCGGTGCGGCAGACGAGGAAGTCGGGCTGGAGACCGTAGCCCTGCAGTTGCTTGACCGAGTGCTGCGTCGGCTTCGTCTTGAGTTCGCCCGCGGCGGCGAGGTAGGGGACGAGCGTGAGGTGGACGAGCGACGCGTTGTGACGGCCCACTTCGAGGGCAAATTGCCGGATCGCTTCGAGGTAGGGCAGGCTCTCGATGTCGCCCGCCGTGCCGCCGATCTCGGTGATGACGACGTCGTAGTTGCCGGTGTCGCCGAGGGCACGCATCCACGCCTTGATCTCGTCGATGACGTGCGGGACGACCTGGACGGTCTTGCCGAGGTACTCGCCCGCGCGCTCCTTCTGGATGACGCCCGAGTAGACGCGGCCCGTCGTGACGTTGTTGGCCTGCGTGGTTTCGCGGCCGAGGAAGCGCTCGTAGTGCCCGAGGTCGAGGTCGGTCTCCGCGCCGTCCTTGGTGACGTAGACCTCGCCGTGCTCGTAGGGGTTCATCGTCCCCGCGTCCACGTTGATGTAGGGGTCAAACTTTTGGACCGTGACGCGCAGGCCGCGCGCTTCGAGCAGGCGTCCCAGCGACGCCGAGATGATGCCCTTGCCGAGCGACGACGTGACGCCGCCGGTGACGAAGAGGTACTTCGTGTGGGGGGGCGCGCCGTCGGGCGGAGGCACGCGGCCAGGGGCGGTGGCGGTCGGGAGCGTGGGCACGGCGGGGTACGGCTGACGGTGGGAGGACAGGCAGGCGACCCGCGCCGGGTGCGGGTCCACGAAATCTAACCTGCCGCCTTCCGCCGGCCAACCGTCTGCGCCCGAAATGATCGACCAACCGAGGCGAAGCATCCGCGAAGGGCGAGCTACTCGAATCCGTCCACGCGCACGAGGTCGCTCTCGATGTGATCGACCTGGGCAAGCACGACGGTGGCACCGTCCGGCGATGCCGTGAGCACCGGGGTTCCGGGTAGCCGCTGCAGCGGTGGGAGCGCTCGTTCGATGCGCTGGTTCGTGCCCGGCTCCCACCGGACGAGCGCTTGGCCGTCGCCCGTCTGCGCGAGGTAGACGAGCGCGTCGTCGGCAACGGTCCACGCGAGCGGATCCACGAGGTCCTGCAGCAGCGGCGTGGCTTCGCCGCCGTCCGGGGCGATGCGCCACAGGCCCGGCTCGCCGTAGCGCGCGACGAGGAGCGCCCCGCCCGACCCCTCGGCTCCGACGATCACACCCGCCGTGCCCGGGATGCGCGCCAGCGATCGGTCCTCGACCGAGACGCGCCAGAGGTGCCACGTGCCGCCGCGATTCGACGCGAAGAGCACGTGCGTGCCGTCGCGGGACCAGCGCGGGTGTCGCGCATCGGCGTCCGGCACGGTGAGCGGTCGCGCCGGGCCACCTTGGGCATTGAGGAGCATCAGCACGGCGCGTTCGTCCTGGCGCGTCTGCACGACGAGCCGCGTTCCGTCCGGATGCCACCGGGGCGACTCAACGGCGGGGCCCTCGAACTGGCTTCGGCGCTGTGCGCGCGTGCCGTCGGCCTCGGCAAGCCACAACTCGGGCGGACCGCTTCGGTTGGACACGAACGCGAGCCGCCCGTCGTGGCTGCGGTCTGGGTGCATGTCCCACATCGTTGAGGCGACGAGCCGCTCGGGCTCAGCGTCGAGGTCGGCGAGGTCATAGCGCCACAGGTTGATCTCGAAGAGCCACTCCTCGAAGACGAGGGCGTTGCCCGCGAGCGCCGGGCCCCCCGGGTCGCGCGTCGGGACGTTCGACACGCGTGACAGTGCATGACTACCGAGGTCGAGGTGCCAGAGCGCGTAGACGCCGGCGCGGTTGGATGAGAGCAGGAGTGCGCGGCTATCGGGCGTCCACGTGAACCCGGCAATGTGCGCGTCGTCGCGGGTGAGGCGCTCCGGCAGCGCGTCGGGAGTGGCGAGGTCGAGACGATAGAGGTCCTGCCCGCCTGCTGCTGTGTGGCGTTCGAAGGCGAGCCAGCGCCCGTCGGGGGAGGGGGTCGGCCTCCAGTCGCCGAGGGTCGTTGACGGGGGCGCGGTCAGCGTTTCGAGCGCACCGGATTTGAGGTCGAGCAGTCCAAGACAGGTCGGTTCTCCATCGGCAGGGATGGGGCTGACGACGAGCGTCGCCTCGTCCAGCCAGGCGATCCCGGCGGGGCTGACGGGCACGTCGGCGAGGCGGCGCGCCTGCCCACCGAGCGCAGGCACCGCGTAGGGAAGGCACCCCTCGGCGGCGCAGCGGACAAACGCGATCTCGGTACCGTCGGGCGACCAGGCAGGCGCGGCGACGTAGGCCGTGCCGTCGTCCAGCCGCAGCGGCGGCGCGTCCACGGTCGTGCGGACGAACAGGGCTGCCGTCGGACGCGCGCTCTCGTCCGTGCGGCGGACGTACGCCACACGGCTGCCATCGGGTGACCACGCGCCACTCGACGCGACGCCCGGTTCGAGGTCGAACGGCGTGACCGCTAGCGGCGCGGCAGCTTGGCCTCCGAAGCGTCCGCTGAGCACCAACGCTGACACGGCGACGGCGACGACTCCGACCAGCATGGCACCCTGCCTCCCGATTCGACGGCGCGGTGGCGTGGTGGGTCTGACCCCAGTCGGCTGCGACGGCGGCGGCGGCGCGATGCCGAGCGTGATGACGCCATCGAGTCCGCTCTCGAACGCTGGGGCGAGGCCGTCGCCTTCTGCGAGCGGCGCCACGGGCGCGATAAGCCGGTAGCCCGACCGGGGGATCGTCTCGATCACGCGGGGCGCATGCGGGTCGTCGCCGAAGACCTTGCGGAGCTGCGAGACGCAGCGGCTGAGCGTGCTCTCCGACACAAACACGTCGGGCCAGACCGCCTCCAAGAGCTCGTCGCGGGTGACCGTGTGCCCGGCGTGACCGGCGAGGCAGACGAGCACGTCCATCGGCTTCGGCTCAATACGGACGACCTCGCTGCCGCGCACCAACTCGTGGGCACGCGGGCGCACGGTCCAGCCGTCGAGGCGAAAGCCATCGACAAGAACGGCCTCCGAACTCGGAATAGAAGCGAAGTCAGGCATGGGAAAACGAGCGCCGCAGATCGTGATGCTGGAGCCTACGGCCTTGCACGACGAGGTGGCGTGGAAGGGGAGGCGAGCGGTCGGAAGCCGAAGCCCAACGGACGTGTGCACGCTTCCTCAGCCGATCCTCATGCCTCCCTCACGACTCCCGAAGGTGTTGTGCGGCGTGCGCGACCGAGCCTGGGTCACGCTTCGTTCACCAACCTCCTGCGTGCTCATGCCTCGCCTCCGCTACCTCCTCACGCTCGCGGTGCTCCTCGCGCCCGGCCTCCTCGCTCAGACGACCTCGCAGCCGTTTACTCTCGTCGACGACCCGGCGATCACCGCCCGTAGCGTCTTCTCGTACGGCCCCACTTGGGTCGACATCGACGGTGACCTCGACCTGGACCTCTACCTCGGCAACCCCAGCACGGCCTTCGCAGGCGGCTACTTCCGCAACGAGGGCGACGGCACCTTCACCGACCTACTCGGCACCGCCGAGGCCGGCGACCTCCTCGACAACCTACCAGCGAGCAGCGGGCAGTCGTGGGCCGACATCGACAACGACGGCGACCTCGACGCCTGCACGGCGGGCGCGCCCGTGTCGAGCATCTACCGCAACGACGACGGGCGCCTCGTGCGCATCAGCGGCGCGACCGCCACCAACGCGGGCTTCGGCGGCGACCCCAGCACGCGCGGCTGGTCGTGCGCCTGGGGTGACTACGACAACGACGGCCTCGTGGACCTCTTCATCGCCCACCCGGCGGGGTTCGTCCTGCCCGCCGCTCAGCCCATCGGCAACACGCTCTACCGCAACGTGGGCAACGGCGGCTTCGTGCGCGTGGACGACACGCCCATCACCGACGGCCTCGCGCCGTACACCGTCGGCCGCTGGATGGACTACGACACCGACGGCGACCAGGACCTCTTCATCGGCAGCGGCCCAGCGAACGGCACCATCGCCCGCGACTTCCTCTACCGCAACCTTCTCACCGAGACGGGCACCGCGTCGTTCGAACGCATCGAAGACGACCCCCTCGACGAGGCGCGCGACGGCCAGACGTGGAACGTCATCGACTACGACAACGACGGCGACCTCGACGCCTACGTGACCAACTACGGAAATTTTGCAAACGACCTCTACCGCAACGACGGCGGCACCTTCGTGCCCATCGGCCGCGGCACGCTCGTGGACGACCGCGACGCCTCGCTCGCCAACGTCTGGGGCGACTACGACAACGACGGCGACCTCGACGTCTTCGTCGTCAACGAGCAGGGGCAGCCCGCGCGCTTCTACCGGAACAACGGCGCACCCACTTTCTCCTTCACCGAGACCGGCGCGTTCTCGGATCTGACGATGGGCATCTACGGCGCCGCAGCAGGCGACTACGACAACGACGGCGACCTCGATCTGATTGCGGTGCCGGTGCTACCGGTCACCTTCGGCGCGGCGTTCGCCAACAAGCTCTACCGCAACAACGCCAGCGAAGCCGACGCGCCCGGCGGCTGGCTCAAGCTCAAGCTTGATGGCACGACCTCCAACCGCGCGGGCCTCGGGGCCGTCCTCCGCGCCGAGGTCACCATCGGCGGCGTCGCGCAGACGCTCACCCGCGAGGTATCGGCGCAGAACACGTTCAACGGGCACAGCAGCCTCGTCGTCCACTTCGGCCTCGGCGACGCGGCGCAGATCGACCGGCTCACCATCGCGTGGCCGTCGGGCATGGAGGACGTGTTCGAGAACGTCGCGCCGAACCGCTTCGTGATCGCGGAGGAGGGCGGCGGCCTCACGCCCGTCACGAGCGAGCCGGTCACGCCGCCTAGCATATCGAACCGGCTCACGCTGGACGACGCCTACCCGAACCCATCGACCGCTTCGGTGTCGATCCGCTACGTCCTTCCAGAGGCGGGCGCTGTGACGCTGGTGGTCTACGACCTCCTCGGCCGCCAGGTCGCCAAGCTCGTCGATGCGCCGATGGCATCGGGGACCCACACCGTCACGTGGAACGGCACGGACGCCGCCGGGCAGCGCCTCGGCGCAGGG
>JBCDFF010000269.1:0-6124 GCA_039178415.1 Bacteroidota bacterium
AAGGCGTTCGACTGCACCTTCCAGAACAAGGACAACGAGCTCGAACACGTCTGGGCGACCTCGTGGGGCGTCTCGACGCGGCTCATCGGCGCGCTCATCATGACGCACTCCGACGACCAGGGCCTCGTCCTCCCGCCGCGCCTCGCGCCGACGCAGGTCGTGATCGTGCCGATCTACCGCAAGGACGGCGAGAAGGAGGTCGTGATGGAAGCGGTCGCCGAGATCGAGCGCGAACTGCGCGTGGCGGGCGTGCGCGTCAAGACCGACGCCCGCGAGGCCTACCGCCCCGGCTGGAAGTTCAACGAGTACGAGGTGCAGGGCGTCCCGCTCCGCCTCGCCGTCGGCCCGCGCGACGTGAAGAACGGCGTCGTCGAACTCGCCCGCCGCGACGAGCCTGGCAAGGAGAGCGTCCCCCGCGACCAACTCGCCGACGTGGTCACGGACACGCTCTCGCAGATCCAGGCCAACCTCTTCGCCCGCGCTGAGAACTTCCGCGCCCAAAAGACGACGACCGTCGACACCTACGACGACTTCAAGGCCGCCATCGAGCGCGGCGGCTTCGTGCTCGCTCCGTGGGACGGCACGCCCGAGACGGAGGCCCGCATCAAGGAAGAGACGAAGGCCACGATCCGCTGCCTCCCGCTGGAGTCCGACCCGCACTACGACCCCACCAAGGGCGTCGATATGCTCACCGGCCAGCCGTCGAAGCAGCGCGTGGTGTTCGCGCGGGCGTACTGAGTCGCGCTCCCTCTTTAAGTTCCAAGCGGGCGCTGTCGATTGGGGCAGCGCCCGTTTTCTGTGGTGCGGGGCCCATAGAAAGCCACATGCGTTCACTCAGACATCGCATGTGACGTGGGCGCAAGGATTGGAGACCCAGATACAACAGCGATGCGCGTCGTCTGCCGGATACTGCGGACCGAGAGCTGTACGCCTTCTGTGCGGCCTCCCCTGTGTCTCCCCTCAACCTCGTACGCGATCATGAGCAAGCCTGACTACTTCCACCTACGCCCCGCCATCGAGAAGGCCTACGGGTATACCCATGCCGTGCGCATCGGCAACGCCATCAAAGTCTCCGGCGCTGTGAGCATGGACGACGCGGGCAACCCGACGGCCGTGGGCGACCTCGCGCAGCAGATGGCGAACGTCTACGCCGACCTCTGCGCGGTCCTCGCCCACTACGGCTGCACCTTCGACGACGTCGTCAAAGAAAACGTCTTCACGACCGACATGGCAGGCTTCCTCGAAGCGGCGGCCTACCGCAGCACGATCTACACGACGCAGTTCCCCACGGGAAGCTGGCTCGAAGTGAAAGGCCTTGCGTTGCCCGAGCTGCTGATCGAGATCGAACTCGAAGCCTACAAGGCCGACGCATGACCGGCTTGCCTGCATGCGGGTAGGCCCGCTTGTCTGCCCGAGCGGGCGCTGTCGCCTGCAGCAGCGCCCGCTTTTCTATCGTCGCATGTGACGCAGGCGCAAGGATTGGAGACGTAGGTGCAACAGCGATATGGGCCGCCTACCGGATACTAGTGCTGGCGCACAGGATATCCGACGGGTTCGCTCGGATGTGTTGCGTAGTGCGTGTTGGCCTCGATCCGATACGCACCACGCAACATGTGCCATGGTGCCGAACCCGCCAGAGTTGCTGTGTCATCGCACTATACGTGCACCCAACCCAAGCTGCTGCCTCTGCCCATGATTCCTGCGCTCACCCAGAGCCGCCCGCTCCGCCTCACGATGGTCACGGCGATGTACGTCGCGCAGGGCGTGCAGTACGGGCTGCTCGTCATCGCCATCCCGGCCTACCTCGCAGCGCAGGGGGCCTCGCCGGCCGCCATCGGCGGCTTCATCAGCGCGTCCGTGCTGCCGTGGACGCTGAAGCTGCTCTATGCGCCGCTCATGGAGCGCTACACCTTCCTGGCGATGGGACGGCGGCGGCCGTGGATTCTTGCCGGGACGCTCGGGGCCGCCCTCGGCTACGCGGCGATGGCGCTCGTGCCGGACCCGCTCGCCAACCTCGGCCTGCTCACGGCCGTGATGATCGGCGGCAGCCTGTTCCTTGCCCTGCAGGACATCGCGACGGACGCGCTCACTATCGACGTGGTGCCGCTCGATGAGCAGCCGTTCGCCAACGGGCTGATGTGGGGCGGCAAGGTGTTCGGCATCGCGGGCACGTCAGCGGGTGGGGCGTGGCTGCTGAGTGTCGTGGGGCTCCCAGGTACGCTCACGGTGGCGGCGGGCGTGACGCTGGCGTTTATGCTCTTCCCGCTCTTCGTCCGCGAACGCCCCGACGAGCGGCTCTTGCCGTGGACGCGAGGCGCGGCGTCGCCCGAGGCGCAGGCGCTCCAGCTCGACGGCTGGCGCGAGATCGGTGGGAGCCTCCGCCGCGTGTTCTTCCTCCCGGCCAGCCTGCTCGCCGCGGCGGCGGGCTTCGCGATTTTGCTCCACCAGGGGCTGTTCGATGCCTACGGGCCGGTGTTCGCCGTGCAGCACCTCGGGTGGACCGACACGGCGTTCTCGAATGCGAAGGCACTCGGCACGCTCGTGGGCGGTCTCGTCGGCATGGTGGGCGGCGGCTGGCTGGTGCGGTGGCTAGGCCGCGCGCGGGCCGTCCGTGCGGCGATGTTCGTGCTCGTGATCGTGGCCGTCACGATGGCGATGGCAGCGCCGATCTGGCAGACGGCGCTCGTCGTCGAGGCGTACCTGCTGCTTTGGATGACGGCGCAGGTCCTCGCCACGATTGCCTTCTTTGCCATGTGCATGGCGCTCTGCTGGAAGCCCGTCGCGGGCGTGCAGTTTTCGCTCTACATGGCGATTGGCAACCTCGGCCTGGTCGCCGGCGCGGCGATGATGGGGCCGCTCGTAGCCGTGTTGTCGCCACCCCAAATTTTTGCCGCGATGGCCGTCGTACCGACCGTCGCGGCGCTCGTACTCCTGCGCGTGGACGTGGCTGCGCATGTGGAACGCCTCGCCGCGCTCGATGCCACGCTGGACACCAGCACGCTCGGAGCTACCGAGGCCCAGGGTGTTGTGGCTGACCGCTATACTCCCGCCTCCTGACTGAACCCGCTCGCCCCATGCTCTTCCGCCGCATCGCCCAGCACGTCAAGGACCAGAACTGGATCGCCGTCGCGATTGACTTCGTGATCGTAGTCGTGGGCGTGTTCCTCGGCATCCAACTTGGCAACTGGAACACCGAACGCCTCGCCCAGCAGCAGCGGGGACAAATCATCGACGCGCTGGGCACAAACCTCAGCGATGCCGTCGCCGTCCAGAACCGCTTCACCGATGAGATCAGGCGCGGCCTATCCGACTGGGAGGCTGCGTACGAGCGTGGGGAGCGACCCCCGCCCTTCGTCTATCGCCTCGAAGGGTCAGACACGGCGCCCGACACGTGGTCGCCGTTCGAGCAAATGCAACTCGCCGATCTGTTCGACCCCGTCACCCTGTTCGACCTGACGTACTTCTATTCGGAGTTGGATGGAATCGGCCAGAAGTACGTTCGGTACATCACGTTCGTGGAAGACGAAGTGTTGCCAGGCGTGATCGCCGGGCCGGAGATCTTCTACGACGCAGACGGGCGGCTACGGCCCCGATTTCGAGCAAACATGGAGCGGCTGCGAGAGTACAGGCAGGATAATATGGTCATGACCCGCTGGGCCGAGTGCCTCGTCTACCGCCTCAACGCTGAGCGGACGTTTGAGCAGAACTGCCGCCGCGTTGACTACCATCTCGAGGGAATGGAGCGTCCGCCCTACCCAGAGGCCGCGCCATGATCTTTCGCCGCGTCCTCAAACACGTCCAGGAGCAGAACTGGACGGCCAACTGGCCGCGATGGAGAACGCGGCCCAGATCGCAGAGGCCACCCTTGCGCAGGTCCGGTCAGCTCCGGAGACTCAACGGAAGCCCTGACCCTCTGATGCGCTACCGAACGCATACGCCCGAAGCATGAACACCCCGCAGCCCCACCCTACCGAGAACTCGCCGCCTGAGAATGCGACGCCTGTGAACGCGACGCGGCCGTGGACGATCCTCGGGCGGCTCTCGCAGGCCGTGCGCGAGCAGAACTGGTTCGCCGTCGCGCTCGAACTCGGCATCGTCGTGCTCGGCGTGTTCATTGGCCTTCAGGTCAACAACTGGAATGCGTCTAGGGTGGACCGCGCCGAGGAACGCGCGCTCCTTCTTCAGATTCAGGAGTCTCTCGCCGCTGACCGCGCGGAGCTGATCCAAGGCCGGGACCGGCTCGATGACGCTCTATCGGACCTCACCGAACTTCGCGACCACCTTCAGGCCGGACGCCCCTACGATCCTGGACTCGATCAGAAGTTCGGGCGGATGTACGGAGCGGTTGGCATCGGGCTCAAGACAGGACCGTACGAGCAACTGAAGGAAGGACGGCTATCCCTGATTCGGAACAGGGCGTTGCGCGCCCAGATCATCGAGGTGTACGACAATCAGTTTGCCAACGTCGAGTTTTACACGAGGCAGATACAGCCGAAGATTGTGCTGGAGAACTACTGGCCCTTCTTCATGGCCAACTTCGTAGACATCGTACAGTGGGAACGAGCCACTCCGAGGGACTATGACGCGCTTCTGGTGGACACCTACTTCATGAATCTGCTCGACTATCGGATCACCCATATTGAGCGCGGCCAGCGCGAGGCGTACCTCACCGCCCTCGACGCTGTCGATCAGCTGACGGCCGCGCTCGCCGTTGAGTTGAGCACCTGATGCCTCCCCATGACGCCTCCCCCTACCCCTGAAGAGCCTGGAACCGAGGGCCCCTCACCGTCTGCCCCAACCACGTTGTTGCCCGACCCGCCGCCGCCCGCGATGTCCCAGAGGAAGTGGGACTGGAGGCCGAAGCTGCGGTGGTTTGCCGCCGAGTACTTCATTGTCGTGCTGGGCGTCCTCACCGCCGTCGGCATCAACGCGTGGTGGCAGGGGCGTCAGAACGCGACGCGTGAGCAGGTCTACCTGCTGCAACTCGTCGAGGATCTCCGCGAGACCGAGCGCATCATGACCGAGCGGGACGCGCGTATGGACGCACTCACGGGGGGGGCCGTCGAGCGACTGATCGTCTCCTTTGGTCTTCCCGAGCGACCCCCTCGCGACTCTGTCGAGGCCTGGTTGGCGAATGTGGGCTATTTCGCTACGCCGCGGCCTGTACTCGGAACGGTGGAGGCGCTTATGGCCTCAGGAGACTTCGGTGCGATCCAGGATGATGCTCTCGTATCGGCCATCGTTGCCTATTACGACGTCACCCGCGAGTACGTAGACGACCAGCTGCGCCAGGTAGACCAGGGAGGCATCCAGCGGGAGGCCATCCGGATTCGCCACCTGGGCGAACTGGCAGTCTACCGCCCAGAGTTCGACGCCCAGGACTCGGATGAGGGCACTACCGACTTGATCACGGTCCCGGAGGAGTGGGCAACGCCCTTCCCTTTGGATCTCGACGCATTCTACAGCGACCCGGTCGTGTTTCGACGGCTGGTCATCCTCCGGTGGTACGTCGAGTTGACCGCTGGCTCACGGCGAGTGATGCGACAGAGCGCCGCCGATCTTCGCGAGCAGGTTGAAGCCGAACTGAACCGATGAGTGACAGCCCTACACCTTCGTCCCCGGATGCTCCGCCACCCGAACCGCCGGACGCCCCCGTTGTCACCGGGCCGCGCTGGGACTGGCGGCCGAAGCTGCGCTGGTTCGGGGCGGAGTACCTCATCGTCGTGCTCGGCGTGCTCACCGCCGTCGCCCTCAACGCGTGGTGGGCCGACCGCGACGCGCGGGCACGGGAGCGGCTGGTCCTCGAAGACCTGCGGGAAGATTTCGCCTTCAACAAGGCCGAGGTCCAGCGCATCCGGGACCTCTCAGCCAGGTTTCTCACCCTGTACCAACACCTGGCGACGCTCTCGGACGACGCGATCGCGGGCATGCCCCCGGACTCCGTCTACGCCTACGTCGAGTCGATCTCCCTCACCTCCACGTACGATCCGGTTACGGGGTCGTTGGACGCGCTGATCGCCTCGGGAGACTTGGGCTTGCTACGAGATCGAGCACTTCGCGAGCGCCTGACCTCATTTCTAGAAGTGCTCCGAGATAGCGAAGAGGAGAAGCAGGCCGCGTTCGA
>JBCDFF010000270.1:0-6116 GCA_039178415.1 Bacteroidota bacterium
AAACCAGAACGGGTCGGAGAGCCGCTTCAGGAAGCCCTGCGTCCCGTAGTCCGCGACGATAGCCTCCGTGACGTGCAGGCTGAGCGTCGTCATCCGCCGGAAGAGCCACGGCGGGATGCCCCCGCCCATCAAGGCGAGGTCGGCCGTCCCAGAGCGCTGCGGTGTGAGGTTGGCCATCGGCGCAATCAGCGGGTGAGTTCGCGCTGCCATTCCTTCCAGGCGAGCAGCAGGCGCACGGCGCGCGACCGCTCGGGCCGCCACGCTTCGGCGACGTCCTTCATCCGCCGCTTCTGTCCCTTCCCAGGCTCGATGCCGTAGAGCGTGCCCATGATTTGCTTGAGATGGTAGTCGTCAACGGGAAAGACGTCGGGGCGCTCCAGCGTGAAGAGCAGCACCATGTCGATGGTCCAGATGCCGACGCCCCGGAACTGTTTCAGCGTCGCGCGTACGTCTCCGTCGGAGAGCGCTGCCCATTCGATGTCCGGGTGCTCTTGGAAGAACGCCGTGGTGGATGCCAGAGCTTCGCGCTTCTGGCGTGACAACGGTATGTCAGCGAGCCCCTCACTTTCGAACGCGCCGAAGGTAGTCGGCGTGACGCGGACGAGGCCTGCACGCTCCAGCGCCCGCGCGAAGACGTGCTTCGTGCTTCGGTAGTGGATCTGCTGCTCGACGAGGCAACTCACGAGGTCGTGGAAGACCTCGCCCGTGCTCTCGTGCGGCGGGAGCGGTACGGTTTGTTCGAGGCGGGCAAGAACGGGATCGGACACGGCGCTAGTGGAATGACAAAGCAAGTCGGGCCTGTTCGGCGTCACGGCAGATGGTTCGTGTTGCGTGTTGCGTATCGGATCGAGCTAGACAGCCTCGCCCCAGCAGCCTGTGAACACGCAACACGCAATACGCAACACTGTCGAGCATATCGGTTAGGGATCTTGTGCAGCAGCCCTACGAGGCGGGTGAACAACGGCGCAATCGGAGCGCGTTTCCCAGAACAAACACGGACGACAGGCCCATCGCGGCGGCGGCGAAGACGGGTGAGAGCAGGGTGCCGGTGAGCGGGTAGAACACGCCTGCCGCGACGGGGATCAGTATGACGTTGTAGGCAAACGCCCAGAACAGATTCTGTCGGATCGTGCGGAGCGTGGCGCGGGCGAGTGACCGCGCGCGGACGAGGCCGTTTAGGTCGCCGCCCATCAGCACCACGTCGGCGGCCTCGATGGCGATGTCGGTGCCCGTCCCGATGGCCACGCCCACATCGGCCTGCGCGAGCGCGGGCGCGTCGTTGATGCCGTCCCCGACGAAGGCGACGCGGCGGTGTTCGTCCTGGAGCGCTCGCACCACGTCGGCTTTGTCGGCGGGCAGCACCTCTGCGCGCACGTCGTCAATGCCGAGGTGCGTCGCGACCGCACGCGCAGTGCCCTCGTTGTCGCCCGTCACCATCGCCACGCGCAACCCGAGACTATGTAGCGCGCGGATCGCCTCGGGCGTTTTGTCCTTGATCGGGTCAGCCACGGCCAGGACCGCAGCGAGTTGTCCATCGATGGCGGCGTAGAGTGGCGACTTGCCCTCGTCGGCCAAGCGTGCAGCGTCTACCTCGAACACGCCCACGTCGAGGTCTTGCTGTGCCATGAACCGGTCCGCACCCACGATGACGGCCCGGCCGCCTACGGTCCCGCTCACGCCAAAGCCGGGTTCGGCTGTAAACCCCGCCACCGTGGGCACGGCGAACCCACGTTCCTCCGCCGCTCGCACCAGTGCCTCGGCGATGGGATGCTCGGACCGCGCCTCGGCGGCGGCCACGAGCCGCAGCACCTCGTCCTCTTCGAACCCGGGGGCCACCGCGACATCCGTCAGCGTAGGGCGCCCTTCGGTGAGCGTGCCCGTCTTGTCGAGCGCGACAACCTCGACCTCGGTGAGCGTCTGCAGCGCCTCGCCGCGCCGGAAGAGCACGCCGTGCTGGGCGGCCTTGCCCGTCCCGACCATCACGGCCGTCGGTGTCGCGAGCCCCATCGCGCAGGGGCAGGCGATGATGAGCACCGACACCGCCGCCACGAGCGCATACGTCAGCGCCGGGTCCGGTCCGACGGACAGCCACACCGCAAATGTCGCTGCAGCGATCACGAGGACGACCGGTACGAACACCGCCACGACGCGGTCGGCGAGCGCCTGAACGGCGGGCTTCGAGCCCTGCGCGGCTTCGACCAGGCGGATGATCTGCTGCAACACGGTGTCGGCCCCCACCTGCGTCGCGCGCAGCGTGAAGCTCCCGGCTTGGTTGACGGTCCCGCCCACGACCTCGTCGCCCTCGGACTTCTCGACGGGCACCGGCTCCCCTGTCAGCATCGCCTCGTCCACGAACGAGCGGCCCTCCACGACGGTGCCATCGACGGGCACCCGCTCGCCGGGGCGCACCTGCACGCGGTCCCCGACGACGACCTCGGCAGTGGGTCGCTCCACGAAGCGCCCGCCGCGCTCGACGCGTGCTGTATCCGGCTGAAGCCGCAGCAACGACCTGATCGCCTCCGACGTGCGGCCCTTGGCGAGCGCTTCGAGGTACTTCCCGAGCAGGATCAGCGTGATGACTGTCGCCGAGGCCTCGTAGTAGACGTGGTTCGCGCCCGGTGGCAGGATCGACGGGACGAAGGTGGCAACGACCGAATAGCCGTAGGCGGCACTTGTACCCAGCGCTACGAGCGTGTTCATGTCCGGCGCGCCGTGGCGGACGGCCGCCCAGCCCGTGCGATAAAAGCGCAGCCCCGGCCCGAACTGCACGACGCTGGCGAGCGCAAAGAAGACGTAGCGCCCCGTTTGTATCGGCAGCAGCGCCATCAATGCCTCGTGGACGGGCGGCACCAGCATCGCACCCATGTCGAGGAGCACGATAGGCAGCGTGAAGCCGGCCGCGAGCCACAGCCGCCTCCGAAGCGCTTTCCGCTCGCACTCCCGCGCTTCCTTCTCCGCGTCGTTGCGGTCGGGCGTGGCCGCCTCGCTCTTCTCAGCGATGTCGATCACCTCGTAGCCCGCGTCCCGGACGACCTGGTCGAGGTCGGCGCGCGCAATCGCATCCGGCCAGAAACGAACGGAGGCGCGCTCTGTGGCAAGGTTGACCGTGGCCTCCTCGACGCCCAGCGTCCTACGGAGCGCGCGTTCAACACGACCGGAGCACGCAGCACAGGTCATGCCCTGAACCGAGAGTATGGCCGTCGTGATCTCGGTAGTCGGCGTGGCGTGGTCGTCTGCCTCCGTGGCGACCGATTCACGCAACGCAGGGGGGGGCGCGGGACGCATGGGACGTTACTGCTTGACCGCGTAGCCTTCCTCCTCGATCAGCGCGGCGAGCTCGACGAACGCCACCTGCTCGGGATCGAAGCGCACCGTCGCCTGGCCGAGCACGACGGACTCGACCTCGACGGCGTCCACCTGGTCGAGTACGTTCTGCACGGCGCGGACGCAGTGGTCGCAGCTCATGCCGTCAATGTGAAGGGTGTGGGCTTGCTTGGCGTTCATCGAAGCGGAGGAATTCGGTTGCTAGACAGCATCGGACACGAGACTGAACCGCGCTACCTCAGGCAGGGTCCGCCGTCGTCCAGAGGCGTGCGCTGTCGCCGGTTTGTTCCCGGTCTTGTGGCTAAATGGCCGGGCTGAGGCCTGGCGTCCTCTTCGCTGTGGGGGGTGAAGCTGTGGCTGTGAAGCTTTCGGGCACCCCCCAACGATGTGTCGTCTTTGGGGATATTGCGCCAACTCATCGCCACGGCGCTCCAGCCGCACCCTCCCTCCGCACCCCTCCTATGCGCTCGACGGGCACGTACCGCAAGCTTTTCCAGGTGCTCACGCCCAGTGAGCGCCGCCGCGTCTACCTCCTGGTCCCGGCCATCATCGGGATGGCGCTGCTGCAAGTGGCCGGCATCGGTTCGGTGGCACCGTTCCTCCAGGTCGTCGCCGACCCCAGCTCGGTCGAGACCAACGTCTGGCTGGCGCGGGTCTACACGTACTTCGGCTTCGCGACGACCGAGGGCTTCCTGATGGCGCTCGGCTGCGTGACGCTCACGTTGCTCGTGCTCGGCAACGTGTTCAACACGCTCGTAGCGTGGGCTATGGCGCGGTTCACGCAGATGCGCCGCCACTCGCTCTCGATGCGACTGCTGAAATCGTACCTCTACCGGCCCTACCTCTACTACCTCCGCACGAACTCGGCCGAGCTCGGCAAGAACCTCCTCTACGAGGTCAACGAGATCGTCAACGGCATCCTCCAGCCGTGCATGGTGCTCGTGGCCCGTGGCGTGGTGAGCGTGTTCATCTTCGCGCTCCTGATCGCCGTGGATCCGCTGCTCTCCGTCGGCGCGTTCGTGGTGTTTGGGGGAGCCTACAGCATCATCTATCTCTCCGTAAAACGCAAACTGCTCCGCACGGGAAAAGAGCGCGTAGCCGCCAACGGCCAGCGCTTCAAGATCGCCAGCGAGGCGTTCATGGCCGTCAAGGACGTCAAGCTGTTGCACCTCGAAGAGCCGTTCCTCGACCGCTTCAGCAAGCCCTCGCGGACGTTTGCGGAGCGGCTCGTCACCCAGAACGTGATCGCCAAGATCCCGCAGTACGCGATGGAGACGCTCGCCTTCGGCGGCATCCTGCTGATCGTGCTCTACTACATCGCGCTCGACAAGAACGTCGCCGAGATCATCCCGCTGCTCGGCGTCTACGCCTACGCCATCCTCCGACTCAAGCCGAACCTTCAGGAGGTCTACATCTCGATGGCGAAGATCTCCTTCAACGACGCGGCCTTGGAGCGCATCTACGCGGACCTGAAGGGCCAGGGCGACGCCATCAACGACCAGCGCCGCCGCCGCAGGGAGGTCGTCCGCGACAACGCCGTTCCGTTCGAGAGCGCCGTCGAGCTGCGCGACGTGACGTTCGGCTACCCCGAGAGCGCTCCGCTCTTCCACGACCTATCACTCACGATCCGCAAGGGCGAGTCCGTCGGCTTCGTCGGCCCCACGGGTTCGGGCAAGACGACGGTGGTCGACCTCCTCCTCGGCCTGCTGCGCCCCCTGGACGGCGCGCTCGTCGTGGACGGGAAATCGGTCACGGACGAACTGCTTCCCGCCTGGCAAAAGCACTGCGGCTACGTCCCCCAGAACATCGTCCTGATCGACGACACCGTCGCCTCGAACATCGCGTTTGGCGAGCCGACGGTGGACATGGACGCCGTCATCCGCGCCGCGAAAGCCGCCAACATCCACGACTTCATCAAGGACGGCCTCGAAGACGGCTACGACACGATGGTCGGCGAGCGCGGCATCCGCCTCTCGGGCGGCCAGCGCCAGCGCATCGGCATCGCGCGGGCGCTCTACCACAACCCGCAGGTGCTCGTGTTCGACGAGGCGACCTCGGCGCTCGACAACGAGACGGAACGCGCCGTCATGCAGGCCATCGAGGCGCTGCGCGGCGAGCGGACGCTCATCACCATCGCCCACCGCCTGAGCACGGTCCAGTCCTGCGACCAGCTCTTCTTCCTCGAAAAGGGCACGCTCACCGCCTCCGGCACCTTCGACGAACTCGTCGCCGCCAACGAGCAGTTCGAGCGCATGGCGCTGGCCAACGCTTAACGTTTGAAGTGAGACATAGGAAGTCCGAGGTGGGGCTTGGCCATCGCTCTGCTTCTCGTTCCCTCTAGTTCTCAACTTCTGGCTTCCTACCTCTTACTTCTCCCTTCGAAATGCCTCCTCTGAAGCAGACGTTGAAGTACCGCGCCGCGATCTTCCGGGAGCGCCACCTTCAGCCGTTCGTCTTCATCCACATCAACAAGACGGGCGGCAGCAGCGTCGAGAAGGCGCTCGGCGCACGCTTCGAGCACAAGACGGCGCAGGAAAAGATCACGATGCTCGGGCGCGGCGTGTGGAACCGGAAGTTCACCTTCTGCATCGTCCGCAACCCGTGGGACCGCGCGGTGTCGCTGTTCCACTACCGCAAGATGACCGACCAGACGGGGCTCGCGGACACGGAGATGGGCTTCCAGACGTGGCTCCGGCAGACGCTTCAGGATCAGGACCAGGCGTTCTACGACAAGCCCCGCATGTTCATGCCCCAGCGCGACTGGATCGCGGACGGCGACGGGCAGATCCTGG